>DAORJJ010000358.1:0-7090 GCA_035439005.1 Polyangiaceae bacterium | reverse complement strand
GTCCGGGGGCGGAGACGAGCCGCACGCCGCGCCCACGCCCGCCACGGCGACGACGGTGAGGAGCGCGCGGAGAGCGCGGAGGTGCGTCACGCGCTCAGCGTACGCGGCGCGCGGCGGGCGAGCAACCCGACCTCACGCGGTGGCCGGCGCGCCGGCGGGCTCGAAGCGGCGAACGAGCGCCTGCGTGTCCTCGGCGGTCGCCGTGTCCGTGCTCACCTCGAAGACCGCGCCAAAGTGCGGCACCGCGAGCGAGCGCCCGACGGTCTCTACGGAGGCGTGGCTCACGCCGAGCGCCGCGAGCGACGTGACCGCGTGCTCGGAGATGCCGCACGGGACGATCGTGCCGAAGCCGCCCGCGAGGTCGGTGCTCACGTTGAACGCGAAGCCGTGCATCGTGATCCACCGCGAGAGGCGGACGCCGATCGCCCCGATCTTGCCGAGCCGCAGCCGCCGCGCCGGCTCCGCCACGCCGCCCAGGGTGGCCTCGGCGGCCGCCTGGTCGAAGCGCCGCGGCGAGTCGAGATCGACCCACGCGCCCACGAACCCGTGGACGTAGCCGGCGTCGAGGCCGTGGCTCCGCGCGAGGCGCACCATCACCTCGCCGAGGTCGCGCACGTACCGCCGCACGTCGCAGCGATCGGGCTTCAGGTCGAGCACGGGGTAGGCCACGAGCTGCCCCGGGCCGTGGTACGTGACGTCCCCCCCGCGGCCGGTCTCGACGAGATCGATGCCCCGCGCCGCGCGCGCGGCCGGGTCGGCCAGCACGTTCTCCGCGTTCGCGCTGCGCCCGAGCGTGATCACCGGCTCGTGCTCGACGAGCAGCACGAGATCGCCCACCTGGTCGGCGGCGCGCGCCTCGACGAGCGCCTGCTGGAGCCGGTGGACCCCCTCGTAGCGGCGCCGGCCGAGCCAGTGAAAGGTCAGATGTTTCATGGTCACCCCGCGCCGTCAGCCCCGGTAGTTCGGGGCCTCGACGGCGAGCGTCACGTCGTGGACGTGGCTCTCGCGGAGGCCGGCCGAGGTGATCCGCACGAAGCGCCCGCGCTCGCGGAGCTCGTCGATCGTGCGCGCGCCCACGTAGCCCATGCCGCTGCGCAGGCCGCCGACGAGCTGGTGCAAGATGGCCGCGAGGTGCCCGCGGTACTGCACGCGCCCCTCGATGCCCTCGGGCACGAGCTTCTCGTCGGCGGTGCCGCCCTGCCCGTAGCGGTCCTTGCTGCCGCGGGCCATGGCGCCGAGCGACCCCATGCCGCGGTAGTTCTTGAAGGCGCGGCCCATCAGGAGCTCGACCTCGCCCGGCGCCTCGTCGGTGCCCGCGAAGAGCGAGCCTATCATCACCGTGCGCGCGCCCGCGGCCAGCGCCTTGGTGAAGTCGCCGGAGAGCTTGATCCCGCCGTCGGCGATCACGTACACGCCCGCCCGCTCGGCCTCCTTCGCGCAGTCGGCGATGGCGGTGATCTGCGGCACGCCCACGCCCGCGACGACGCGCGTCGTGCAGATGCTGCCAGGCCCGATGCCGACCTTCACCGCGTCGACCCCCGCGTCGACCAGGGCGCGCGTGGCGTCGGCGGTGGCGACGTTGCCGGCGATCACGTCGAGCGCGGGGTGCGCGCGCTTGATGGCGCGCACGGCGTCGAGCACACCCTTCGAATGACCGTGCGCGGTGTCGACCACGAGCACGTCGGCCCCGGCGGCCACCAGCGCCTCCACGCGCGCCTCGCGATCCGGCCCCGGGCCCACGGCGGCCGCCACACGCAGGCGCCCGGCCTCGTCGACCGTCGCGTGAGGCGGGAGGCTCGCGAGGCCGAGCGCCGCGAGGGACGCCTCTTTCACGGCGCGCACCTCCGCGGCCTGCTCGTCGGGGGACAGGTTCTTGTGGAGCACGCCGAGGCCGCCCTCGAGCGCCATCGCGCGGGCCATGCGCGCCTCGGTGACCGAGTCCATCGCCGCCGACAGCAGCGGGACCGCGAGCGACACTCGCCGCGTGAGGGGAGAGCGCGTGTCGACGTCGCGGGGGAGCACGTCGCTGTACGCGGGGAGGAGCAGGACGTCGTCGAAGGTGAGGCACTCGCGGAGAACGTCTTCCAGCATGGCCCTCTCCTCGCACAGTCGCGGGCCGAGCGCGAGCGCCACGCGACGAGCGACGCTACTCCGGCACCTCGACGCCGTCGGCGCGCTGCTGCTCGCGGAACTCCTCGATTCCCTCGTTCCACGCGTCGGTGATCTCGGGGTCGAACTGCGTGGTCGAGCAGCGATCGATCTCGTTGAGGGCGACCTCGTGCGGGAGGGCGCGGCGGTAGGCGCGGTCGCTCGTCATGGCGTCGTAGGTGTCGGCCACCGAGACGATGCGCGCCATCACGGGCACGTCGTTGCCCTTCAGCCCGAGCGGGTAGCCGCGGCCATCCCAGCGCTCGTGGTGCAGGTACACGCCGGGGATGAGCGGGTTCAAGAACTTGATGGGCTCGAGGATGTCCTTGCCGTACCCGGGGTGCTTCTTGAAGGTCTCGTACTCGTCCTGCGTGAGCTTGCCCGGCTTGTTCAGGTTCATCACGCACCCGATCTTGCCGATGTCGTGCATGAGCGCGCTCTGGCGCACGATCTCGACCTGGTCGAGCCCGAGGCCGAGGCGCTTGGCGAGCAGCATGCTGTAGAGCGCGACCCGATCGGAGTGCCCGGAGGTGTAGCGATCCATCTTGTCGATGGCCTTCGCGAGCCCCTGGATGGTCTGCTGGAACGTGGCGCGCAAGTCTTCGTAAAGACGAGCATTTTCGACCGCGGCCGACGTGCGCGCCGCCACGATCGCGAGCAGCTTGCGCTGGCCCTCGTCGAAGCGCGTGGTGCGCGCGTACGAGGTGAGGCACACCCAGCCGATGAGCCGCGTCTTGATGCGGAGGGGCACCGCGAGCAGCGACGTGGCCGGGCTCACGGGGGCCTGCTTGAAGAAGCGCGGGGCGATGGTCCCCTGGTCGAGGAGCACGGCGTCGCCTGCGAAGTGCTCGACGAACGCCTCGGGCTCGAACGTGCCGAGCTGCGCGCAGACGTCGGCCGGCAGGTGCGAAGCGTAGAGCCGCTGGCGCTCGAAGAAGCCGCCCTCGCCGTCGTCGAGCCACGTGGAGACGCTCTCCGCGTCGAGCTCGGTGAGCGCGGTGTCGCCCACCGTCGCGAGCACCTGCTCGAGCGACAGGCTGGCGCTGATGGCCTCGGAGACCTTGTAGAGCGAGAGGGCCTCGCGGAGCCGCATGTTCTCGGCGGAGAGCCGCTGCTTCTCGAGGCCACGCTGGACGACGTGGATGACCTCCTCCACCTTGAAGGGCTTGAGGATGTAGTCGTACGCGCCGCGCTTCATGGCGTCGATCGCGGTCTCGACCGTGCCGAAGCCGGTCATGATGATCGTGAGCGCGTTGGGCGCGGCGGCCCCCACCGCCTCGAGCAGCTCGATGCCGCCCATGCGGGGCATCTTCAGGTCGCTGATGATGAGGTCGTAGTGCGCCTGCTGCAGCTCGTTCAGCGCCGCCGCTCCGTCGGACGCCGTGCGGACGTAGTACCCCTCCATGCCAAGAAAATCGGCAAGGATATCGCGGATGTACTTCTCATCGTCGACGATGAGGAGCCGCGGACGGTCGAGGGTGGGCTGGGTCATGAGCCGAGGGCTGCGCTGGAAAGGAGGGCGGCCGCAGCGCCGACGCCGAAGTCTACCGGCGGGCGGCGGGATTGACCAGCGTATCCTCGCGAGACCTCGTCGGTTGTGCGTTAGGCCGCGGACCTCCTCTTCGCGTCGGGCGGTCCGCGCTGAGCTTGCAGAGCCCCGCCGGGCGTGCGACGACACCATCATGCGGCCGCGTCGATCGGGAGAGAAGCGCACGGCGAGCCTGCTCGTCGTGTACGGGCTCCTCCTCGTCGTCGCGCTCGGGCTCGCGGCGCTCCGCGGCGAGAGCCCCTTCATCACCACGCCCAGCCTCCCGCTCGGCGCGGCGGCGCTCGTGGCCGTGAGCCTCGCCCTCGGCGCGGCGCTGGCCGTGCTCACCGTGGTCGCGACCCGCTGGCTCGTCCGCCGCTTCATGTGGGCCCGGCGCCTCCACGAGAGCCTCCGGCCGGCGGTGAAGGACGCCTCCACCGGTCAGCTGCTAGGCATGGCGGTGATGAGCGGCCTCGGCGAGGAGCTCTTCTTCCGCGGGCTGCTCGTGCCGGCGCTCGGCGTCGTGGCCTCGAGCCTCCTCTTCGGCGTGCTGCACCAGGTGCCCGGCCGCGCGCGCTTCGTGTGGGCGAGCTGGGCCACCCTCATGGGCCTCGCCTTCGCCGCGATCTTCCGCCTCACGGGCAGCCTCGCGGGGCCGGTGCTGGCGCACGTGGCCATCAACGCGGTGAACCTCGTGTTCCTGCGTGACACGGCGGCCACGGTCGCGCCGCGCAAGCTCGGCGGCATCCTGCGGGCCTGACCGGCTCGCCGCCTCGCCTCGCGACGCGCGAAGGGCCGCCGCGCTGGCCCGGTCCGTGGTACCATGCGCCGCACATGAGCGCGCCCGGAGACACCCTCGCGGCACCGAGCAAGGCCCCCGCTGCGGCGCGGGCGAGCGAGCCGCGCGTCGGCCTCGCGTTCCCGGCGCTGCTCCTCGTGTCGGCGGCCCTCGTGCTCGGCACGATCCACGTGGCCTTCCTGCGCGCGCCCACCGAGCGCACGATGGGCATCGTCCAGAAGATCTTCTACTTCCACGTCCCGTCGGCCTACAGCATGTACCTCGGCGCCACGGCGTGCTTCGCCGGCTCGGTCGCGTACCTGCTCCGCCCCACCGACCGCGCCGACGCGATCGCGAAGGCCGGGGCCGAGCTCTCGGTGGTGTACGGGCTGTGCGTGCTCGTCACCGGGCCGCTGTGGGCGGCGAAGGCCTGGGGCTTCTACTGGACGTGGGATCCCCGCCTCACCACGGCGATGCTGAGCTTCCTCATTTACGTCGCGTACCTCGTGCTCCGCGCGTTCACGGGCGACGGGCCCGGCGAGCGTCGCTTCGCCGCGGCCCTCGGCATTCTCGGCGCCGCCAACCTGCCGATCATCCATTTCAGCGTACAAAAATGGGGTGGCCAGCACCCCACGGTCGTCACGAGCCAAGGCGGCGGCCTCCAGCACCCCGACATGAAGCTCGCGTTCTGGCTCGGCATGGCGGGCTTCACCTTCCTCACGGTCGCGCTCCTTTGGGCCCGCGTGAGGGTGCTCCTCGTCGAGAGCCGCCTCTCCCGCCTCGAAGAAGACGCGATCGATCTCGGCCTCGACGAACGAACGGAAGCCTGACCCATGCGCCTCGACCTCGTCCCCTCGCCGCCGCCTCCGCCTGCTCCGAGCGCTCCCTCCGACAAGCCCGCCGATCGGGCCACCACCTTCCAGGCGGTGGAGGGCGGTGAGGTGCACAGCGGCCAGGTGCTCCTCGTCGAGGCGTACGTGGCCATCTGGCTGTTCTTGCTCGCTTTTATCGCCCTCTCGTGGCGCAAGCAGGCGCGCCTCCACGCGCGCCTCGACGACCTCGAGCGCGTCGTCGACCTGGCCGCCGCGCGGCTCGAGGCGACGGCCGCGAAGAAGCCCCCGAGCGCGAAGGTCACCGCCGCCGCCGCGGAGGCCGAGGGCCCGGCCACCGCCGAGGGCGCCTGATGGGCACCCCAGGCCCGGAGCACTTCATCTTCATCCCCGGGGTGCTGATGATCGGCGCCGTGTTCGGCTTCGTGATGGGCTCGCGCGCCGCCCGGGCCGAGGTCGAGAAGAAGAAGCGCCGCGCGCGCGAGTGACCACGAGCGCGCGCGTGCGGGCGTGCGTCGGCGGCCAACTTTCGCTATGTTGCGCCGCATGATCGATTTCGAGCTGACCGACGAGCAGAAGGCCCTCATCGACACCGCGCGCCGCTTCGCCCGCGAGCGCATCATCCCGGTCGCGGCGGAGGCCGATCGCCTCTCCGAGTTCCCCAAGGGCCTCTTCGAGGCGGCCTGGGAGAACGGCCTCGTCAACATCACCGTCCCGGAGGCCTACGGCGGCCTCGGCGTGGGCGAGCTCGAGAGCACGATGATCACCGAGGAGCTCGCCTATGGCTGCTCCGGCATCCAGACCGCGCTCACCGCCAACACGCTCGCCGCGACGCCCGTCATCCTCGGCGGCTCGGACGAGCAGAAGAAGAAGTACCTCGGCATGCTCACGTCGGAGCCCGTGCGCGCCTCGTACGCGACGAGCGAGCCCAACGCGGGCAGCGACGTGGCGGGCATGCAGTGCCGCTTCGTGCAGCACGGCGACGACTACGTCCTGAACGGCCAGAAGGCGTGGATCACGAACGCGGCCTACGCCCGCTGGTTCGTGGTGTTCGCCACGCAAGACCCCTCGCTCAAGCACCGGGGCATCGGGGCGTTCATCATCGACCGCGAGACCGAGGGCTTCGAGGTCGGCAAGCACGAAGACAAGCTCGGCCAGCGCGCGAGCGACACCTGCACGCTGAGCCTCACCGACGTGAAGGTGCACAAGAGCCAGCTGCTCGCGCCGGCCGGCCAGGGCTTCAAGCTCGCGATGGAGACGTTCAACACCACCCGCCCGGACATCGGCGCGAGCGCGGTGGGCTTGATGCGGCGCTGCCTCGACGAGTGCGTCGCGTACGCGAAGGAGCGGAAGACCTTCGGCACCGCGATCGCCAACCACCAGGCCATCCAGTTCATGCTCGCCGAGATGGGCATCCGCATCGAGGCCACGCAGCTGCTCGTGCGCAAGGCCGCCTGGGCGCTCGACAAGAAGCGGCCGTCGCCCCTCACCTCGTCGTGCGCGAAGGCCTTCGGCGGCGACGCGGCCATGGCCACCGCCATCGACGCGGTGCAGATCTTCGGCGGCAACGGCTACACGAAGGAGTACCCGGTCGAGAAGCTCATGCGCGACGCGAAGATCCTCCAGATTTACGAGGGCACGAGCCAGATCCAGCGCATGGTCATCGCCAAGACGCTGCTCGGCGGGTGAGCCGCTCCGTGGCGTCGCGCGCTTGCGGCGCGGCCGTCGCGCTGGCGTTCGCGTTCGGTTGCGCGCCGTCGATCGATCGGGGCGCCGCGGGTACCTGCTGCCTACGGAGTCGAGTCC
>DAORJJ010000357.1:0-7113 GCA_035439005.1 Polyangiaceae bacterium | reverse complement strand
GAGCGCCTCGCCGCGAAGCTGCGTGAGCTCGGGGTCGATCCGGACGCGGTCTGAGCCTCGGCAGGCCCCGAGCGGGCTGTTAGGGCTGGTTCACAGGAGGACGAGCCGCTCGGATGCGCTCAGCCCACGCAGCAACGCTTCGAATGAGCGAGCTCCACGAGCGCGGCCTCGCTCGGGCAGCCCGGCCTCCACGGATACCAGTCGCCGAACCCCGCGGTGGTGTAGAGCCGCGAGTCTCCTCGAGAGTAGGGGCCCCAGAGGTAGCGCTCCGGCCATAGCCGCTCGCCCACGGACCTCTCGTGAAAGCCGATCTGTCCCCCGTGGGTGTGGCCCGAGAGCACGAGATCGACGCCCCGTGCATGCGCGGGATCGAAGCCCTCGGGGCGGTGGGACATGAGAAGTCGAAAGTCGGCCTCGCCGCCGGCGCGCTGAAGTGCGCCGGCGAGGTGACGCGCGAGCCGCGGTCGAAGGTCGCCGCGCATCGACACGGGATCGTCGACTCCAAGGATCGCGAGCCGCGCGTCGCCGACGGCGACCGTGCGCGCGTCGTTGACGAGGAGGTCCATGTCCGAGCGCTCGAAGATCCTCCGCGCGCTCGCCGCGCCGTGGAAGTGCTCGTGGTTGCCAAGGCACGCGAAGGCGCCGAGGCGCGGCTTCAACGCCGCGATCATGTGCAGCGCCGGAGCGAGGAGCGACAGGTCCTCCGCGACGTCGCCGGTCAACATCAGCAGATCGGGGCGGTCGGCGCTCGCGAGGAAGCGCTCGAGAGCGTCCAGGCGGCGAGTGCAGCCGAGGTGGAGGTCGGAGAGCTGGAGGATTCGGAGTCCCGCGAGCTCCTGTGGGAGCCGCGGGAAGTCCATGCGCACTCGGCGCGTGCGTGGGAGCGCGGCGCCGGTGACGAACCCCGCCACTCCCACGCCCAGGCCCGCGGCAGGCAACGCGAGCGTCGCCATCGCGACGATCGCGCGGCGGGCGGGTCGCGGCTCGCGAGCAGGCGCGTCTGCTCCGGCGGATGGAGCCGTGGGCTCGCTCCCGCGAGGCTCGATCGACACCGCAGGAGCCAGGAGCAGACGGTTCAGCGCGCGCCCCACGAGGACCGACGGCACGAGGCTGAGGCACAGGAGCCCGAGGAGAGGGAGCAGCGCCATCGCGACGTCCACCCCGTAGCTCGCGAAGGGACGAGGGAGCGCGCCCCAGGCGACGTGGGCTCCCACGACCAACAGGGCCACCGCGGCGATGGTCCGCCGGGCGGCGCGCGCGCTCGCGAGGCGAGGCGCGGCGAGCCGGGCGAGGACGACCGAGACACCGAGCAGCGCGGACTCGAGGGCGAGCGACTCGCGGAGGCGAAGGAGGGCGATCATGGCTCGCGCCCCCAGCGCCCGCAGCGCCCCCAGGCCTGATCGCCCATCTCGGCGGCGATCGTCCGCTCGGCCTCCTCGAGCTCGACGCGCCGTCGGAGGCGCCCGAGGGCCACGGCGAGCGAGGCGACGATGGTGACGAACGCGAGGCCCGCCACGACGACCACGCCGCTCACGGCCTCGGCTCGTGGGAGCGCAGGCCATCCACCCCGCGACCGAACGCCGTGCGCTGCCCGAAGACGGGCGGGAGCACCGAGGCGAGCTGCGAGAGTGTGGCGAGCTGGATCACGAGCAGGAGGCCCACGGCGAGGTTCTGGCCGATGCCCTCCCGGGATCCCAGCTTCCGGAGCACACGGATGAAGACGCACGCCGCGCCGACGAAGCCTACGACGGCCGAGCCGAGCGCGACCCACGGCCCCGCGAAGGCGCTCGAGTGCTGGTAGAGTGCGACGATCGGCGAGAGGAGCGCGAGGACGAGCGTGCCCGCGAAGGCGGCGGCGGAGTACGCGACGAGGAGGCTCGTGGTCTTCGCCGCGCGCCCCGCCGTGAGCTTCCACACGAGCGCGGTGATCGGGAGTGAGGCGGCGCCCGACACGATCACGAGCATCGGGACCTTCAGCGCGTTGAGCACGGCGTGAGGCGCGCTCGAGTTGGCCGCGACTCCCCAGATGGCCGCGAGGCCCACGGCTCCAAGGAGGCCGGTGCACGCGAGCGCGAGCTGCTCCGCGCGCGTCGGCGCGGGGGGCGCGCTGGTCGCGTTGGCGGTGGCCCCGGCTCCGGTGACGTCATCGACCGAGGGACCTGGAGACGCGAGCTCGAGCAGAGACAGAAACGGTTTCATCGGGTGACCTCCACTCGAGAGCCTGGGGCCGCGACGTGGACGCACCGCGGAGGGCGCGGGAACAGGGGTTGAATCGTGTGTGAATCGCGCGTGAACCTGAAAGTGAGCCCCGAAGGGGCGAACGAGGGTCTATGGCGGCCCCGAGCCGAAGGCGAGGTGTCGCCATGAACACGCAAGCGAGCCGGAGGCGAGCGGCGTGCCTATGCCAAACGACCGAAGGGAGTGCGGCATGAACGGACGCCGCGCTAGAGCAGCCCGTTGACTACCTCCCGTCGGCCCGTCGGCGCGCGCTGACGAACCTACCCGGACGCGCGTGTGGACCTCGTGTGAACGGGCGGTGAATCCCGCTCGCAGGCTCGACACACCCGTGAAACATGCGTGAATCAAGGGGTCTGGCGCGTGACTCCCCACGAGCGCGGGGTACCGTCCGTGGATGCACAACACCTCGTCGGGACCCCCCATTCCCTTCGCCTCGTCCGCTCGCCCCGCTCGCCCCGTTGGCGCCGTGGCCTCGTCCGGTGCTCTCGCCGAAGGGCATCCCCTCGGCGAGTGGGCGTATCCGGCCTACTCGGGAGCCGCGCACCCGTACCGGCCCGAGCCCGCGTCGGAGCCGATCGTCGCCTATCCACAACACCGCACGATGCCCGCGCGCCCCCGGGAGCTCGTCGCCGCGGTCGCCCTCGTCGCCCTCGCCGACGTGGCGTTCGTACGGTCGCTGGAGATCCCCGAGCCCCTCTCGATCCGCGGCGTCACGGCGTCGTTCTTCTTCCTCGCGGCCCCGACGATCGTCGTCCTCGCGGCGCGCGCACGGCGAGTGACGACACGCCTCGCGATCGCCGGGTTCCTGTTCCTCGCCATCGCGGCTCGATGTGCGCTCGCCCCCACGCTCGGCACCGTCCTGCTCGGGCTCCTGGGCGTGTTCGCGCTGGCGGTCACCCTGCGGAGCCGGCGCGCGTTCATGACCGACGTCGCGCTCTCGCTCGGCTCGACGTTCACGACCATGCCACGGCGACTGTGGGCCGCGGCTGTGGGAGCCCGGGGCGCGCTGATGGGTCGCCCGGGCACGAGGAGCCTCGCGCCGATCGTCGTACCCCTCGCGCTGGTCTCGATCTTCGTGGCCATCTTCGGCCTCGCGAACCCCCTCGTCGGCCGTTGGCTCAGCGCGCTCTCCACACTCGAGCTCCCCTACGTGGAGCGCATGGTCGCTTGGGTCCCGATCGGCGTGGGCGCCGTGCTCCTGCTCCGGCCCGCCGTCCGGCCGTGGAGCAGAGCCGAATCCGCCGAGACGGACACCCAGGCCGACCGCACGTCGCTCAACGTCGCGCAGAACGCGATGCTCGCGCTGAACACCCTCTTCGCCCTCTACAACGCGCTCGACGCCGCCTATCTCTGGGCCGGCTCGCCACCGCCCGGGGTCAGCGAGCGTGCCTATGCCCATCAAGGCGCGGCGTGGCTCACGCTCGCGATCGCCGCGCTGACGGTCGTCGTGGGGGTCTTGTTTCGCGGCGCGCTCGCCCATGATCCGCGCGCCAAGCTGGGTCGGGCGCTCGCGTTCGTCTGGCTCGGCCAAGGTCTCGTCCTCGCGCTAGGGACCTATCGGCGCCTCGCCATTCACATCACGACGAGCGGCCTGTCGAACATCCGAATCCTCGGAATGATGGGCACGACGCTCGTCGTGGTCGGGCTCATTCAAGTGGGAATGAAGCTCTCGGGGCGGCGCTCGTTCGCGTGGCTCCTGCGACGTCAGCTCGACGCGCTCGCGCTCGGGCTCCTCGCGTTCTGCCTGACGCCGACTCACCTCCTCTCGGCGCGTATCAACCTCAGACGCGTGATGGAGCACGAGTACCAGGCGCTCGTCCACGTCGAGGAAGAGGTCCTCGAGGTCGAGAGCGCCGCGGCCCTCCTCCCCATGGTCGACCACGACGACGAGCGCATCCGTCGCGGCATCGCGGCCCTCCTGCTCGACGAGCGCGACACCCTCCGCGCCGGTCAGCTTCATCATGGGCCGTACCGTGACTACGCGACGACCCACACGCTCCGCAGGCTCGAGGCCGCCTCGCCGAAGCTCGAAGCGGTGCTCGGAGACGTCGCTCGCGTCGACGCGATAAGGCCGTTCGAGTACATCCGAAACTCGGCGATCGAGGGGGAGATCGCGCAGTCGGAGATCGCGAAGGTCGAGCCAGCCGTCTCGAGGAGAGACAAACCCCTACGCGCGTGGATGGACGAGGCGCGCTCGAAGCTCGACCCTACGCGGGATTCGATCAGCGTGACCGTCCCTTACTCACTCGCGGCACTCGCGGACGAGAATCAGTACAACGCCGTCGTGACGGTCACTCGAGGCGACTCGAAGCGCGAGATCGAGCTCGTCGTCGGGCGCGTCGAGGGGACGCGCGACTGGACGATCCGTGACGTGCGCGAGCTCACTCCGCCGTCGCGCTGAGGGCCCGGCGGTCAGCCGCCGGTCAGCCGTCCGTCGGGCACTCGACGGACCGCGCGAGCTCCCCCGCGAGCGCGGGCAGCGTCACACGTATCGTCGCGCCGTGCTCGCCGGTCTCGGCGCGCGCTGAGCCGCCGTGGGCGACCGCCACGGCGTGTACGAGCGCGAGGCCCAGGCCCGTGCCGCGCTTCTCCCCTCGAGTCGTGAAGAAGCGCTGAAACACCCGCGGGAGGGCCTCGGGCGGGATGCCCGGGCCGTTGTCGTGAACGTCGAGGTGGACGACCTCTCTCCCGCCCTCGTGGGTCGTCGTGAGCGACACCTGCACGAGCCCCGGCTCCCCTCGCGCACCGGCGAACGACGCCGCGTTGTCGAGGAGCTCCCGAACGAGCGCATCGAGTCTCCGGCGGACGCCAAACACGAGGTGCGGGCCGCGCGCTTCGGCGGAGAACTGGACGCCCGAATAGCGAGGATCCTCCGCGAAGCGCGCGACCGCGGAGCGCTGGAGGTCCGCCAGGTCGACGCGCTCGCGATCCTCGCGCGGCATGCCTGCCTCCGCCCGCGCGAGGTCGAGGAAATGGCTGACGAGCGCGTCGAGCTTCGCGGCGCTCGAGCCGAGGGCGCTGGCGAGTCGCTCGCGGCGCGCGTCGTCCACCGGGGCCTCGAGCGCCTCGGCCACGGCCGTGATGGCGGCGACGGGGCTCTTCATCTCGTGCACCACGTCGGCGACGAACGCCTCGTTTTCGGCGCGCCTCCGCGCGAGCGCGCCAAGGAGCGAATTGAGCGCCGAGGCGAGGTCCCCCACCTCGTCGGCGTGTTCGGCCAGGTCTGCGTTGGGGCTCTCGGAGCTCGCTTTTTCCAGCGCTTGCCGGCGGAGTCGCGCGATCGGCGCGGTCACCCTTCGCGCCGCCCAGAAGCCCAGCGCCATCGCCAGCGGCGCGGTC
Organism: Polyangiaceae bacterium; assembly: GCA_035439005.1. Classification (GTDB taxonomy): domain Bacteria; phylum Myxococcota_A; class Polyangia; order Polyangiales; family Polyangiaceae; genus JAAFHV01. The sequence goes on along the minus strand of DAORJJ010000357.1, from coordinate 1,536 downwards.
ACGAGCGAGAGCCGCAGCAAGATGCGGCGCACGAGGTACACCTCCTCGACGGGGCGCGCCGAGCTCTTGTCGACGTACACCACCCACGCGCGGCTCTCCCTGTCGCGCGCGGGCCGCGTGGCGTGGCACACGCGGAGGCCATCGCGCGCGCAGTCGATGTAGAGGCCGCGCGCGAGCGCGTAGGAGACCTCGGGCCGCGCGAGGATGGGGGTGATGGAGTCGTAGTCTCTCGAAGTGTCGTTGGAGCGGGCGAAGAAGAAGAAGGCCTCGACCGGGTGCATGGCGTCCCGGGGATCGTCGCGGTCGACGTCGAGCGCGCCCTCCACCCCCACCCGCGGGACGACGCGGATCCGCGCCCGGTACTTCTCGGCGATCGCGACCACCCGCGCCTCGGACGGGCGATCGGAGGCCTCCACGTCGAGGGTCACGGCGTCGGTGGCGTCGAGGGTCTTGCGCCACAGCGCCTCGGGCACGGTGCGCTCGATCTGGCTCACGACGAACACGAGGAGCGGGAGCGACAGGCCCGCGAGCGCCACGGCGAGGAACACGCGCAAGCGCAGCGAGTAGCGCGCCGACTCGCGGAGAATGTCGTCTCGCCGACTCATGCGCGGAGTCGATAGCCGGCGCCGATGACGGTCTCGATGCCCGAGAACCCCGGCTCGATCGCCTCCAGCTTGCGGCGAATCCGCCTCACGTAGGTGTCGACCAGGCGATCGTCGACGACGCCGTCGTCGCCCCGCGCGAGCTCGAGCAGCCGCGTGCGCGAGAGCACGACGCCGGGCCGCCGAACGAACGCCTCGAGCAGTCGAAACTCGGTCATCGTCACGGTGAGCGCCGTCCCGCGGTGGCGGGCCTCGACCCGCTCGGTGTCGAGCGTGAGGTCTCCGCACACGAGCGCCGTTTTTCCTGCGCTCGCGGCCTGCGCCTGCGGCCCGTCTTCACGGGCCGCCTCTCGCCGAAGGAGCGCGGCGACGCGGGCGAGCAGCGCGCGTGTCGAGAAGGGCTTCGAGACGAAATCGTCCGCGCCGAGATCGAAGCCGAGGATCTCGTCGACCTCGGTGTCTCGAGACGTCAAGAGAACGACGGGGAGCTTCGAGCCGCGCGCGCGAAGCTCCCGCACGAGCGAATACCCGTCGAGGTGCGGGAGGTTCACGTCGGTCACGAGGAGGTGTGGCGGCTCGCGCGTGAGCGTCGCGAGCGCCTCGCGCCCGTCTTTTGCCGTGGAGACCTCATGGCCGGCGTCCGAAAAGGCCAGCGTGAGCACGTCGAGCAGAGCAGCGTCGTCGTCGACGAGGAGGACCCGGGGCATTCCACGCAGGATAGCCCTCTTTCGCGTGTGTTCGGCGCCGGAGAGGCGCGGCGCCGGTCCGAGCGCAGTTCATCCGTCAGCCGCCGTCGCGCTCGCCGCCACCTGTCCGTTCTGGCAGCCGCCCCGGTCCCGCCACCTGCCACCTATGGAGTGGGTGCGGCTCCGAGCGAGAGCCCCGGCCTGAAGGCCGGCGCAGCGAGACCCCGAGGAAGCACCCACTCGAGGCC
>DAORJJ010000356.1:0-7118 GCA_035439005.1 Polyangiaceae bacterium | reverse complement strand
CTCGCGGCGGCCGGGCCGCGCCTCCCGCGAGGCGCGAGGCTCCTCGACGTCGCGTGCGGCACGGGCGCGCTGGCGCTCCCGGCGCTCGAGCGCGCCCTGCGCGAGCGCTCCGCGACGGACTCGGGCGGGGCCGGCGCCGCGGCGCAGGTGGTGGCGACCGATTTCTCCGAGGCGATGGTCGCGCACACGCGCGCGGCCGGGGCCGCGGTCCTCGCGGGCTCACCCGGCGCCGCCGCGGACGTCTTCGAGTGCCGCGTGGAGAACGGCGAGGCCCTGTCGTTCGCCGACTCCTCGTTCGATGCCGTGTTCTCGTGCTTCGGCATCTTCCTCTTCGGCGACCGCCGCGCCGGGTGGCGCGAGGCCGCGCGCGTCCTTCGACCTGGCGGCACCTTCGCGACCGCGGTGTGGCAGGGCCCGCAGCAAAACGAGCTCTTGCGCGCGCAGATGGAGCCCATGATGGCGGCGCTGCCGGAGCGCCTCCGCCAGGCGCCGCCTCCCGGCGGCTGGCTCGCGATCGCCGACGCCGACGCGCTCCGGGCGGAGATCCTCGAGGTCGCCCCGCTCACCCACGTCCGCGTGCGCCCCTTCCACCTGACCATGGTCTACCCCGACTGGACCCTGCTGTGGGGGGCGATGCGTGACAACCCGGTCGTCGGCACCCTGCTCCGCGCGTGCACCGAGGCGGAGCTCGAGGTGGTGCGCGAGCGCGTCTTCGCCGGTTTCCGCGAGCGGGCCGGCGGCGACGACGAGCCCCTCACCCTGACCTCTGCGTGCAACCTGCTCGTGGCGACGCGCCCGTGAGCCCGGGGCGCGCGGAGAAAAAGCTTCGTCGGCAAAAAAAACAGACCTGTTTGCCTTGAACCGGCCGCCGCGCCGTCTAAGGTGACTCCGAGCCGCCGGCGCCCCGCGCGTCCGAACGCCGCCGCCCCGCGCCCCCGCGCTGTTCCCGCACCCGCTGGAGAGAACGAAATGACCCCTCGCGCCGCTCGCTTCGCCCGCAACCTCGTCGCCGCCGCCGGCCTCTTCGGCGCGCTCGCCCTCGTGCCGAGCGCCGCCACCGCCGACGCGCCCGCGAACGGCCAGATCAGCGTCAACGTGTACTCGGTGCCGGGAAGCAACACGCCGAAGATCGTGGTCCGCACGGTCATCCAGCAGCCGCCGCGCAAGGTGTGGGCCGTGGTGTCGGACTGCGCGCACTACACGAGCCGGCTGCCGCGGGTCGCCAAGTCGCGCCTCATCAGCAAGGTGGGCAACGTGCACACGTGCGAGGTGACGATCGCGATGCCGTTCCCGCTCTCCAACCTCACCGCCATCACGCAGGCCACGCACACCGAGGCCAACGGCGGAATGAAGCGCCAGTGGAAGCTCGTGAGCGGCGACTACACGGTCAACAACGGGAGCTGGGAGGTCAAGCCGCTTGACGAGTCCGGCACCGCCAGCGTGGTCACGTATTCCGTGCAGGCCGAGCCCACGACGGCCGTCCCCACGTTCATCCGCGAGCAGGCCCAGAAGAAGGCCCTCCCGGAGCTGATGGAGCGCGTCCGCGCCGAGTCGGCGAAGATGCCGTAAGCGCGTAAGCGCGTCGGCGCGCGGCCCGCGGAGCCTTGTGGTCCGCGACCGCATTGGCTACGCTCTCGGTCGCGTCGCTTTGGCGAGCGGGGTCGCGTGTGCACTCGCCCGTACGATTGAGCTTCCCGATGAACAAACCTGCCGAGCTTCCCGCCCCGGGGGACCTTTTCGAAGGGAAGTACCGCATCCAGCACCTCCTCGGAAAGGGAGGCATGGGAGCGGTGTTCGCGGCGCACCACTCGGGCCTCAACATTCGCGTGGCGGTCAAGTTCCTCCTCGCCGAGGCCGCCGAGAACCACGAGGCGAACGCGCGCTTTCAGCAGGAGGCGCGCGCGGCGGCCCAGATCCAGAACGAGCACGTGGCGCGCGTCGTCGACGTCTCGACCGAGTCGGGCCTGCCCTACATGGTGATGGAGTACCTCGAGGGGCAAGACCTCTCGCAGCTCCTCGAGGTGCGCACGTCGCTCCCGCCGGAGGAGGCGTGCTCGTACGTGCTGCAGGCCTGTGACGCCATCCACGCGGCCCACAAGTCGGGGATCATCCACCGCGATCTCAAGCCGTCGAACCTCTTCTTGGCCCGGCGACCGGACGGCTCGACCATCCTGAAGGTGCTCGATTTCGGGATTTCCAAGGCCCAGAACGGCCTCGGCCCCATGAGCGGCGCGCTCACGTCCACGAAGGCGATGCTCGGCTCGCCGCTGTACATGTCGCCCGAGCAGCTCCGCAGCTCGAAGAGCGTCGACGCGCGCGCAGACATCTGGGCGCTCGGGGTCATCCTCTACGAGCTCATCACGGGCTCCGTGCCCTACCACGGCGAGAACCTGGGCGAGCTCTTCGCGGCCATCCTCGAGCAAGACCCGGTGCCGGTCCGCCAGCGCGCGCCGCACGTGCCTCCGGAGCTCGAGCTCGTGGTGATGCGTTGCCTGCAGCGCCAGCCGAACGCCCGCTTCAGCACCGTGGCCGAGCTCGCCCTCCACCTCGCGGTGTTCGCCCCGGGCGACGCCAGGCTCCCCGTGGTGGCGGCGGCGCGGGCCCAGCTCCAGAGCGGTGGGTTCCCGAACGCCAGCCCCGCGAGCTACACGCAGCCCGTGGGCGCGTCTCACCCGATGTACCACCCGGGCGCGGGCGCCATGGGGGGGCGGGCCTCTCAGCCGTCGGTGCCGTCGTTCGGAGGCACCGGCAGCTCCGCCAACGGCCAGCTCCCAAACGCCACCGCGGCGCTCGGCGGGGGCTTCGTCCCGCCCGGGCACCCCGCCACCTCCCAGGCGGCCGCCCTGAGCGACTCGGTGATCGAGGGGCCGCCCGTTCGGTCGAACACGGGCCTCTTGCTCGGGCTCGCCGCGGTCATGGTGCTCGCCGCCGTCGGGATCGGCGGCTACACGATCAGCCAGCGGAGCGCCGCCGCGTCCGCCGCGTCGAGCGCCCCGCCCGAGCCGTCGAGCGCGCCGAGCGTGGCCGTCACGGTCGCGCCCAGCGCCACGGCCCCCGAGGTCCCGCCTCCTCCCACGGCGGCGGCGTCGGTCGCGCCGGTCCCCACCGTGCCCGAGGCTCCGCCCGTGGCGACCGGGCGCCCGGCAGCGACTGGGAAGCCCGCTGCCATCCCTACGGGCGGCAAGAAGCCCCCGACCGGCCCGACGACCGCGCCGACGACCGCGCCGACGACCCCGCCCACGGCGAAGCCGGCGAGCACTCTCCAGACCTCCCGCTGACCTCCGCGTCGGGTGACCTTTCGCTTGCCCGGCCGTCGGGCGGGTGGGGTATGTTGCGGGTCGATGCGCACCACCAACTCTCTTGCCTCCAACCGCGCGCGCGCCTGGCTCTTCTCGGCCGTCGTCGCGGGCGGGCTCCTGTCCTCCGGCGGCGCGTTCGCGAACGACATCGCGCTCGCCGAGAAGCTCTTCCAGGACGGCCTCAAGGCGATGGAGGCGAAGGACTACATGAAGGCCTGCAAGGCCTTCTCGGGGAGCAACGAGGCCGATCCCTCGCCGGGCACCCTCATGAACCTCGCCGCCTGCGAAGAGAAGCAGGGCAAGGTCGCGAGCGCGTGGGGCAGCTACCAGACGGCGGCCGGCATGGCGGAGCAGCGCGGCCAGAAGGAGCGCGTCGTCACCGCGCGCGAGGCCGCCGCCAAGCTCGAGCCGCAGCTGCACAAGCTCGTGGTCGCCTTCAAGGGCCCAGCGCCCGACGACGCGGTCGTCACGCGCAACGGCGTCGCGATCCCGAAGGGCGCGCTCGGCACCGACATCCCCGTCGACCCCGGCGAGCACTCCATCGAGGTCACGGCGAAGGGCAAGAAGAAGTGGGTCGGCCGCTTCGTCGCGAAGGCGGGCCCGGGCACGGATCGGGTCGACGTGCCGGAGCTCGAAGACGAGGTCGCGCCGCCGGGGCCGGGGATCGCCCCGCCGCCGCCGGGCGGTGAGGTGACGGTGGGCCCCGATCGCGGCCGCACGCAGCGCATCATCGGTGGGGTCGTCACCGGCACGGGCGTGGCCGTCGGCGCCACGGCGCTCGTCTTCCAAATCGTCGCGCTCAGCGTCGACAAGAAGGCCACCGAGATCTGCGCGCTCCCGGAGTCCGAGGACGTGGGGCGGGCGTCGTGCAACAGCAAGAAGTCAGCGGCGAAGGGCAACCAGGCGGCGGCCATCGGCCTCGGCATCGGCGGCGTGCTGGCGATCGGCGTGGGGCTCACGCTCATCTTCACGGCGCCGAGCGGCCCCGCGAAGGCCGCGCGTTTGCGCGTCGTCCCCGACGTGGGCCCGCAGGGCGGAGGCCTCGTGTTCTCCGGCGCGTTCTAGCGTCTGCGCGGGCCGCCGACTTCGACCCCACGACTTTGATCCGTCGCGGGTGGTGGGGCGTAGCGTCGGAGGCCTCGCGAGATTTTCCCGAAACCGAGGGGCGCGCCCCGCGTAGTGTCCCCCGCGCGGGAGGCGAGAACATGAAGAGCTGGATGATGACGAGGTGGGGTGGAGCGGCGGCGCTCGCGGTGGTCGCCGCGTCGCTCGGTGGGTGCGACAAAGACAAGAAGGAAGCGGCGGGCGAGGTGGTGGCCGCGCCCACGGCCAGCGCGCTCGCCCCGTCCACCGCGGCGCCGACCTCGATGGTCGTGAAGATGAAGCTCCGGCCCGCGGGCACGACGAGCATCGACATGCCGGCGCCCAAGGAGCACATCAAGGCGCAGACCACGGTCGCGGCAGGCAACCTCGACGTCGACCTCATGGACCTGTCGCAGACGCGGGGCGAGGTGAAGGTGGACCTCACCTCCCTGAAGACGGCGACCTTCGGGGATGCCACGAAGGACGGCACCCAGACCATGCACGCGCTCACGTGGCTCGAGGTCGGGGACGCGGAGAAGGAGAAGCTGCCCGAGGCGGTGAAGGCCGCCAACAAGTTCGCCGTGTTCGCGATCCGCTCGATCGACGGGCTCGCCGTGAAGGACCTCGCCAAGGTGGCGCCGGCCACCGACAAGGGGCAGGACGTGCGCACGGTAGAGCTCGTCGCGCACGGCGAGCTGCTCATCCACGGCCACAAGGTGAACAAGGACGTGCCGCTGGTCGTGAAGATCTCGCACCCGGCGGGCGCGGCCACGACGACGAAGCCCACGTCGATTGGGATCACCACCAAGGAGCCGCTGAAGGTGGTCTTGGCGGAGCACGAGGTGCGCCCGCGGGACGACGTCGGCAAGATCGCGAAGGCCGCGTTCAACCTGATCGGCACGAAGGTCGCCGACTCCGCCTCGATTTCAATGGACTTCTCCGCCGTCCCGGCAGACTGATACGCTCCCCCAGCGGCGGAAGCCTGGCTGGGCGTGGGGGAGGCTCGCCGCTCCCGCTTCTTTTTTGGGGTCTCGGCCCCGCTCACAAACGTTTGGTTCGAGGGGTCGCGCGTGGCGGCCTCATCATTTCAGGAGTTGACCATGGCCAATCTTTCGTTCGAGAAAATCGCGGGCGCGCTCGCTGTCATCGGTACCACCCTCACCGTCGCGGCGTGCGGCGGCGACGTGAAGCCCCCGGAGGTCCCGGCGGTGAACGCGACGGACACCCCGCCCGCCATGCCCGGCATGGACGGCGGCTCGTGCGGCGCGCACGCTGGCGACGCCGGCTGCGGCGCGAACAAGGGCGGCGCGGCCTCGTGCGGCGCGAACAAGGGCGGTGCGGCCTCGTGCAGCGCGAAGAAGGACGAAGTGAAGGCGCCCGAGACCACCGCGGCGACCGCGCCGGCCCCGGCGACCACCCCCGATCCGAAGGCGGCGGCCGGCACCACGGCGGCGGCGACCCCGACCCCCGCCAGCACGGCGAAGCCGGCGGCCCCGGCCGCGAAGAAGGGCGGCGCGGCCTCGTGCGGCGCCGGCACCTGCGGCGCGAAGAAGAAGTGATGACGGGCCGCGGCGCTGGCTGAGGCCCGCGCGGCGGCGGGCGGGGCGCCCCCCGGGGCGTCGCGTCCTCGTTGCACAGTGCACCCATCGGCCGTCGCGTCCTCGTGGCGCGGCGGCCGCTTCGTTGCGCGCGGCTGCCTCGCTTGCCCCGCTTGCCCCGCTTGCCCCGCTTGCCCCGCTTGCGCGCCGAGTGGAGTGTGCTTGAGCTGTGTGCTCATGTTTCTCTCCGGCGCGTCACCCGACGGAGCCTAGAGCCTGCGCGAGGAGCCCGCTTTGACCGATCGCAAGATGACCGAGCGCGAGATGACCGAGCGCGAGACCCGCGTGACCGGGGTGGGCCTCGGCCTGCGCTGGGAGTTCATCGACGAGCTCCGCGCGACCCTGCCAGCGCTGCCTTTTCTCGAGATCTCTCCCGAGAACTACGTGGGGCGCGGCGGGCGCTACCCGGCGCTGCTCGGTCAGCTCCGAGAGCGCTACCCCATGCTCAGCCACGGGCTCATGCTGTCGCTGGGCGGTCGCGATCCGTTTGACGCCGTGGCGCTCCGCGCGCTGCGCGGGTTCCTCGACGAGATCGAGGCGCCGTGGCACTCCGACCACCTCTGCTTCTCGACCGTGGACGGGGCGGTGCTCCACGACCTGCTCCCCGTGCCGTTCCTCGAGCCGGAGATCGGGCGGATCGCCGACCGCATCCGCCGCGTGCAGGACGCCCTCGGGCGCCCGATGGCCGTCGAGAACGTTAGCTACTACATGCACCCTGGCGCCGCGGAGATGGGAGAGGCCGAGTTCGTGGCGCGCGTCTGCGAAGAGGCCGACTGCCTGCTCATGCTCGACGTGAACAACGCGTACGTGAACGCGCGGAACTTCGGCCACGACGTGCGCGCCTGGCTGCGCACGGTCCCGCTCGACCGGGTCGTGCAGATGCACGTCGCCGGCCACGACTGGTTCTCGGAGGGGGACTTCGAGCTCACGAGCGGCCCCGGCCCCGGCCGCCTCATCGTCGACACGCACGGGGCCGACGTCGTGCCGGACGTGCTCACCCTGCTGGAGGAGGTCGTCGCGCAGACCGGCCCGGTGCCCGTCGTGCTCGAGCGAGACCAGTCCATCCCCGCGCTGCCCGCGCTGCTCGAAGAGCTCGGGCGCGTCCGCACCGCGTACGACCTCGGCCTCGCCGCCCACG
>DAORJJ010000355.1:0-7141 GCA_035439005.1 Polyangiaceae bacterium | reverse complement strand
CGTGGAGCCGCAGGCTCGGGGCGCCCGCAGGCCCCGAGCGCCGCGAGGGCGACGAGCAGCGCGAGCGCCGCGGGCCGCCGGGCGCCGGGGCGAGGGCTCAGAAGCGGGCCTGGATCGCCGTGCCGATGCCGAGGCGGTCGGGGCTCTGGAAGACGCGGAGGGACGCCGTGCCTTCGCTCGGATCACGCACGATGAGGGTGCCGTTGTTGTCTCGCACGTACTGCGCCCACAGGATGACCGCCATGATCTGCGACACGTCCCAGCGGACGCTCGCACGGGCCTGCATCACGGGGGTGCGGTCCTTGTTGTAGGGCAGGATCGACTCGTCGCCTTGCTGCCGCACGACGATGGTGCGCGAAGCCTGCACGCCGCCGTCGTTGAACTGCGCGCGGAACGTGGACGGGAGCTGCAGGCCGCCGCCGATGCCCGGGGTGAGGTGGAGCGACGGGAAGTGGTAGTCGGCGGTCACGGCGCCGAAGAGCTCCGGGTCGGTCTGGGCCTCCTTGGGGAGGGACACGAACGGGATGAAGCCCGGCACGTTTCGCACGACGAAGTTGAGGTTACGATAAATGCCTGTCGCGCTGAGGCGGAGGTAGCCCGCCTTCAGCACGCCCTGCAGGGCGCCCGCGATGGCGAACTGGTCCTTCAGGGCGCCAGCCTGGTCGAAGTCTTTGAGGCGCTGGCCGAGCGCGGAGCCCTCGGCGCTCACGCTCCAGGCCACCTCCCCCGCCTCGTACTTCTCCGGCGCGAAGAGCACCATCGCCTTGTTCGGATCGTTCTTGTAGAGCAAGAAGTCGACCGATCGCGGCACGGGCATGTTGTTGTGCACGACGATGCGGCTCGACGCGCCGTACGTGTACGCGGGGCGACCGCGCACGTCTTCCAGGTCGAAGCGGCCCTGCTGGAAGTAGCCGGCGCCCGCGTCCATACGGAACTGCTTCGTGAAGTCGACGCCCGCGCCGCCGAGGAAGCCGTAGTTGGTCTCGCCCACGCGCACCGTCTCGACGTCGCTCTCGCCGCCGGGCCGCAGGACCTGCTGAGGCTGCACGATGGTGCCCGTCTTGAAGCCGAGGAAGGCGTAGAAGCCGTCGCGGTCGTATTGGACCTTGAGACCGGGCGCGGCCCCCTGCAGCTTGGGGAAGATCGACTGGTTGATCGACACGGCCGTGCCACCCCACGAGATGTCGTAGAGGTAGCCGAGGCGCACGCGGTCGGTGTCGAGCGGGAAGAACACCGCGCTGATGCCCTCTTTGTCCGACTTTCCGGTCTGGTAGAACATGCGCAGGTACGAGCCGCTGTCGTAGAGCGCGGAGTTGAGCGAGCCCGTGCGCGCCGAGAGCGCGCCCAGATCGAAGCGCAAGACCAGCGACGCCTCGGTCGTGAGCTTGTCGATGAACGCGGGCATCTTCTTGTACATCACGAGGTGCGTGAGGTTCTCGCGGCCCGTGAAGCGCGAGTTCAGGTTGTCGAAGAAGAGGCGGTACTGGGAGCGCTCACCGACGTTGAACGTAGGCGAGAGGGGCACGAGCTCGCCGGTCTTGTGGAGGAAGTCGTCGTCGCCGAACGTCCACGTCAGGCGCGTGTCCATGAAGTTGCCGCTCGGGCTCAGCGTCGGCGTCCCGGCCGCGCGGGCGCCCGCCGTCCCCGCGATGTCCGGCACCGCCGTCACGTCGGCGGGCTTGGCGTCGGCGGGCTTGGTGTCGGCGGGCTTCGGCTCGTCCGCGGGCGCGTCGGCGGGCTTGGCGTCGGCGGGCTTGGTGTCGGCGGCCGCCGGCGCGGCGTCGGTCTTCGGCTTGTCGCCGTCCGCGGCCGCGGCTCCCGGCGTGGCGCCCTGCGCGCCGGCGTCGCCGGGGGTGAGCACGAGGGCGAGGCAGGCGGGCACGAGGACGAGGGTCGAGAAGAGGCGAAGCGAGCGCATCGAGGGAGACTCCATGAGAGACCGTGAGGTGGAGCGGGAGAGGCGAGACAGGCCGAGCGAGGTCACTGCGGGTTCTCCTCGGCGAAGGTCCGCGGGAAGACGCAGGCCTTGTCCGAGGGGAGCGGGGGCTTCGTGACGTCGACGACGACGTCGTCGGCGCAGCGGGCCTCGATCGTGAACTGCGAGCCGCCCGAGAAGTAGGTGAGGGTGCCGGTGAACGCGCGGATCTTCTTGCCGCGGAGCTCGTCGGGGCGGAACGACGAGTCGGTGCTGCCGTTCGCCTGGATGTTGGCGATCCGGATGCCGTCGGTGAAGACGAGCCGGAACGCGCTCCGCGCCTGAAAGTTCGAGTACTCGGTGCACTCGGAGTTCTTCGAGCACGTGTCGGAGCAGGCCCCCTCCGGATCGCCCGTCGCGAAGCTGATCTTGCCGTCCTCGTTGAGGTCGCAGTTCGTCGCGTCCTCGGTGAGGAGGTATTTCGGGAGGTTCGGGTTGTCTTTGATGGCGGGGTTGGGCTTCGGGTGCCCGGGGCCGAAGAGCTGCGTGATCCGCACCTCGAGCTTGCCCTCGGAGGCGGTGCGCACGAGCGAACCCGAGAGCTTGAGCAGGTTCGAAATCTGGACCGCGCCGAGCGCGTCGACCACGTCGGTCGGGTCGAGCACCTTCGGCTCGGGCACGCCGCACGGGCGGAGCTTTGGGTTCCACTCCTCGAGGGTCCACGTGGGGAAGCTCACCTGAGTGAAGCCGAAGAACTCGGTCGCGGTGCCGCCGTGCGACTTGATGCGGTCGCAGACGCGCATGCGGGGCGGGGCGTTGAAGTTGAACGAGAACACGCTGTTGAAGCCGCGCGTGTCGCTCACGTCGGTCGTGTAGAAGCCGTTCGCGGCGATGCGCGTGACGACCGTGTCGAAGTCGAAGGCTTGGGAGCCGTCCGGCTTCTCGTGAAAGCCCGTGTCGAGGCGGATGGGCTGCTTCGGGTACGCCGTCGAGCCGCCGCCCGAGTTCACGCCGCGGACGTCGGCGATGCGGGGCAGGGCGAAGTAGAGCGTGGGGCTCGCGCCTTCGGCGTAGGTGCCCGACTCTTCCGTGTCGTCGTTCGCGAACGCGCAGCCGGGGTCGGCCGGGAAGTCGATGAGGCCGTCGCCGTCGTTGTCGAGGCCGTCAGCGCATTTCGGCGGCGGGTCGCGCACGGGGTCGGCGGGCTCGTAGCCGGCGTCCTGCGCGAGAATGTACGACTCGCCGTAGGCGTTCTCGAGGAGCACGGTGATGTTCGAGGCCACCCCGTTCTCGAGCTTCACGCTGCGCCCGCTCACCCCGGCGCCGGAGAGCGACTGCACGTTGCCGGGCTTGGCGTTCACGCGCATCCAGCCGTTGAAGCTCGTGTCGACGGCGCCGTCGGCGCGCAGGGCAGCGATGTTCACGACGAACGGCACGGGGCCGTCGAAGCGGAGCGGCAGCCGCGTGAAGCGCGCGCCGGCGGAGGCGGGGTCGACCAGCTCGACCTTCACGCGCGCCTTCGTGTCGAGCGTGCCGAAGCCAGAGGAGCAGTCGATCGCGCCGAGCGCGAGGCACGCGACCACGGCCAGGGAGAGGGCGCGCGCGCCGCGCCGGCGAGCGCCAGGTTGGGGGCGGAGCGAGTTCATCGGCCGATCATCTCCACGCGACCGTCGGAGTAGCTCCCGAGCTTCGCGTCCACGCACGACAAGATCTTGCACTCTTCGCCAGCGAGCGCGCACGCGTTGAGCTTCGTCTTGCACTGCTCGCGCTCCTGCTCGCGGACCCCCGCGCACGACTTCTGGTGGAACGCGGCGACGCGGCTCCGGCAGTCGGTCCGCACGCAGCGTCCGGCCCCCGGGGTGCACGCGGCGTCTTTCCGCGAGCGGCAGTAGTTGTCGGGGTCGGAGCTCCCGGTCTCCTCGGCCGTGGCGGCGCAGGCGCAGACGAAGCTCGGGTCACACTCGGCGTCGGTCGCACACACCTGGAGGCCGTCGCCGCCGTTCGAGGCCTTCCACCCGCAGGGCTTGCCCTGGCGCAAGAAGTCGGTGAGGGCGTCGCGCTGCTGGATCTTCGTGTCGATTTGGGTGGTGTTCCGCTGCAGCGTGCGGAACCCCGAGCCGCCCTGGGCGAGGTAGGTGCTCGTGGCGAGCTCGTACTGGTTCGTGGGCGAGATCCGCGACAGGCAGAGGCCGTCGGCGCCTCCGCCGCTGCGGTCGCACTGCCCAGGGTGCACGACCCCGTCGCTGCCCTTGCAGTCGTCGTCGAGGCGGCAGCGCTTGTACGTGTCGCCGCTGCGCAGGTGACCGATGTAGACCTCTTGGGCGCACGCGCCGACGACGCATTTCTTCTGCTGGAGGTCGCACTCGCCGCGCACCGCGACGCAGTCGTCGTCGACGGTGCACGACACGTCGGTCGCGGTCTGGCAGCCGGCGCAGTTCAGCCGGATACGGGCGCCGGCGATCTGCGCCTGCGTCGTGCAGCCTCGAGACGCCGCGCGGCGGGCCGTGAAGTCGAACATCTCTTGGACCTCGATGCCGGACAGCTGCATCTTCGAGATCGAGTTGTCGAAGGGGAACACGTTGTACATCTGCTCGATCGTGATCGGACCGGGGCTGATGTCGGCGCGCACGCCGGTGGAGTTCGTGAGCGAGAAGTCGGTCTGCACGCCGAGGCGGAGCCACATGGCCGTCGCCACGAGGTTACCGAGCGGCGAGTCGCCGCCGTTGCCCGAGATGCGGCGCGAGCCCTCGGGGCTGTAGCCGACGAGGATGTCGAGGTCGGCGGCCGTGTCGAGGCCGCGCCGGTAGGGCTGCAGCAGGTCGACGAGGATGGGGTCCTCGGGGACCGAGGCGTCGATCGGGAAGGCCTGGTAGCGGTTCGACAGAAGCTCGTAGCCGTTGACCGGATCGTAGTCGTTCGGGTCGCCGGTGGGGCTCACCGCGGCGGGATCGTTCGAGAGCACGAGATCGAGGCGCCCCACGTACTTCGCGAAAGCGCCGGAGTGGGCGATGATCACGCGGCGCGGCTTGCACACGCGCTTCGTCTTGTACGGGTGGAAGTCGGGGTCGTAGTCGCCGAGCGGGCCCTTCAGCGCGGGGTCCGCGTCGTCCTTCGGGGGGTTGCCGGGCGAGGGGTCCTGCTTCGGGTCGGGCGTCCACACGAAGCCCGGCTGCGTGGGGTCGGACGAGCAGTCGGAGATCTGCTGGGGCGGGTTGATGACCACGTGGTTGTGTCCGCCGAGGACCACGTCGATGCCCGTCGTGTTGCGCACCATGCGCTGGTCGACGTCGAGCCCGAGGTGCGTGAGCATCACGATGACGTCGACGCTGGGGCGGAGGAGGTCGACGTAGAACTGCGCCACCTCCGCCGTGTTGAGGGGCGTGATGCCGAGCCGGTTCGGCTGGTCGAACACCGACGAGATGCTCGAGAGGTTCCCCATGCCGATGACCGCGATCTTGAGCCCGCCTTGGTTGAACACCGTGAAGGGGCGCGTGACCTGCCCCATGAACCCGCTGTTGGGGGTCTCGGGGGTCTCGAACTTGTAGTTCGCGGCGAGCAGGGGGAAGGTGGACCAGTTCTGGAACTGGGTGGCCGCGTTCAGGGCGCCGCGGTCGAACTCGTGGTTGCCCACGACGGCCGCGTCGACGCCGATGGCGGAGAGCGACCGCACCTCGGGCTCGCCGGCGAAGAAGTTGAAGATGGGCGCGCCTTGGAAGCAGTCGCCCGAGTCGAGGTGGAGCACGCGCTCGCTGCGCGCGCGCTCGCGCCCGATGACGTAGGCGAGGCGGCCGATGCCGCCGACGTTGGCGACGCTGCCGAGAGCGCCGAGGCCGAGGTCGGCGTCGACCTGCGTGATGACCTGCTCGAAGGGGAGCAGCCGCGAGTGGATGTCGGAGGTGTGGATCAACGTGAGGTTGACCTGGCACGCCTTGCTCTCGCCCGGACCGCAGGGGCTCGACTGCGTGGGGCCGTCGTTGCCGCACCCGGGCGACCCCGCGAGGGCCGCGGCGAGACCCGCGGCGACGACGACTTGAGACAGCGCGCGACGAGGAGCGAGCGGGGAGAGGAAGCGACGAATGCGGCCCATGCGTCCTGGCACACTAGAAAAGAAAAGGGGATCTCGCACGAAAGATCGCCCGCCGCGGCGTCGAGCGTCGGCGCGGCGCGGTCCGCGCTACGACGCGCCGGACCCGAGGTCGTCGAGCCGGCCGCCGAGTCCCTGGGTGAGCGCATGTGCGACCTCGGAGGTCGTGCGCGCGCGGAGGGCCTCGTCGGCGATGGCCTCGAGCTCAACCAGGCGAAAGCGTGAGAGGGCCTCGCGGACCTCCGGGATGGCGGCGCTCTCCATCGACAGCTCGCGGACGCCGAGGCCCACGAGCAGGCACGCCTGCGCCGGGTCGGACGCCATGGCGCCGCACACCGACACGGGGATGGGCCGGCCGCGCGCCGCGCCCACGACGCCAGAGAGCAGGCGGACGATCGCGGGATCGAGGGGCGACGCGAGGTGGGCGAGGGTGCGGCTCGTGCGGTCGATGGCGAGCGAGTACTGCACGAGATCGTTGGTCCCGACGCTGAAGAAGTCGGCCTCTTGTGCGAGGACGTCGGCCATGACGGCGGCCGCCGGCACCTCGATCATCGCGCCGAGCGGCAGCCCCGGCACGGACAGCCCGTGGGTCGCGAGGACCTCGGCCTCGGCCTGCCGGAGCAGCGCGCGCGCGCGGCGCAGCTCGGTGACGGTGGACACCATCGGGATCATGACGCGCACGTGGCCGTGCGCCGAGGCGCGCACCATCGCGCGCAGCTGGACGAGGAAGACGGCGGGCGTCTCGAGGGCGAGCCGGATCGCGCGGAGCCCGAGCGCCGGGTTCATCTCGGGCGGGAGCTGAAACGACGAGGCGAACTTGTCGCCGCCCACGTCGAAGGTGCGGAGCGTGACCGGCGCCCCGTCGAACGCGGACACGACGCTCCGGTAGGCCTCGAACTGCTCGTCTTCGCCCGGCAAATCGACGCGATCGATGTAGTGGAACTCGGTGCGGTAGAGGCCGACGCTCTCGGCGCCGTTGCGCCGCGCGAGCTCCGACTCGGCGGTGAGCTCGATGTTCGCGCTGAGCACGACCCGCACGCCGCACGCGGTGGCCGCCGGGCCCGCCTGCCTCCCCAGCAGCCGCTCCGCGCGCGCGCGGTGGCGGAGCTCACGGGCGCCGGCGAGGGCCTCGTCCTCCGGGG
>DAORJJ010000354.1:0-7145 GCA_035439005.1 Polyangiaceae bacterium | reverse complement strand
GTGCTGCATGCGCGCCTCGAGGATCGCGCCGACGTCGCCATCGGCGGGCTTCAGGTTGCCCGACTTGGCGCGCTCGAGGCCGCCGGTGGCCTCCTCGTCGCCCGCCTTCATGCGCAGCACTCGGCGCCACGCGTCGGCGGCCTCGCGCGCGTCGGCGAGCTGCTCCTCCCACATGCGCGCGACCTTCCGGGCGAGCTCGGCGCGGACGTTCATGTCCTTGCCGCGGAGGATTTGGTCCTCGTAGAGCTGCACGAGGCTCCGATAGTCGCCGAGCTGCATCAGCAGCGCGGCGAGATCGTCGAGCACTTCTTGATCGCTCGGGGAGAGGTCATGCAGACGCTTCATGTCGACGGCGGCCTGCGCCGGCTCGTCGAGCAGCTCGCGCCGGATCTTCGCGCGTCGAGCCAGCAGCTGTCGGACGAGCGGCCCGTCGAAGACCTCGGAGAGAGCGTGGGTGAGGCCACCCTCCGCGCGTCGCGGATCCCCGATCTCGACGCCGAGGGCCTCCAGGAAATCGAGCGTCTCCACGTCGACGTGAGCGACGAGGCTCTCGCCGAGCCACGTGAAGGCCTGATCGAGGTCATGGAGGTCGGCGTGGGCGATCCGCGCGGCCCGGCGGAGCAGGGCTCCTCGCGTGCGCCCGCCGTCCCGCGCGCCGTGGCCGCCGGTCGCCATGGCCTGCGAGAGCGCGCGCCGCAGGCGGTCGCCGCCCGTGGCCCGGTCGCCTTCCGCCGCGCTGGCTTCGACGAGCTCGAGCGTCTCGTCGGTGGGGCTGCCTGCCAGCGCGAGCTCGAGGAACGCGCGAGCGCGCTCCGCCTGCCCGCGGGCCGCCGCCACCTGCGCCACGCGAGAGAGCGCCCGCACGCGGTCGGTGGGCGCCTTCGCGCGCGACACCTGCCGCTCGTAGAGGTCGACCACGTCGGAGGGCTTCGCGGCGAACGCGGCGAGGCGCTCGAGGAGCGGCTCCGCGTCGGACGGCGCGATGCCGGAGAGGCCGCCCTCGCCGTGCGCGATGGCTTCGGCGCGACCCATGCCCGCCTCGACCCGCACCTCGCCTTGACGCACGAGCTCGTGCGCCCGGTCGGCGCCGCTCACCTCGCGGGCGAGGAGGTCGTGCGCGACGCCGAGGGCGTCGTGATCGCCGGTCTTGACGGCGAGCCGCTCGAGGCGGCTCGCGAGCTCGAGGTCCGCGCCCTTCGCGCGGAGCAGCTCGATCGCCACCGACACGGCGTCTTGGTCGCGTCCTACCTCGGCGAAGCGCTCGAACGCCCCGCGGAGCGCCGCGGTGCGCTCGGTGCCGTGGCGCGCGTCGAACCACCACTCCTTGAGCTTGGTCGCGACGATGCCCTTCCAGCCCAGCCGATCGCCGAGCTCGATGTAGGCGTCGCGGACCTGCGCGTCGCCTTGATCGGCCAGGTCGGTGAGCGCGGCGAGCGCCTCGTCTCCGCGGTCGAGCTTGTCGGCGAGCATCTCGGCGAGCTTCATCGTGAGCGCGCTGACCTCGCTCTCGTCGGCCTCGACCTCGATGCGCTCGACCATGAGCTCGGCGACGCGGCCCCACTGCTCGGTGATCTCGCAGAGCTCGCTCAGACGCGTGAGCGCGTCGAAGTCCTCGGGGTCGGCCTTGCGGACGAGATCGAGGGCGCGGATGGCGCTGCGCGGGTCGTCGAGCTGCTCGTACAGGCGGGCGAGGCGCGTGGCGATCTGGCCGCGCTCGAAGACGTCGGCCACGAGCTTGAGCTCGCGCTCGAGCGCGTCCGCCGCGAGGTCGAGGCTGCCGCGGTCTTCCTGGATCGTCGCGATCGCTTGGAGCGCGGGCCGGCACGTCGCGTCGAGCTCGGCGAGGATGCCCTCGTACCGCGAGATCGCCGTGTCGAGGTCACCGACGCCTTCGGCGAGCAGCCCCGCCTCGCGGAGCGCGACGCGCGCGCGCTCGGCCTTGTCGACGGTGTTCGCGCCGAGCCGCCGGAGCAGCGTGGCGGCCTCGGTGTGATCGAGCCGGTCGATCGCGTCGTCGATGAGGCGCTCGAGGGCCTCCTTGTCGTCGCCGTCTTCGAGGACCTTGAGCCACAGCTCGCGGCTGAGCTCGCGGTCGTCGAGGCGCGAGGCCGCCAACGTCGCCGCCTCGCGGCGCAGCGCGACGCGCTTCGCGCGGTCGTTGAGCCGCTCGCCGCGTCGCGCGAGGAAGTTGACGAGGCGGTCGACCTGGTCGTTCTGGTTGTAGCGGGCGACGATCGCGTCCGCGTAGTCGTCGTTCAGCGGGTCGAGGTTGTTGGCCTCTTCGAGGCGCTCGAGCGCGCCCTCTTCGTCGCCGACCTTGCCGAGGTACTCGGCCGCCCGCGCGTGGTACTGGGCCTGGAGCTTGATGTCGCCCGTGAGCAGGCCGCGCTGGTGGGCCGCGTTCGCGGCCTTCTCCCACGACTCGACCGCGGTGTAGAGCCGCTCCGCTTCTTCCCAGAGCTTGCCGCTGCGCAGCGAGTCAGCGGCCTCCGCGAAGGAGTCGCCGGCCGCCGTCGTGTCGCCGAGCTGCTCGTAGAACTCGGCGAGGCGCTGGAGCAGGTTGCCCTTCGCGATGGGGTCCTCGAGGTACGGCGCGCTCTCGGCGAGCGTGCGGGCCGCGAGGTCGATGCGCTCGGCCTTCTCGAAGAGCTTCGCGGCCGTCTGGATGGCGTGCTCGTCGTCCGGCGTGAGCTGCACGATGCGGCCCCACGCCTCGCCCGCGCCCACGAGGTCCTTGCGCTTGTCTTCCTGGAGCTTCGCGAGCTTCCGCTCGAGGGCGATCTTCGTCTCGACGTCGCTCTCGATGTTGGCTTCTTGCTCGATGAGCGTCGCGAGATCGTCCCAGCGCTGCCCCTTCTCGAGGAGGCGCATGAGGGCGCTGCGCGCGCTTTCATCTGACCTATCGACGGCGAGCAGCTGACGCCAGGCGTTCACGGCGCCGTCGATGTCGCGGAGGTTGCCCTCGCAGAGGCCCGCCACCTCGCGGAGGCGCTCCTTGCGTGAGTCGCGATCGATGCCGGGCGCGCGAATGCTGAGGAGCAGCACGTCGCGAAGCTGCGTGTAGTCGCGCTTCAGTCGGAGGTAGTCCTCGACCCAGGCGAGCGCCTCCGGGTGGGCGGGATCGTGCTCGAGCACCTCGCGGTACTTCACCAGCGCTTCGGGCTTCTTGTTCTTCCGCGCGAGCATCTGCGCGGAGTCGAGGAGGCCCTGGAGCTTGTCGGCGGAGAGGGGACCCGCGCGGCGCTGGGGCTGCACGTCCTCTTCCGAGGCGGCGGCCGGGGGGACGACCGGCAGCGCGTCGCGGGACGAGCGCCTCGCGGGCGTCGCCTTCGAGGGCTGCGCAGCGGCCGCCGTGGGCGCTGGGCGCGAGGAGGCCGGGGCCGGCTCGAGCGGGCCGCTCTGGGCGGCGAGCTCGAGGCGCGGGCGGGCGGGCTTCTCGGGCCTCGAGGGCGTGTCCGGCTTGGCCTCGAGCGCGTCGAGCGCCGCGAAGCCGCCGTCGCGTCCCTCGCGCGCGTCCGCGGCGATCGCGCCCTGCGCGTCGGGCGCCATGGCGCCGTTCGGGTTCGCGTCGAGGTAGGCTCGGTAGCGCTTGACGAGCGCGTCGCGGTTCTCCTCGCCGGGGCCGAAGTGCGCGAAGAGCTGCATCGCACGATCGTGGCCGGGGTCGATGTCGAGCGCCGAGGCCGTGTACGCGAGCGACGGCTCGCCCGCGTACGCCTCGGCGAGGCTCACGAGCATGTCGACGGCGTATGTGCGCTCTTCGGCGGAGACCGCCTCGGCCGCTTGCACGCGGTCCACCACCGACAGCGCGTACTCCTGCTGGAGGCCAGGGTCCTCGGGGTCGAGCTCACGCGCCGCCGCGAGGGCGGCCGTGGCGCCCGGCAGATCGCCGCCGAGCTTGCGCGTGGCCGCCTCGTCGCGGAGGAGGCCCACACGCCGGGCGGGGTCCTGCTCGATGTCGAGCTCGGCTTGGTAGAGCGGGTACGCCTCCGCGTATTGGCCCTGCGCCTTCAGCAGCTCGCGGGCGCTGTAGATGGCGTACGCGCTGCGAGGGTCGAGCTCGACCGCGCGGCGGAACGACTCGAGCGCCTTCTTCGGCTGCGAGAGGGGCGCCTCCGCCCAGAGGCGGCCCATCTCTTCGTACATGCCGGCCATCTCGTCGCGGAGCTCTGGCTGCTGCGGGACGAGCGGCGCCAGCGCCTTCGCGCGGCGGTCAAGCAAGGCGACGAGCGCCTTGGTGTCACCCTTCTCCCGGTAGAGCGCCCCGAGGCGCTCCGCGGCGACCTGCTGGGTGGGGTCCTTGTTGACCGCCATCATCAGGAGGCGCGCCGCCCGGTGAACGTCGTTCAGCGTCGTCGACCACACGTTCGCGGCTTCGCTGAGCCAGTGGCTCGCGTAGGCCGGATCGCGGGTGTCGGAGCCGACACGCTCGAGGAGCTGGGCATAAGACTTGGGGTCAGCTTCGCCCTCACGATGCGCATAAGCCAAGGCTTCTTCGTCGTGAGGGTCCGCCACGAGACGCTCGACGAGGCCGTCGATTTCGGACCGATCCATGGGGGCCGGGACGCTACACGCATCTGGCCTGGGGAGCAACGCTCTGAAACGACAGTCGCGCGCTCGTGACGCGTTCGTCGCCTGTTCGTCGCCGTCGCCTTAGCGAAAGCGTGCGCGCCTCAGGGATCGAGCGTTCCGTACCGGGGCGGCGCCGGGGTCGGCGTGGGCGCCGCCGACGGCTTCACGGGCGGCGTCGGGGCCGCGACGAGCGGCTTCTTGACGGTCGCGGTGGCGGTGGGCGGCGCCGGTGGCGTCACCACGGGCACCTTCGCGCCGGAAGGCACGATCGGCAGCGCCTCCACGGAGATGGTGGGCGTGTCCGACGAGGGCGCCGCCGCCGTCGGCGCGGCGGAGGGCGCGGTCGGCGCGGCGGCTGGCAGAGGCGCCGCGCGCCCCGACGGCTGGCTGCGGGCGATGAGGAACGCCAGCAGGCCGATGCCGATGACGCCGAGCCCCATCATGATGAACCAGATCGAGCCGCGGTCGGGCGCGGGCGCGGGCGGCGGTGGCAGCGACGCCGCCACGGGGGGCGGACGCATGGAGTCGGGGATGGCGATCCCCGCGGCGTTCGTCACCATCGCGCGGACGCCGCTCGTGCCTGCGAGCGCGGCCTCCACGGCGGCCAGCAGCTCGCTCGCCATGACCTCGGCGCTCGCCGGGCGGTCCGCGGGGTCTTTCGCGAGCGTGCGCATCACCGCCGCCTCGATCTCCGGCGGGATGGTCGCCTCGGGGCACGCCTCTTTCATGGGCTTGGGAGGCGTCTTGATGTGCCTCGCCATGACGACGATGGCGTCGTCGTCCGTGAAGGGCGGCCGCCCCGTGAGCATCTGGTAGAGGATGACTCCGAGCGAGTAGAGGTCGCTGCGTGCGTCGAGGGGCTTGCCCTGCGCCTGCTCGGGGGACATGTACCGCGGCGTGCCGAAGACCGTGCCCGCCTGGGTCTCGACGACGTTCATGGGGCCGTCGCCGTCGCGCAACATCTTGGCGATGCCGAAGTCAACGACCTTGACGATCTCTTCGTGGCGCGTGGTGCGGAGCGAGTCGTCGCCCACCAGCGCGCCCGAGAGCACCCTCGCGAAGAAGAGGTTGTCGGGCTTGAGGTCGCGGTGGACGATGCCCTTCGCGTGCGCCTCGCCCAGCGAGCGCAGCGCCTGCCTCGCCGCGTCGATCGCGACGTCGGGCGCGAGGCGGCTCACGCGCGCCAGGCGCTGGCCGAGCGACTCTCCCTCGAGCAGCTCCATCGCCAGGTAGAGCTCACCCGTCTTGCTCTGGCCGAAGTCGAAGACGGTGACGGTGTTGGGCGAGGCGAGGAGGCTGTTCGCGCGCGCCTCCCGGAGAAAGCGCGCCTTCGCGCTCTCGTCGAGCGCGCGATCGCTGCGCAGGATCTTGATGGCGACCTCGCGGCCCATCGTGTGCTGCTTCGCGCGATAGACCGTGCCCATCGAGCCCGCGCCGAGCTTCGACATGATCGTGTAGCGCCCCTCGAGGCTGCGCCCGATCATGGGGTCGTCGTCGTCGACCACCACAGACGCGCCGTCGCCCTCGTCCCGCGCTCCTTCGGGGAGCCCGGAGCGGGAACCTGCGTTGTTCCGGAGTGCGGTCTGTTGCGACACCTTTCGCTCTAGTCTCGCGCGCCTCCACGTGCGGCGCAAGCCCCGCGTGTGGAACCGCGTGTGGAACAGGGGTCACCGGAGCGGCAGGACGTTGCGAGGGTCGCACACGACGCTCACGCTCTCGCCGAGCAGGCCACCGCCCCCGGGCACCTTCGCGAGGTCGACGTCGTCTCGAACCCGCCGGACCTCGAGGTGCAGGTGCACGAGCTCCGGCGAGCCGGTGTCGCCCACCGCCCCGACCACGGCGCCCTCCGGGAGGCGCAGGCCCGTGGAGACCCCTGGCGCGATCGACTCGAGGTGGCCGAAGAGCACGAGGTACTCCCGGAGGCGGCCGGCCTCGTGGACGACGTGACGCGTCACCACCGTGGTGCCGAACAGCTTCCCCGCGAAGAGCACCTCGCAGTCGCCCTGCTGGTGCTCGAGCGCGACCAGCTTGACGGGCGTTCCGCGCGCCTGCGGGAGATCGAGGCCCCCATGGCCCACGTGCCGGAGGGTGCGACCGCGGCGCTGGAGGGCGTCCGGGCGGTCGAGATCGTAGCCGCTCACCACGTACTTTCCGCCAGGGAGCCCGGGCGGGATGGGGTACCGGTAGGCCTCGTATTCGGCGGGTCGCTCGCTCAGCCGAGGGATCTGCTCGTAGACGGCCCACGCGCCCGAGCGCTCGCGGTGCGCGTTCGCCGTCGCCTGCTTGGCGGCGCCCTCGCCCGGATCGCCGGTCGGCAGGTGCACGCACACGTCGTTGTCGGGGAGGGTCCCCGGTGGGCAGGTGGCCGACCGCGCCGGAGCGAGGGTGGCGGCCCTCGGGGAGAGGGGCGTCGGCGCGCGCGCGGGCAGCGCCGCGCCACGGCCACCGAGGAGCAACAAGAGCGCGCCGGCCGTGAACGCGAGCCAGCCTCGCGGAAGGGCGCCCGCGCCTCGCGCGCCGCCCACGGGCCGCGCCGCGACGGGCGGGTGGGGCATGCGCGGCGGCGTGGGGGG
>DAORJJ010000353.1:0-7201 GCA_035439005.1 Polyangiaceae bacterium | reverse complement strand
GCGCAAGCCCGCGGGCCCCACGCTCGTGCAGAGGCTCCGCGCCAAGCTGAACCCGAAGCGCGCGGGCTCGGGCCTCGTCGCCCGCCCGATCATCCGCGCCCTCGTGTGGGCGCGGCGCGCCTCGCAGACCGGGTTCTTCGCGCTCTTCATGTACTTCCTGTTCCAGACCGGGTTCCGCGGCAATTTCGCGGCCCAGGCGGACCAGGCCGTGCGCCTCCCGCTGCCGGTCGAGGCGTTCCTCCTCGCCGATCCGTTCGTGGGCGCGATGACCGTGCTGTCGACGCACACGGTGTACCGCGGCCTCTTGTGGAGCCTCGGGCTGCTCGCGCTCACGCTGCTCGTCGGGCGCGTGTTCTGCGGCTGGATCTGCCCCTTCGGCACGCTCCACCACTTCTTCGCGTGGATCCTGCCGTCGCCCAAGGGCCGCGGCGCCTCGCGCGTGGAGGCCAACAAGACCCACGGCTACCAGCGCGCGAAGTACTACCTCATGTACGCGTTCCTGCTCGCGAGCGTCGCGGGCAGCGCCATCGGCGGCATGATGGATCCCATCTGCGTCGCGGTGCGCTCGATCGGCCTCGGGGTCATCCCGGCCGTGCAGTACCTCACGGCGCGCGGGCTCGGCGCCGCGCAGAACGTGCCGTCCCGCCCGCTCCAGGGCGCGGCCGACCACACCCAGGATTTCCTCGCCCAGGCGGTCTGGCAGAACAAGCAGTTTTACTTCCACCAGACCTGGCTCATCGTCTTTCTGCTGGTGGCGATCCTGTTCATGAACCGGTTCGTGCCGCGCTTCTGGTGCCGCGTGCTCTGCCCGCTCGGCGCCTTCCTCGGCGTGTTCGCGCGGTTCGCGCTGTTCGGCATGGAGAAAGACCATGCAAAGTGCACCGACTGCAACCTGTGCCTCGTGAACTGCCAGGGCGCCGACAGCCCGCAGGGCGGCGTGAAGTGGCGCCAAGACGAGTGCCACATGTGCATGAACTGCGAGGCCTCGTGCCCGGAGGACGTGATCAAGTTCCGCTTCTTGCCAAACCGCAAGAGCGCGATCGTGAAGCCCGACACCGACCGGCGCACGCTGCTCGCCGCCGTCGCCGCCGGCGCCGCGGCGATCCCCGCGATGCGCGTCGCCGACTCGCTCGACGTGAACTACCACTCGAAGGTCATCCGCCCGCCGGGGGCGGTGGAGGAGCGAGCGTTCCTCGAGCGGTGCATCCGCTGCGCCGAGTGCATGAAGGTGTGCCCGAACAACGCCCTCCACCCCGCCATGTTCGAGGCCGGCGTCGAGGGCCTGTGGACCCCCATCCTCATCGCGCGCATCGGCTACTGCGAGCACTCGTGCGTGCTCTGCGGCCAGGTGTGCCCGACCGGCGCCATCCAGAAGATCACCGAGAAGGAGAAGCTCGGCCAGGGCACGCCGCCGGTGAAGATCGGCACCGCCTTCTACGATCACGGCCGCTGCCTGCCCTGGAGCATGCAGACCCCGTGCATCGTGTGCGAAGAGTTCTGCCCCACCTCGCCGAAGGCGATCTGGGTCGAGGAGGTCGAGGCGCCCATGCGCGAGAAGACCCCCGGCCCGGACGGCGCCGAGCCCGCGATGAAGATGGTGAAGTTGCAGCGCCCGCATGTCGACCCGTCGCTCTGCATCGGCTGCGGCGCGTGCGAGAAGGTGTGCCCGGTGCAAGACCAGCCCGCCGTGTACATCACGAGCGTGGGGGAGACGCGGTCGAAGACCAACGTCATCCTCCTCGAGTCGACCAACTACAACCAAAAGTCGTAGCGGCGCGATACGGCCTTTGTGAGGGGTACCCCTCACACTCCCCTCCTCGGTGCGGATCTTGTGAGGGCGTTTCCCCCTCACACTCCCCTCCTCGGTGCGGATTTTGTGAGGGCGTGAAGGCACCTCCGTAGCGAGCGATAGGCTTGTCACGCCGGTGGCCCCCCTCACACTCCCCCCTCCTCGGTGCGGATCTTGTGAGGGCGTTCCCCCCTCACACTCCCCCCTGGCACAGCCGCGACGCAAAAGGGGGGAGCGCGAGGGGGGAACGCCCTCGCACTCGCCGAACCGTGACGCGCCGCCAAGGGGGAGCGCGAGGGGGGAACGCCCTCGCACTCGCCGAACCGTGACGCGCCGCCAAGGGGGAGCGCGAGGGGGGAACGCCCTCGCACTCGCCGTATCGCGCCGTGACCATGTACATGCAGGCATTCCACGGGTACCGTCACCTCCCCCCGCGTTGTCCGCGGGAGGAAAGCCCCGCGCAGTCCGCGGGAGCAGAGGGAGAGACACCAATGGCAAGCACGGGACGATTCGTTTGGCGCGAGGCGCTCACCACCGACGTGAACGCGACCTGCACCTTCTACAAGGCCCTCTTCGGGTGGACGCTCAAGCCCATGGACATGGGCGGCATGACCTACACGCTCATCCACCTCGGCGAGAAGCAGATCGGCGGCATCATGGGCCAGCCGCCCGGCATGAAGGGCGCGCCCTCGTTCTGGATGAGCTACTGCTCGGTGGAGGACGTCGACGCCGCCGCCGTGCGCTGCACCGAGGCGGGCGGCAAGGTGATGATGCCGCCGCACGACATCCCCGACACCGGCCGCTTCGCCGCCCTCCAGGATCCGACCGGCGCCCACGTCACCGCGTGGAAGAGCAAGACCCCCGGAGACGGCCCGGGCAAGCCCGAGGTGGGCGACTTCTGCTGGGAGACCCTCGGCACGACCGACGTCGCGGGCGCCAAGACCTTCTACAACAAGGTCTTCGGCTGGACGAACAAGCCGTTCGCCGGTGGCGGCAGCGAGGTCTTCACCGCGGGCGAGCTCGACGTCGCGACCCTCATGGCGCCGCCCCCGGGCGTGCCCTCGCACTGGATGACCTTCGTCGTCGTCGCGAACCTCGCGGCCTCGAACGCGAAGGTCCTCGAGCTCGGCGGCAAGGTCATGATGGACAAGGTGCCCGTGCCCGGCATGGGCGCGTTCAGCGTCATCCAGGACCCCACCGGCGCCACGATCGGGCTCTTCGAAGGCGCGATGTAGCCACGCTCGGCGCTCGCCACGCGCGCGCCGCTCGTCGAAGGCCCGACCTCCACGCGAGGCGGGCCTTCGGCGTCTCGTGTGCGTGCGACGCGCTTCAGGGGTATCGCGGCCTCTGGCGCGCCGCGCCGCGTGGGTCCGTTCGTCGAGCACGACTGGGAGCGGCGAATCCACGGGCTTGGCGGGCTTGGAGGAACCGGTTCGTTCGTCAGAACTGACCGACCAGACTGACACCCACGCCGTCCGCGCCAAACTTCGGGACGGGATAGACTCGCGTCATCACGCGCCTATCCTTGATAAGGAGCGTTCGTTTCACCAGGAAAGCGGCCACGACGAGGCCAAGTCCGATGACCTGATTGGCTCCGTCGAGCACCATGACCTTCTTGAAATCGGAGTCCCCGCTGCCCTTCCCCAGCAGGATGAACGGACCGGCCACCGGCACATAGAGCGCATCGAGCTTGGCATCGCCAAGCCCGGCGGCGAGCACCCCGGTAAAGTAGAACGAGGCGAACACGACGGCTCCCGGGATGATGAGTCCGCGTATCATCCGGTTCTCCGCGTGGTATCCCGACGGGACGGGATCGCCAGGCCGCCAGTCTTCGGGGTGAACCGGACACGGGGCGGGCTGAGCGCCTAGGGAGGCGGGAGCGCGCTCACCCGCCGCAGCGCTCCACGACGGGAGCACGAGCGCAGCCGCTCCGATCGAGAGCGCGAGCGTGGCGATCGGTCGAGCCATGGCGTCAGCCTTTCACGCGCGTCGGTCGGCGGCAACTCGTCGCGGGACGCCGTCGCCGGCGCGGACTGCATGACGGCCGCTCTTCGACGTGGACACGCCGCGCGCCGCGGAGTCGCGCGGCTGCAAGGGGCAACAAGTCGAGGGCCCGTCCTCTCGCGAGGCGGGCCTTCGGCTTTTGTGCCGCGGTCAGGCGCCGATGCGCGCGAGGCGGCCGGGCTTCGCGCCCGTGAGCACGCCGTTGGCCACCGTCTGCACGCCGCGGACGAACGTGGCCTTGTAGCCCAGCGACTCTTGGAGGAGCCGCTTGCCGCCGGCCGGGAGATCTTGGACGAGCTTGGGCCGCGTGAGGGTCAGGTGGTCGAAGTCGATCACGTTGATGTCGGCGCGCTGGCCCACCTCGAGCGTGCCGCGGTCGGCGAGGCCGATGTACCGGCTCGTGTCGTGCGTGAGCATCTTCACGACGCGCTCGAGCGGCAGCTTGCCGTGCGCGCGATCGCGGGCCCAGTGCGTGAGCATGAACGTGGGGAAGCTCGCGTCGCACACCGTGCCGACGTGCGCGCCGCCGTCGGACAGGCCCGGCAGCGCGAGCGGGTGCGCGAGCATCTGGCCCACCGCGTCGAGGTTGAACTCCGAGTAGTTGTACACGGGGAAATACAGGAGCTCGCGGCCGTCGTTCGCCGTGATCGCGTCGTAGATGACCTCGAGCGCCGGCTTGCCCAGCCGCATCGCCTCGGCGAAGAGCGACTCCTCCTTCGCCGGCTCGTAGTTCGGGCGCTCGCCGAGGCGGAACATGCGCATCGAGATGAAGTCGAGGTTCGCGAGGAAGCGGTCGGCCATGGGCGGCACGTTGCTGCCGTCGCCCGCGATCTTCTCGCTCGTCTCGGTGAGGATTTGCGCCTTGAACGCGGGCTCGCGCATCTTCGCGACGCGCTCGGCGAGCGGGAGCTGCGAGATCGCCTTGTAGCTGGGGAAGCCGATGAACGGGTGGAACGTGGCCTCGAGCCCGAGGAGCACGCCGATGCCGCGCGCGCCGACCTGGACGCGCATCGGCACGCCGTCGGCGGTGCAGGCCTCCACCTTCTCGAGGATGCGCTGCCACTGGGTGGTGTCCAGATCGCGCTGCATGAGCGAGATCGACATGGGCTTGCCGCCGGCGGCGCGCGCCATGCGCGCGAGCACCTCGAACTCGGCCTCGAAGCGCTCACGACCGCGCTCCATGTCGAAGTCGGACACGGCCTGCAGCACGCCGTGGGAGAGCCCCTCCAGCGCGCGCGCGATGCCGATGAGCTCCTCGGCGGAGGCCTCCGACGCGGGCGTGTCCGAGCCGTCGCGCGAGCGGTGGTTGTCGGTGCGGCCGGTGGAGAAGCCGGCGGCGCCCGCGACGATGGCCTCGCGCACGAGGGCGCGCATCGCCTCGATGTCGGCCTCCGTGGCCTCGCTGCCGGAGAACGCGCGGTCCCCCATCACGTACACGCGGAGGGGATCGTGGGTGATCTGCGCCACCACGTCGATCGAGCGCGGCACGCGGTCGACCGCGTCCATGTACTCGCCGAAGGTCTCCCAGTCCCACTTGAGCCCCTCGGCCAGCGCCGAGCCCGGGATGTCCTCGACGCCCTCCATGAGGGCGATGAGGCGCTCGCGGTCGGCCGGGCGGACGGGCGCGAACCCGACGCCGCAGCTCCCCATGACCGCGGTCGTGACGCCGTGCAGGCTCGACGGCGCCATGTCGGCGTCCCACGACACCTGGCCGTCGTAGTGGGTGTGCAGATCGGTGAAGCCGGGCACCACGAGCAAGCCCTTCGCGTCGAAGGTCTGCGTCGCGGGCCCCTCGCACGCGCCGACCTCGACGATGACGCCGTCCTTGACCGCCACGTCGGCTTGGCGCCGGGGCGCCCCGGTTCCATCGACGACGACGCCACCCGTGATCTTCAGATCGAACATGCAGAACCTCCAGCGCGCACGTTAGCGCAGGGAGGCGCCGGCGCGGAGGCGAATGGCGGGCCGAGCGGGCACGCGCGCCGGCGCGCGCCTCAGAAGCTCCAGAGCAGCGCGGTCGCGGGCGTGATCGTGACGCCGGTGATCGAGACGGGCGTGCCGTTGTACGTGCCGCTCGCGCCCTGGTAGGCGATCTGCAGCTCGACGGCCACGTGCACGTGCCGCACCCCGGTCGCCACGCCGAGCACGCCGCCGGCGTAGAAGCGCGTGGCGTCGAGCGTGATCGGGGCCGCTCCTGGCGGCGCGTCCTTGGGCTCGGTCGAGAGCCGCGCGAGGCTGTCGCGCTCGAAGCCGCCGCGCGCGCCGCCCCAGACGCGGTAGATGCCGCCGGCGCTCTGCCAGCCCACGAGCACCGGCACGTCGGCGCCGTAGCCCTTGAGCGCCGAGAGGTCGACCCCGGGCAGCGCGTTCGTGCCGGGATCGCGCCCGTAGAGCGCCGCGGTGCCGCCCACGCCGATGGAGAGCGAGAGCGCCTTGTCGTCGAACGAGCGGCGCACGTCGACGCGCACGGCGCGGCCCGTGTAGCTGAGGCCGGCCTCGAACGCGCTCGCGAGCCCCACGCGCGCCCCCACGTAGGGCGCGACGCCCGGCGCGATGGCCGCGGCGACGAGCGCGCCCCGCGCGTACTCCGGGTTCGACCCGGGCGCCCCCGGCACGCCCTGCGGATCGGCCGCGGCGGCCCCGCGCGCGTCGCGCAGGTGCCCCGCGAGCGCGCCCGGGGCGAAGTGCCCCGAGAGCCCGCCGGCCACGCGCACCTCGCCGCGGGGCAGAGTGCGTGCAGGATGCAACAAAGGCGCGCCGCCGCCGCACCCGAGGGAGGCGAGCGACGCGAGCGACGCGACCGAGGTCGCGACGCGCGCGCCGTAGCTCGCCCAGCGCGTCGCGCAGCGCACGCGCCGCTCTACTTGCGGAAGCGAGAGAGGTAGTTGTTGGCCTCGGCCCGCTTCTGCAGCTCGGCGTCGTCCGGGTGGAGGCGGAGCGCCCGCTCGATGAGCGCGGCCTCGTCCTCGGCGTGCTTCGGGTCGGGGAGGCAGCACTCGACGGGGCACACGGCCTGGCAGGCCTCGTGGTCGTAGAAGCCGACGCACTCGGTGCACAGCTCCGGGTCGATGAGGTAGATCTCGTCGCCCTCGCTGATGGCCTCGTTGGGGCACTCCGGCTCGCACGCGCCGCAGTTGATGCAGTCGGAGGTGATGTAGGTTGCCATACGTGTTCCTTGCGCGGGCCGCGGAGGCGGGGGGCGCGGGGCGTCGCCGCGCGGCCGAGGTTCGAGGTCAGGCCCGGGGGCCCACGGGCGCGGAACCTAGAGCACGACGCGCCGTTCGGCAATGGCAGTGACGCCGCGGGCCGATCGGGGCGCGGCGCGCGCGGAAGACTCCCGCTCGCGCCGCTTTTTCGCTAGGGTCGCGCGCGCCGGAGGCATGGTGGACCCACATCGACCGAATCTCG
>DAORJJ010000352.1:0-7215 GCA_035439005.1 Polyangiaceae bacterium | reverse complement strand
GAAGGCGTGCACGAGCGCCGCGAGCGCGCGGGCGTCCTCGGCGGTGTCGTTCTTGCCCGCGAGGAGCGTGACGGCGAAGAGCGGCGAGAGGCCCGTGGTCCCGGCGTGGAACGCGGCCGCCTCGAGCGCGGCCTCGAGGCCGTGGGCGGCGTCGATCGGCATGAGGCTCCGGCGCACCGCCGGGCGCGCGCTCGCGAGCGAGAGGCCGAGGCGCACCTTCGGGGCCTCGACCGCGAGCCGCCGTATCCCGGCGGGGAGCCCCGAGGTGCACACGGTGATGGCGCGCGCGTCGACGGCGAGCCCGGACGGCTCGGTCAGCACGCGGATCGCCTCGAGCACACGCTCGGCGTTCGAAAGCGGCTCCCCCATGCCCTGAAACACCACCCCGTGGACGCGCCCGCCCGACGGGAGACGCTCCCTAACAACACGTACTTGCTCTACAATCTCCCAAACCTCGAGGTTCCTGCGCAGCCCGAGGCGGCCGGTCGCGCAGAACGCGCACGCGAGCGCGCACCCTACCTGCGAGCTCACGCAGACCGAGAAGCGCCCCGCGCGCTCGAGCGGGATCCGCACGGCCTCGACGCGCTCGCCGTCGCCGGTCTCGAGCAGGTACTTCACGAACGGATCCACCGCGCTCGCCTGCTCGGCGAGGAGCGAGAGCGAGGGCACGTGGCCGCGCGCGCGGAGCGCCTCGAGCGCGGCGCGACGCACCTGCTCGACGGGTCGCCCCAGCGCGGCGCCGCCCCGGCGGATCACGGTCGACATGACCTTGCGGGCCTCCGCGAGCGTGAGCTCGGGGAACTGCGCCACGAGGGCTTCGGGTGTGAGTCCCTGGAGCGCGTGCACGCCGTCACCATAGGCGGCTCGCCCGGAATGTCACCACTCGGGGCGCGGATGCTAGGATGAAGGCGTGCGCGCTCCCCTCTCGTCGTCTCGACGCCTCGCCCGTTCCGCCCCCTTCGCCGCGCTCGCGCTCCTCGCGGCCGCCTGTGGCCTGACGTTCGAGGGCACCGACGCGCCCCCGGACGCCTCGCTGCCCGACGCGACGCTCGACGCCCCAGGCCCGGCGGACGCCGCCCGCGACACGGCTACCGCCGACGCCAATGACGCCAGCGACGCCAGCGACGCCAATGACGCCAGCGACGCGAACGACGCCGCCGACGTCACGGTCGTGCCCTCGTGGGAGTTCGACTGGACCGCCATCGTGGGCACGGGCCAGAGCCTCTCGGTCGGTTCGCAGGGGCTCCCGGTGCTGTCCACCGTGCCCTCGTTCAACAACCTGAAGCTCGACGACACGGGGCCCGATCCGCGCTTCTCCGACGCGACCAACCTCGTGCTCGTGCCCCTCAGCGAGCCCATCCGCCCCTACCCGTTCCCCGCCGGCTACACGGCGGGGGTGTACCCGGCGAACATCCGCGGCGAGACGCCGCACACCGCGATGGCGTCGCAAATCACCACGCTCGCGCGGGCCCGCGGCATGGCCGACCTCGCGACCCTCCACTCCGTGGTCGGCTCGGGCGGCAAGCCCATGACCTTCCTCGCGAAGGGCGGCACGGGCAACTCGTACGAGCGGACGCTCTACGAGGGCGCCGCCTTCCAGACGTTCGCGACCGCCGCGACGAAGCGCCTCGGCTACGGCGGCGTGATCCTCACGCACGGCGAGGCCGACGCGATCCTCCCGAGCTACGAGGCCGACCTCATCGCGCTGGCGACCAACTACGACACCGATCTGCGCGCGCTCACCGGCCAGGCGCGCGCCGTGCCGATGTTCGTCTCGCAGCAGCACTCCATCCCGCGCCGGGGCGAGGCGAGCCTGCGCTCCACGTCGACCCTCGCCGCGTGGACCGCGAGCCGCGCCGCGCCCGGCCTCGTGGTGTGCCTGGGACCGAAGTACCAGTACGGCTACGTGGCCGATCACGTGCACCTCGACGCCTTCAGCTACCGGCGGCTCGGCATCAAGCACGGGCAGGCGTTCTTCCAGCACGCCGTGCTCGGCAAGCCGTGGAGGCCGCTCGAGCCGACGACCATCACCCTCACGGGGCGCGTGCTGCGCGTCGCGTTCAACGTCCCGACGCCGCCGCTCGCCTGGGACGCGGTCCTGCCCACGCCGCACCCGGAGGTCGGGAACCCGTGGGGCGCGGGCAAGGGCTTCGAGGTCGAAGACTCGAACGGGGCCCTCGTGATCGAGAGCGTGGCGATCGCGGGCGACGGCGTCGACATCACGCTCACCGACCCGCCCACGGGGACCGATCTCGTCGTGCGGTACGCGATGACCCAGGACACCGACGGGCCGACCGGCGCGCGCGCTGGCGAAGGGGATGGTCGCATGGGGCTGCTCCGCGACTCCGACGCCTTCGTGGGCATCGACGACGAGGAGCTCACGGTGTCCGCGGTCTCGGGCAGCGCCGCCCTCACGGGTGACTTCTCGCGCCATGGGCGCTATGATCTGGTGATAGGCACGGGGTTGGCCGCCGAGACGGCGCTGATCGCGCGCAGCGCGACGAGCGCCACGCTCTCCGCGCCGTGGACCGGGGCGACAGGTGTCGTCAAGGTCCGCGTCCACTCCAACCAGCACAACTACGCGGTGGCCTTCGAGCTGCCGGTCCCATGAGTCATCCCATGAACTTCGTCCTCCAAACGCTCCGCTCCATCGCTCCGCCGCTCCTCCTCGGGCTCCCGCTCGTCGCGCTCGGGTGCCAAGATCCCGTGCTCCTCCCGCCGAAGGACCAGTCCTCGGTCACGGCGCCGCCGCCCAAGCCCGCCGAGAAGTCGAAGCTGCCCGCCGAAGCCCCGAGCTCGCCGACGGCCAGCGCCGTCCGAATTTCACCTGAAATTTTGAAGGCTTGCGGCATCAAGGACAACGACGCGCACTTCGCCTTCGACTCGGCCGATCTCCGCCCGGGCGAGCTCAACGCGCTCGACGCGGTCGCCGTGTGCTTCACGACCGGCCCCTTGAAGGGGCGCGTGCTCCGCATCGTCGGTCACGCCGACCCTCGCGGCAGCGCCGAGTACAACGTGGCGCTCGGGCAGTCGCGCGCCGACGCCGTCTCCACGTACATCGTCGGGAAGGGGCTCGATCGCGCGAAGGCGCAGTCCTCGAGCCGGGGCGAGATGGACGCGGCGGGCACCGACGAGCCGAGCTGGGCCCAAGATCGCCGCGTGGACCTCTTCCTCGCGCCGTGACGTGCCCGCCGTGGCCGTCGTGACCGTTCCCGCGCGGGGGCTCGCCCTGTATCGTGGCCGCATGACGCTCCGCCACCTCGCGCGCGCGTGCGCCCTCGCGCTCCTCGCCTCCCCGCTCGGCTGCGCCGACCTCACCGTCGGCCCGTCCGCGCCGCAGCCGAACATCCTCGTGCCGCAGAAGCTCGCCCCAGCGAGCCTGGTGCTCGGGCCGGCCATCAAGGACGACTTCCTCATCCCCGCGACACGCTCGGTGAGCGAGGTCCCGGTGCAGCGCTGGCGGCAGACCCTCACCACCGGCTTCCGGAACGCGTTTCCGGCCGCGCGCGGCGAGCCGGGGCGCAAGCTCGAGCTGATCGAGGCGGAGCTCTCGTTCGGTCCGGCGGCGGTGTCCCCACAAATGTTCGACCGCACCACGGCGGTCTACGCGACGATCCGCTTCAAGGCGCGCCTGCTCTCCGCGGCGGGCGAGGAAGAGGCCGCCATCGCGGGCACGGTCCACTCGCGCGAGGCCAACGTCTCGGCCACCACCGAGGGCATGACCGAGAGCGCCATGAAGGTCGTCGAGGCGCTCTACGAGCGGCTCGCCACCGATCTCGTCTCGCGGCCTCCGCTTGCGCCCGCGCCTGCGCCTGCGCCCCCCTCGCCCTCGGTAGCCCCCTCCGCGACGGGCGGCCCCTCCGCGCCCCCTCCCGCGCCCGTCTTGCCTCCCATGCCGCTTCCCCCGGGGTAGCGCCAAGCCGCCGAAACGCTTCGGCTTTCACGGTGCGTGGCGTCCCGCGCGTGGGCGCGCCGCTTGGCTCAGGGGCGGAGGCCGCCCGCGAACGGCAGGATCGTCTTCAGGTCTTCGTCCGTGAAGCGGAGCTGCAGTCCCATGAAGAAGTCCCGGCGCTGCTCGAGCAGGATGTGGTCGACACCGCCGAGCAGCCAGAAGTGGTCGAGGAACTGCCACGCGGCGTAGACGCGGTAGCGGGGAATGGCCTCCTCGCCAAAGCCGAACACGTCCTGGACGATCTCGAGGCGATTGCGGAAGAGCGTGGTGTCCCAGCCGAGGCCACCGGACGACTCCTTGATGCCGAAGCGGCCGGTGAACGGACCGAGCCGCTTCGCGAACTGCACCGTGAAGCGCAGCGACGACTGCGTGGTGGTGGTGACGGTGCGCGAGTGGGCCGCCCTGTTCGGATCGGTGGAGTCGACGTCTTCCTGCTTGTAGGTCGTGACGCCGCGCGGGTCGTTGATGAGCTCGATGAGGTAGTACTTGTCCTCGCGCGGGTAGAGGCGGAGCTCCACGTAGCTCTTCACGGTGCTCGACAGGTAGTTGTAGTCGGAGCGGAGCCCGACCACGGTCTGCAGCCTGCGCAGGCTGTCGACGTAGTCGTTCACGCCCTCGGCGACGCCCTGCACCTCGTTGATGAGGGCCTCGTCTTTGGAGAGCCGCCCGAGCGTGCCCTCGCCGCGGTCCATGCGGCCCGCGATGTTGTCGGCGTGCGCGAGCGTGCTCTCGAGGCTCTTCGACGCGCGGTTGATGCGCTCGATCGTCTGCCGGAGCTCACCGCTCTCGGTGCCCTCCGCGCCGCCGCCGTTCTTGGCGAGCATCACCTTCACGTCCTCGGTGATGATTCGCACGTTCTCGAGGATGGCGTCGATCTGCGGGGCGCCGCGCGACGTGATGCGGTCGACGTTGTCGATCGCGTGGCGGATGCCCGCGCGGTTCTCGCGCACGGCGAGGTCGAGCTGCTCGGTCGCGTCGGCGACGTTGCGCAAGATGTCCTTGATTTGCTGGCCGCCGCGGTCGGTGCCCACAGACTCGGCGAGCTGGTGCGACACCTTCTTGATGTCGTCGGCGATTGACGAGAGCTGCTCCTTCAGGTTGTCGAAGCTCTTCGGCTCCGGCAGCGTCGCGATCTCGTCGCCGTCCTTCTTCTTGGGCTCGCCGACGCCCGGAGTGAGCACGATGATGTTCTCGCCGAGGAGGCTCGCCGAGCGCACGCCGAGCGTAGCGGACGAGTTCAGCGCCACGTCGGCCGCGAGGCGCACGTCGACGCGCGCCCGCCCCTGCTCGAGCGAGATCTTCTGGATGCTCCCGACCGGGATCCCCGCGATCGTCACGCGCGAGTGCGGCGCGAGCCCGGACGCGTCGTTGAGGTACGCGTGCACGGTGTAGCCCGAGCCGTCGCCCACCTCTTTCTTCACCGTGCGGTACACGAGGAGCCCGCCGGCCGCGGAGATGAGCAGGAACGCGCCGACCTTGGCGCCTTGCGTGAGCGTGGCCATGCTGCTTCGGCCGTCACCCTAGCGGAAAACCGCGCGGCCCCGGCACCAAACGTTCAGCGAACCCAAGAACCGTCCAGCGCCTGCTCAGGGCGCGCCGTCGCCCCCGGCCGCGCCGGCGTCGGCGCCCTCGTCGGGCGCCTCCTCGAACACCTCCTCGTCGCGCGCGCCCGCGTCGGCGGCGGCGGTCGCCGCCGGGAGCGAGACGGCGTCCAGGTCTCCGTCGAGGCGCGCGCGAACGGCGGCGAACGCCCCGCGCTCCGACGGCGGGAGCACCCGCACGCCGTCCATCTTGAGCGACATCGGGTCGACGAACTGACCCGCCTTCTTCAGGGCGAAATGCAGGTGTGGCCCGGTCACCCGCCCGGTCGCGCCGACGTAGCCGACGAGCTGCCGCGTGTCGACGTGCTGCCCCGCGTGCAGCCCCGCCGCGAAGCGGGAGAGGTGGCAGTACGAGGTCGTCAGCCCGCCGGGGTGCTCGATCTGAACCATGTTGCCGCAGGGGCCGCCGTTTCCGGCCGTGACCACCGTGCCGCCCGACGCGGCGTACACCTTCGCGCCCGTGGGCGAGGCGAAGTCGATGCCGTTGTGCGGCATGACCACGTGCAGCACCGGGTGCATGCGCTTCGGGTTGAATCGTGAGGAAATACGAGCACCTGGCACCGGAGAGCGCCACCCGCCGTGGTACGGCTGGTGGCCCTTCCCGTCGTAGAATCCGGGCGGCCGCCGCCGCCGCCGCCGCCCCTTGCCCTCGCGCCCGTCGCGGCCTTCGTGACCGTCGTCGTCGTCGTCGCCCGCGAACCGGTACACGCGGAGGGCGGGCCCGGACGGCGGGTGGACGTCGACGGCGTCGACGTGGGCGTACCGGGTGAGGGCGCCCTCGACCCGCACCTCCGTGGCGACCAGGCGGACGCGCGTGCCCGCGCGCATCGCCGCGAGCTCGAAGTGGCCATCGAGCGCGTCGTCGAGGCGCTTGAGGATGTCCTCGTCGAGCCCCGCTTTCCTCACCGCGTCGTGGAGCTCGGTCTCGACCGAGAACGCCGCGGCGATCTTCCGGCGCTCCACCGCGAGGTCGAGCTTCGAGACCACGAGCGGCCCGCTCCCTGGGCCGTCGGCGCCGTCGCTCGGCCTCGCCTGCCACACGTCCGAGGCGGCCGTCGCCAGTTCGAACCCGAGGAGCCGCCCCTTCGCCTTGTCGAGCGCGAAGGCGAAGGTGTCCTTCGGCCGGGCCCGGTCGAGCTTGCGCTTTCCGTCGAACGCCTTCAGCAGGCGGTGGATCTCGTGCGTCGGGAGGCCCGCCCGCGCGAGCGCGCCCGACAACGTGCGCTTGCCGACCGGCGCCTCCACATAGGTCACCGTCGCGTCTTCCTTCAACGCGCTCACCCGCCACGTCGCCGCGGCGGCGGCCGGAGCGACCGGGTCCTTGGGCCCGGGCAGCGCGCTCGCGGTGGCCGCGACGGACGCCTCGGCCGACGGCTCGACCTCGCCCGCGTCCCCCTCCGCGGCGGCGACCGCGCCGTCGGCGGGCAGCGTGGGGCGCCGGACGCGCGCGGCCAGGGTGAGCGACAGCGCGATCACGACGGCGGCGACGAGCGCCAGCGCGCGGCCTGCACCGCCGAGGCCGCCCTCGAGGCCCGCGGGCACCTCCGGGCGCTCGGGCGCGTCGGCGGACACGTCGGAGACCGCAGGCTCGAGGGGCGGCGCCTCGGGCGGATCGGCGGGCTCCTCGGCCCGCGGGGCCTCGCCCCCCTCGCCGCCAGTTGG
>DAORJJ010000351.1:0-7231 GCA_035439005.1 Polyangiaceae bacterium | reverse complement strand
CTCGCTCGTCGGTGCCGCCGGGCGCGCCGCAGGCGGTCCCGACGCCGCCCGCGCCCTTCCCGCGGGCGGCCCCGTCGGCGCCACCCGCGCGAAGGAGCGCGCTGCTCGTCTGGCTCCTCGTCGCCGTCGTGGCCCTCATCACGCTCGCGGCCATCGCCAGCCGCGTCCGGCGCGACGTCGCGCCCGCGCCGCCCGGCGAGGCCCCGGCGGCGGAGGCAGCGAGCGGCAAGTAGCGACGCGGCGCGGCCGGGCCCGATGGTATAACGCCGCCATGCCGAGCCCCACGGTCCTCTACGTCGTCGCCACGATCGTCATCGCGCTCCTGTTCGCGTGGGTCGGCCTCGTGTCCAAGAGCCGCGCCGTCGCGTGGGAGGCGACCCCCGAGGAGCGCGAGCGCTTCGCGAAGCTGCGGCCGTTCGCCGAGGGGGATTTTGCCGGCACCCCCGAAGCGGACGAGGCCCCCGCGGCGCCCGCCAAGGCGAAGCGCAAGAAGGCGAGGGCGAAGGCGGAGGAGGGCGGGGCGAAGGCCGAAGCGGACGAGGCGCCCAAGGCCGACCCCGAGGCCGACGAGGCGGGAGCCCCGGAGCCGGAGGCCGACGCGCCCAGGGGCGAGGCCGACGCGCCCAAGGCCGATGTCGAAGAGACCGACGGCTCGAGCGAAAGCGACGAGAAAAGCGACAAGGCCGAGACGACGGCCTAGCCGAGCGGCTCCACCTTCGCCGCCCGCAGGACGCCCCGCACGAGGTAGTCCTCGTAGGTCGCATCCAGCGATGACCAGACCACGAGCGGCGCGCGCAGGTCGCCCCACTCGTCCTCGGGGAGGACGAGCTCTCGCCCGCCAAAAATGGGGAGCTCCAGCAGGTGTGCGCGCGGCGGGATCGCGCTCTCCTCCTCGAAGCGGGCGGCGGCGAGCTCGAGCTCGGTGTAGCTCTCGAGCACGCCTCGGTGACGCTCGGGCTCGAGGCGCGCGAGCGGCAAGAGCTCCCACCCGGCGTCGATGAGCACCGGGTAGACGTCGTCCTCCGCGCCCTCGTCGAACAGCGGGCCAGGGCCGGGCGCGGCCCCGACGGACCGCAAGAGCTCGACGAGCCGCGCGCGCGCCTCGCCCTCGGCGGCGTCCCCCCAGAACGCCCCGAGCGCGGCGACGAGCTCCTTGTCGGTCGTGGCGCGGAAGAGCGCCGGGTCCTTCGAGTCGCGGTCGATGGTCGGATCGGCGAGGACGCGGGCCGCCCACGCCTGCGCCTCCGCGAGGGCATCCCGCGCGCCCGCGGCGGCGAAGACGAACGCGTGGACCTCGTGGAGGCGCCCGAGCACGTAGCGGTTCGCGCCGAGCGCGCGGACGACGCGCACCGCGGCGGCGGGCGACATGGCGGGCAGCTCGACGGCGGAGAGGCGCGTCACGTGCGCAGCCCGAAGAAGCGCTGGATGGCGTCGAAGATTTGCTCCTCCTCCTCGCCGGACGGGGCGGGGTGGCGCGCGTCGGCGGAGCTGCGCAGCTCGCGTCGCCGCTCGGCGAGGCGGGCCGAGAGCTCCTTCACGATCTCCGGGCGCTTCAGGAGCACCTTCTCGAAGCCCCCCTTCGTGAGCCTGAAGCACTCCACCTCGCTCGTGGCGATCACGTCGGCGACGCGCGGCGCGCCCGTCATGAGCCCCATCTCGCCGAAGTAGTTCGGCGCGCGCAGGGTCGCGAGCTGGGCGGTCGTGCCGTCCTCGTGGGTCGCGACCACGTCGGCGGACCCCGAGCCGAGCACGTAGAGCCAGTGCGCGCGCGCGCCCTGCCGCGTGATCATCTCGCCGGCGGCGAACGGCACGTACTCGAGCTCGGTCTGCAGGATCGCGAGCTCCTCGGGGGTGAGCGAGCTGAAGAGCGCGACCTGCCGGAGCGCGTCGAGCCGGCGCTGCTCGTGGCGCGCCTCGCGCCGCGCGTCGACCTCGTCGGACTCGATGCGGAGGAAC
Organism: Polyangiaceae bacterium; assembly: GCA_035439005.1. Lineage (GTDB taxonomy): Bacteria > Myxococcota_A > Polyangia > Polyangiales > Polyangiaceae > JAAFHV01. The sequence goes on along the minus strand of DAORJJ010000351.1, from coordinate 5,275 downwards.
TGCGTGCCGGCGGGCCTGGCGAGGGGGATGTTGGCGCGCCGGAGCGCCGCGTGCAGCCGCGCGCGGACGAGGGTGCTCGTGGGGTCGTCGGGCCCGAGATCCTCGATGAAATAGCGGGCGCCGTAGTACGCGAAGCTGTGGCGGGTGTCCTTCGCGAAGTCGAGGCACACGACCGAGGGGGCCGGCGTGGAGGCGACGTTCGGGATGGGCGAGGCCAGGAGGGCATCTTGCGCGACCTGCACCACCCGCGCAGGCGAGTAGCGGAAGTCGACGTTGAAGTAGACCCACATGCGGTGCGGCACGGGCTTGCCGCCCCGCCGACCGAGGATCGTGATCGCCGTCGAGAGCAGCGTGGCGTTGGGAATGATCACCGTGTCGCAGTCGCGCGTCTCCACGACGGTGTGTCGCCACCGCATGTCGCGGACGATGCCTTGCTTGCCGCTGTCGAGCTGGATCCAGTCGCCCACCTTGACCGAGCCCTCGAGCTGCAGGGTGACGCCGCCGAGCACGTTTCCGAGGGTGGTCTGGAGGGAGAGGGCGAGGACGGCGGAGAGCACGGCGCCCGTGGTGATGACCGAGCTCAGCGCGAGCCCCGACTCCGCCAGCACGACGCCCGTGGCCACGATGTACGCGGCGCCGAGGAGGAGATCGCTCACGAGGCGCGACGGGCTCACGCCGAGCCGCGGCAACACGAGATCGAACAGCGTCGCGCCGACGACGTTCACCCACGCGAAGCTCGAGAGCAGCGCCGCGGCCCCGAGGAGGCGGTGCTCCCAGGTGAGCGCGCCCGCTTGGCCGAGGGCGAACGCGAGGCCGCGCGCGAGGATCAGCAGCGTGAAGAGGCCCACGAGCCGCCGGAGGACCCACCTGTGATCCGCGGCGAACCGGTTGATCAGCGCCGCGAGCGCGACGATGCACACCAGCAGGGCGAGGATGTCGCGGTAGTTGGCGAGCACGGCGCTAGCCGAGCGCTTCTTCCACGAGGCGCTTCTGCTCGAGCTTGTGGCTCGCCATGCTGCCGGTGGCCGGGCTGGCAGACGCGGCGCGCGTGACCGACGAGAGCGGGAGGCGAGTGCCCACGACGCCCGTCAGGTTCGCGCACATGAAGTACCAGGGGCCGGCGTTTCGGGGCTCTTCCTGGACCCACACGAGCGGCGTGCCGTCGCGGTAGGGCGCGAGCGCCTCCACGAGCGACGCGTCGAACGGGTAGAGCTGCTCGAGCCGCAGGATGGCCACGTCGGTGCGGCCCGCGGCGTCGCGCGCCTCGACGAGGTCGTAGTAGACCTTCCCGCTGCAGAGGAGCACGCGCTTGACGGCGCCCGGGACGATCGCCGGGTTCGCCTCGACCAGCACCTTCTTGAACTCGCCGTCCGCGAGGTCGTCGACGGTCGAGACCGCCTTCGGGTGACGCAGGAGGCTCTTGGGGGTAAAAATGACCAGTGGTTTCCGCCACTTGCGCTTTACCTGGCGGCGCAGCGCGTGGAACAGCTGCGCGGGCGTGGTGAGGTTCATCACCTGGATGTTGTCCTGCGCAGCGAGCGTGAGGAAGCGCTCGACGCGCGCGCTCGAGTGCTCCGGCCCCTGGCCCTCGTAGCCGTGCGGCAGGAGGAGAACGAGCCCGGAGAGGCGCTTCCACTTGTCCTCGCCCGAGATGATGAACTGGTCGATGATGACCTGCGCGCCGTTCGCGAAGTCGCCGAACTGGGCCTCCCACAGGACGAGCGCGTCGGGGAAGTCGAGGGAGTAGCCGTACTCGAAGCCGAGCACGCCGGCCTCGGACAGAGGGCTGTCCCAGACGTCGAACGGCGCGGCGCCCGGGAGCGACGCGAGGGGCGTGTGGCGCGCCCCGGTCGCGGCGTCGAAGAGCACCGCGTGGCGGTGCGTGAACGTGCCTCGGCGGGCGTCTTGCCCGGAGAGGCGCACGCGGAAGCCCTCCTGCACCAAGGTGCCGAACGCGAGGTGCTCCGCGGTGCCCCAGTCGAACGGCTGCCCGGCGGCGACCTTGTCGCGGCGAGCCTCGATGAGCTTGAGCACCTTCGGGTTGGGGTTGAAGCCGGACGGGACCTGCGCGAGCTTCGCCGCGAGGTCGTTCAGGGCGTCGCGGGAGACCTGGGTCGGGACCTCGGGCGAGTCGGCGCCCGCGCCGCCCGCGTAGCCCTCCCACAGGCCGCCCATCGCGGCGGGGGGCTGGTTGTAGTCGCCCTGCTTCTCCTCCTCGAGGGCGAGCTCGAGGGCAGCCTTGCGCTCGAGCTGCAGCGCGTCGGCGCGGCCCTCGTCGATGTGCCCCGAGCGGAGGAGCCGCCGCACGTACACCTCGCGGATGGTCGGCTTCTTGTCGATCGTCGCGTACATGGTGGGCTGGGTGAACCGCGGCTCGTCGGCCTCGTTGTGCCCGTAGCGGCGGTAGCAATACATGTCGATGACGACGTCTTCGCCGAAGCGCTGGCGGTACTCGATCGCCAGGCGCGCGACGTGGATCACCGCCTCGGGGTCCTCCCCGTTCACGTGGAACACCGGCACCCGCATCATGCGCGCGATGTCGGTGCAGTACCGCGTCGACCGAGAGTCGCTCGGCAGCGTGGTGAAGCCGATCTGGTTGTTGACGACCAGGTGCACGGTGCCGTGCGTCGCGTAGCCCTCGAGGCCGGCGAGGTTCAGCGTCTCGGGGACGATGCCTTGGCCGATGAACGCCGCGTCGCCGTGGATGAGCAGCGGCATGACGCCGTTGCGCTTGCGGCGGTCTTGCTTGGCGCGGACGCGGCCCTCGACGACCGGGTTCACGAACTCGAGGTGGCTCGGGTTGAACGCGAGCGAGAGGTGGATGCTGTGCCCGGACGTGGTGACACGATCGATCGAGTGACCGAGGTGGTACTTCACGTCGCCGCCGCCGACGAAGCGCTCCGGGCGGTTGTCGCGGAAGGCCGCGAAGAGCTCGCGCGGGGGCTTCCCCATGACGTTGACGAGCACGTTGAGCCGGCCGCGGTGCGCCATGCCGAGCACGATCTCGTCGACGTCGTGCTTGCCCGCCTCCTCGACGAGGAGGTCGAGCATGGCGATCATGCTCTCGGCGCCCTCGAGCGAGAAGCGCTTCGCGCCGACGAAGTTCTGGTGGACGAAATGCTCGAGGTTCTCGGCGTCCGTCAGCTTCGTGAGGATGCGCAGCACCTCGTGGTGCTCGAGCACAGGGCGGTTCTTGCTGCTCTCCATCTTCTCTTCGAGCCACAGCCGCTGCGCGGGGTTCTCGATGTGCGTGAACTCGACCCCGATGGAGCCGGCGTACGTCTCGCGCATGTGCGCGATGATCGTGCGGAGGGTGGCGTGCGGGGGGAGCCCCGAGATGCCCACCGTGGGGAACATCTCGTCGAGCTGCGCGGCGTGGAGGTCGAAGCGACCGAGGTTGAACTCGTCGCCCGGTTCGGGCGCGGGGCCGAGGGGATCGAGGTGCGCGTGCATGTGGCCGCGGACGCGGTAGGCGTTCACGAGCTCGTACACGCGGCCTTGGAGCGCGGCGGCGTCGAGCAGCCGCTGCGGCGGCACGACCGGCCCCGTGGCCGTGATGCTCGGGCGCGGCGCGGGCGCGGGCGCGACGGAGCGCGCGACGCTACCGCTGTCCGCGTACGCCGCCGCACCGCCGTTGGCGCGGCCGTTCCCGTTCGCGCCGTTCGCGCCCTTGCGCTCGGCGAAGAAGGAGCGCCACTGCTCGTCCACCGACTGCGGGCTCTGCTGGTAGCGCGCGTGGAGTTCCTCGACGAAGCCTGCGTTGATTCCGAACTCCTCGAACATGTCGGTTCATTCCTGGCTGAGGCGGCGGGGGGGCCTGAAGGGCGCCTGAGTGCGCGAAACGGCCTGCGGCGCGCATGTTAGCCGAAAGCGCGCGCGCCGACACCGGAAACACGCTGGAAACACACCCGTTCCGGGCGTCAGCTCTTGCGCCGCACAGGGTCGAGCCAGGCGCCGAGGTCGGCCGACGGGTCGAGCGCGACGAGCATCGCCTCGACCGTGATGGCGCGGACGAGGGTGCCCTGCGGGGCCACGTGCACGCCGTTCGCGTCCTTCCACAGGACCACGCGGACCGCCTGCGAGGTCACCAGCGCCGGTCCGCCCGGGCGGGAGGGGGTGGGCGCGGCGCCCCCGTGTGGATCTTGAGAGGGGTTCGTGCCGCTGTCGTCCTCGTCGTCGACGATCCTGGAGGGAGGCGCGGGCAGCGCCTCGAGCCGGGCCCGCGTGGGCAGGGCGTCCCAATCGGTCGCCGAGGAGGCGGGGGGTCGCATGGCGCCGCGCTCTCCAATCTCGGGGGCGGCGTCATCGGAAGGCGCCGCGGCGAGCTCGCGGCCCGAGCTCATCGGGCGTGCGGCGTCGACCCGGGTCGGGGGCCAGATGTCCTCGACCCGCCGCTCGCCCGTCTCGTCGTCGTCGTCGCCGGGGAACGGAGTGTCGATCGCGGCGGGGATGTCGTCGTCGGTGCGCGGGAGGGGAGGGGGACCGCGGCGCGGCTCGTCGACGGCGCGCTCGTCGCTCGCGGGCGCTTCGGGCCGCGCGGGCGCCGTGTGCGCGCGGAACCGCCCCGACTCGAGCGCCGACGAGGGCACGGGCATGGACGCCGGCCGGCGGCTCGGGGGAGTGGGCGGAGGGACCGAGCGCGGCGGGGCGCTGTCGGAGCCATCGCTCCCTCTCGCCGGACCCCCACGGGCGGTCCCGCGGACCAGGAGCGCGGCCGCAGGGCGCGGCGCGACCGACGGGCGCGAGGGCTTCACCGCCGCCGGGGGCTTGGTGGCGGCAGGCTTGGACGGGGCCGCCGCGGTGGCCGCGGTGGACGGGGCGAGCGGGGCCAGCGGGGGTGGCTTCGCCGCGGCGATCGGGACGGACGGTCGCGCCGGCGCGGGCGGTGGCGCAGAGCCGCCCGCGCCGAGCTGCCCGGTCAGGTCGGCCGCCACCTTCGCGAGCTGGAGCGCGCGGTCGTCGTGCTCGGCCTCGGACGCGGCCTCGGCGCCCCGTCGGAGCCACTTGACGGCCTCCGCGAGGTCCCCACGGCCCCACATCGCCCCGGCCGTCGAGAGCGCCCAGGACACGTCTTCAGGGTCCTCCGGGAGGGGTGGAGGTATCGGCGCGTCGCTTGGGGTGTCTGCCACGGAGCCTCGGCGCCCAGCATCGGGGAAGGGCACGTCGCTTGGCAAGCACATCGTGCCAAAATCGCTAGTCCCCTGGAAGCGTGGTTCCTTTCAAAGCTCGGGTCACGTGTGCACGCGCCGGCCGCGGAGCCGAGCGCTCGATCGAC
>DAORJJ010000350.1:0-7235 GCA_035439005.1 Polyangiaceae bacterium | reverse complement strand
GCTCGTAGAGCCTCTCGGCCAGCTCGGGGTCGGCGGCGGCGGCCGACGCGCGCGCCTCGCGCTCGGCGGCGAAGTACCGCCCGGTCGCGGCTGCGAGCTCGGGGTCGGTCGCGACCTTCACGGAGGTCCGCGCGCCCTCCGCGACGCTGGCCCCCGACGCGCCGAAGCCGGTCTTCAGCAGCTTCGTGCCGATGACCCCGGGGTGGAGCGCGTTGTGCGTGGCGCGCGGGCGCCGCGCCATCGCGTTCGAGAACAACACGTTGGCCAGCTTCGAGGTGGCGTAGGCGGCGTAGCCCTCGAAGTTCTGGATGTCCTTCGACAAATCGACGTTCGAGAGATCGATCCGGCCGCGCTGGTGCGCGACCGAGCTCACGTGCACGACCCGCGCCCCGGGGGTGGCCTCGAGCAGCGGCACGAGCTCGTGGGTGAGCACGAGCGGCGCGAAGTGGTTCACCGCCATGGTGAGCTCGATGCCGTCGCCGGTGAGGGCGTGCTCGTGCACGAAGACGCCGGCGTTGTTCACGAGCACGTCGAGCCGCGAGGTCTCCCCGCGGACCGCCTCGGCGAGCCCACGGACCGCCGCGAGGTCGCTGAGATCGGCGGCCACGGGGACCCCCGCGCCCAGCTCCTCGCAGGCGCGTGAGGCCTTCTCGAGCGTGCGCCCGTGGACGAGGACGCGGTAGCCGAGGCCGGCGAGGACGCGCGCGGTCTCGCGGCCGATGCCGTCGGTGGCGCCCGTGACGAGCGCGGTCTTTTGTGTCTCTGTGGTCATTGCGCGAGGGTACCTCGCGCGGCAGGCGCGCGCGAACGCGCTACTTCTGCGGCGACGGGCGCGCGACGCGGCCCATCTTCACGGGGGCCGGGGGCGGGGGCGGGGCGAGGCGCGCGCCCATGCGCCACTGCGGAGGAGGCGCGTTCGGCGCGACGATGTCGGTCGGCGTGGGCGCGGGGAGGTCGGTAGGCAGGTCGACGGGCAGGTCGACGGGCACCACCTGCACCTGGCACGGGGGTGTCGTCTCTTCGGCGTCCGTGGTGAGCGCGTAGGCGAAGCTCGCGAGGGCCCCGGCGAAGCTGCCGCCGAGCGCCAGCGCCCCCACGACGCGCATGCGCTTGCGGCGGACCCCCACGGGGCAGTCTTGGGTGAGCACCGTGCCGTCTTCGCGCCGGTAGAGGCGCACGCAGAGCTCGCCCTCCTTCGCGCGGAGCACCGCCTCGGCCTCCTCACGGGTCAGCGCCGACAGGTTGTAGACGTTCTTCTCGCACTTGCCGCAGAAGCGGGCGCGGTCGTCGCCCACCATCTCCTCCCAGCGGGCCGAGCAGGGCGAGGCGATGGACACGGCGTCGAGCATCGGCAGGCGGTGCCTCCCGCCAGGCGAGACACGCTCGAGGAGCGCCCGGCTCGCGAGGAGCTCGCGCTCGACCCGGGCCGCCTCCCCAGCGAGCCCCGACTGCTCGCGGCGGCGGGCCTCGAGCTCGGCGAGCTCGGCCTCGAGCTTGGCGGCGCGCTCACGGAGGACGTCGACGGGATCGCGGGAGCTCATGGGCGGGCTCACTTCCTCGACCCGCCCGTGGGCGCCGGCGAGGGCGGGCTCGGCGGCGTGGGCGGGCTCGCGGGGCCGATGTCGCCCATCTCTTGCACGGTGGACTCGGGGAGCGCCACGGCGCCCTGCATCGGCATCGGGACGGGGCCGCCCCCTCCGCGCGACAGCAGCAGGCTCGCGGCGAACCCCGAGGCCATCGCCGCCATGCCGCCGCCGATCGCGAGGACACCCACGAGCCGCAGACGCTTGCGGCGCACGCCTACGGGGCAGTCTTGCGTGATCATCGTGCCGTCGGCGCGCCGGTAAAACCGGGCGCACAGCTGGCCCTCGCGCTCGAGCACCAGCAGCTCGGCCTCTTCGCGCGTCATCGCGGAGAGGTTGTAGACGTTCTTCTCGCACTTGCCGCAGAAGCGGCTCTTGTCGTCGCCGGTCATGTCTTCCCAGCGGGCGTTGCAGGGCGAGGCGACCCGCACCTGGTCGAGCAGCGGGAGCTGGGGGAAGGCGCGGCGCTGCTCGAAGCGCTCGAGGAGGGCGCGGCTCTTCGCGAGGGACTCGCGCAGCTCGGCGGCCTCGCGGTCGAGGCGGGCGGTCTCGGCTTGGCGCTGCTCCAAAGTGCGGAGCTCGTCGGCGAGGAGGTCGGTGCGGGCGCGGAGGGCGTCTTCGGCGCTGCGGTACGTCATGGGTCTAGCTCGAACGCGCGAGTGCGTAAAAAGTTGGGTCAGCGGAGGCGATTTTCGCGCACCGGCGCGGGCGTTCAGCGCTGGCGCTTGGGCTTCGCCGGCGGAGCGGCGCGGGCTTTGGCGGGCGCGCCTAGGTCGGCGGGGGGCACCACGCCGTCCCGCGGGAGCTTGGGGTCGACCTCCGAGCTCACGATGCCGCCCAGCAAGAAGTTCTCGAACGGAAAGGGGAGCGCCTCCGCGGGGTTCGTGGGCGGGGTGGGCTTGCGCTCGGGGCGCACCACCGGCGGCACGGGCACCGCGAAGACCGCCGCGGGGCACGCGCGGTCGTCGTCGGCCACCGCCGTGATGGCGGCCCCGAAGGCCGCGGCGAGACCGAGGGCGCGCACGCCGCGCAGGCGCTTGCGCCGCACGCCCACCGGGCAATCACGGGTGAGCACCGTGCCGTCGGGGCGCCGGTAGAGGCGCGCGCACAGGCCGGCACCGTGCGCGAGGAGGAGCGCCTCGGCCTCGTCGGCGGTGAGGGCCGACAGGTTGAAGACCGTCTTCTGGCACCCGGCGCAGAACCGCGTGTGCTCGTCCCCCACCATGTCCTCCCAGCGCGCCGGGCAAGGCGACGCGATCTTCGCCGCCTCCAGCATGGGGAGCCTGCGGTGACGCGCGTGGCCGTCGAGCAGCGCCTGGGTCTCGCGGAGCTCGCGGGCGACCTGGCCCGCGGCGGCTGCGAGGCCGGGCTGCTCGGCGCGCCGGACCTCGAGCTCGGCGAGATCGGCCTCGAGCCTGGCGTGGTAGGCGCGGAGCGCGTCCAGCGGATCGCTCACGGCGTCCCCGGTGCGCGGCGCGCGCGCGGGGGCGAGTGGACGGCGAGGACCTTCACACGAGGGCGAGAGCGCATGGGGGTGCTCGACGCCGCGCGCGCGAAAAGGTTCCCGGGTTTCTCCTCCGGCGCGCTGCCGCCTCGCTGTAGGTTTCCGCCCCCAGGCCGGATCGTCGATTGCCAGTGGGCGGGTCCGCGCGCGCTGCTACCGTATTTTGTCATGAAGTACGCGCGCCTAGCGGCCCTCTCGGCCGCCGTCTTCGTCTCGGCCCTCACGTCGCTCGTGTGCCGCACCGCCAGCGCGAACGCCCCCGGTCCGCCCGGGTACACCGGGAAGCCGAACCCCACGTTTCCCGGGGGCGACGGCTGCGGCCGCTGCCACACCGGCGGCCCCACGCCGCAGGTGCAGCTCACCGGCCCGGACACGATCGCGGCGGGGGCGAAGGGCAGCTACACCCTACGCGTGACGGCGTCGGGCGGCACGCTGCGCTGCATGGTCAGCGCGACGGCGGGCGTCGACCTCACCCCGACGAGCGGCTCGGTCGTGAAATCGTTCGACGAGCTCACGCCCTCCAGCGGCGCGGGCGGCAACTGCACGTTCGACGTCAAGCCCATGAACGCGGGCAGCGTCACGATTTACTACGCGGGCGCGTCGACCAACGGCAACGGCACGGGCGGCGACGGCTTCGCGAAGGCCACGAAGGTCATCACCGTCACCGGCACGACGCCCCCGCCGACCGACGGCGGCGGGCCCCTCCCCGACGCGAGCCCGCCTCCCCTCCCCGACGGCGCGCCTCCCGCGAAAGACAGCGGGTCCACGCCGCCCCCGACCTCCGACGGCGGCGTCGTGCTGCCGGACGGCGCCGTCGGCCCCGCGCCCCGCAGCCCCGGCACCCTCGGGCCCACCGACGAGGACGGCGGGTGCAACAGCTCCGGCGGCGCGCCGGTGTCGGCGTGGGGGCTCGTGTGGTCCGGTGTGGTCGCCGGCGCGCTGCTGCTCTCGCGGCGGCGCTCGCGCGCCGGCTGAGCCGCCCGCCCGATTCGTCGCCTTTTTCGTCCGAGGGGGCCCCACACAGCGCTGCTCGCCCCGCCGGCGCGTGGTAGGGAGTGCGCATGTCCTCCGACGCCCCCGCCGGCGACTCGTTCGCGGCCCTCTTCGAGCAGCAGTCCAACGGCCGGCCCGAGCGCCGGAGCCGGTCCTTCAAGGTGGGCGACAAGCTCGACGTCATCGTCGTGCAGGTCGGCCGCGACGCTGTGTTCGTCGAGCTCGACGGCAAGCGCCAGGGCTTCCTCGAGGCGGACGAGCTGCGCGACGAGTCGGGCGAGATCACCGTGAAGCCCGGCGATCGCGTCACGGCCCACGTGCTCGAGGCGAACGATCAGCAGGGCATGTTCCGGCTCGGCAAGAGCTTCGGCAAGACGCACGGCGTCGACGGCCTCGAGCGCGCAAAGGCGGCGGGCGTGCCCGTCGAGGGCAAGGTGCTCTCGCTGAACAAGGGCGGCGCCGAGGTCGAGGTCGGGGGCGTGCGCGCCTTCTGCCCGATGGGGCAGCTCGACTCGCGCTTCGTGCAAGACGCGAGCGCGTTCATCGGCCAGAGCCTCTCGTTCCTCGTGAGCGAGGTGAAGGACGGCGGCAAGAGCGTCGTGCTCTCCCGCCGCGCCCTGCTCGAGCGCGACGCCCACGAGGCCTTCGCGAAGACCCAGCAGTCGCTGGTGCCTGGCGCCACGCTGACCGGCACGGTCACCTCCATCCGCGAGTTCGGCGCGTTCGTCGACCTCGGCGGCATCGAGGGCCTCATCCCGCGCTCCGAGATCGGCCACGACCGCAGCGTGGCCGTGGGCGACGCGCTCCGCGCCGGCGAGACCGTCGAGGTGCTCGTGCGCGAGGTGAAGGAGATGCCGGCCCCCGAGGGCAAGGGCCGGCGCGGGCCGCAGCTCAAGATCACCCTGTCGCTGAAGGCCCTCATGGCCGATCCGTGGCAGGGGCTCGACCTCGTCGAGGGCAAGGTCCTCGACGGCACCGTGGTGCGCACGCAGCCGTTCGGCGCGTTCGTGCGCATCGCGCCGGGCGTCGAGGGGCTCCTCCACGTGTCGGAGCAGCCCAAGGGTGTCGAGCTGGGCGACGGCACGGCCGTGCGCGTGGTCGTCAAGAAGCTTGACCTCTTGGCCAAGAAGATCGGCCTCGGCGTGGCCCCCGAGGGCGCCGAGGTGGGCAGCGTGCTGGAGGTGCCGCGGGCGGCCGTGGCCGTGCGCGTGAACGCCGTGGTCACGGGCGTCGTGGAGAAGATCGAGACCTTCGGGCTCTTCGTTCAGCTCGACGGCGTCACCGGGCGCGGCGGGCGCGGGCTCATCCCCAACGCCGAGACCGGCCTGCCGCGCGGCGCCGACCTCCGCAAGGCGTTCCCCGAGGGCACCAAGGTGTCCGCGAAGGTGCTGGAGACCGGCGAGGGCAAGCTCCGCCTCTCGCTCCGCGCCGCGAAGGACGCGGAGGAGCGGGCGCAGTTCGAGCAGGCGCGCTCGTCGATGAAGGCGCCGGCGTCGCTCGGCACGTTCGGCGATTTGCTGAAGAAGGTCGACCTCAACGCGAAGGCCGGCAAGGGCAAGAAGAAGTAGCCGGCGGCGACGGGCGCGCGGCGCACCGGGCGACCTGTGGCTGAGCTCTTCGCCCCCGTGTGCTCGGTCACGCCGACTCGGCGGCGGCGCTTCCTGTGGGCGGCGTGGTGGAGCGGTCCTCCCGCGCGGGAGCCCTTTCGGCGGCCGGACGCGTCCAGCGGGGGCGCCCGGACGCGCGAGGAGGCGCACCGGCAGGCCGAGCGCGCGTGCGGCGCGCCGCTCGTGCCCATCGACGGGAGCTGGGCGCGCGCGTGGGCCCGCGTGCTGCGAGGAGAGGCCGCGTTCCCCTCGGCCACCGGCGCGGAGGAGCGGGTGGGCAGCGACGGCCCTGCCCCGACGGCGGGCGACGCCGGGGCCGTGTCGGTGTGGGCGACCCTCGGGGTGCCGCCCTCGGCCACCGAGGAGGAGGTGAAGCGGGCGTACCGGCAGCGCGCCCTCGAGACCCACCCCGACCGCGGCGGCGACGCGGAGGCGTTCCGGGCCGTCCAGCGCGCGTACGAGGTCGCGAGCGCCCGAAAGGCGAAGGCCGCGAGGCGCCCGAAGCGCCGCCGGGAGCCCACGGGGTGACGGGCCGAGCGCCCCGGCGCGCCGAAGGTGTGCCCTCGGCGCGATTCCCACGTACCGTCTTCGAGAGCACATGAGCGGCCGGCGCGATCCCCACGATCCGAGCGAGCGAGACCTGCCCCGGGGCACGCGCTTGCTCGACCGCTACGTGATCCTCGATCGGTACGACGGCGGCGGAATGGCCACGATTTACCGGGCGGAGGACGAGCGGCTCTCGCGCGTGGTCGTCGCGAAGGTGCTCCGCACCACGCTGGTCGAGGGCTCCGGCAGCACGAGCGGGCGCGCCCTTTACCATGCAACTTACACGCATTTTCTCGACGAGGCGCGGGCGCTCTCGAAGCTGCAGCACCCGAGCACCCTGCGCATCTACGACTTCGGCTACGTGGACCCCTCGGCCCCGCCCGAGGAGCGCTCGCCGTTCCACATCGCCGAGTTTCTCTCGGGCGGGAACCTGGAGCAGCGCGTTCGGGCCGAGGGGCCCCTCACGCCCCTCGCCGCGGCCGACGTGCTCGACGCGGTCGCCGGCGCGCTGGGCGAGGCGCACGCCTACGGGATCGTGCACCGCGACGTGAAGCCGTCGAACATCCTCTTCGCGGAGGTGGGCCAGAAGCGCTACCCCAAGATCGCCGACTTCGGCATCGCGCGGACGCCGGTGCCGACCGGCGGCGCGGCGGGCGCGCCGAGCACGCCGCTCACGCTGTGCTCGCCGCGCTGGGCGGCGCCCGAGCAGCTCTCGAGCGGCGTCGAGAGCGCCACGACCGACGTGTACTCGCTCGGCCTCGTCGCCCACTTCATGCTCGCCGGCCGGCCGGCGTTCGACTCGCCTCGCATCCGCGAGACGTACTTGCCACGCATCTACGACGACGACTTCGCGACGCGGGCGATCCGCGCGAGCGGCCTGCCAGCGCCGCTCGAGGGCGTCATCCTCGCGTGCCTGCGCGTGAGCCCGGCCCAGCGGTTCCACTCGCCCGCCGCCTTCGCCGCCGCGTTTCGCGCTGCGGCCGCCCCCGCGGAGGCCGGGCC
>DAORJJ010000349.1:0-7240 GCA_035439005.1 Polyangiaceae bacterium | reverse complement strand
CGCGAGCCCGCCCGACGCCGCGCCGGACGCCGGTGGCCTGACGCTCAAGGTGTACCCGCGCCGCGGCTCGCCCACCGACGACGCGCGCGCGCCGCAGGGCCCGGGGCTGCTCGTCGGCGGAGGCGGGGCCGACGTCGACGCGGCGTTCGTCGCGGCCCACGACCTCGTGGTCGGCAGCGCCGCGCGCGGCGCGGACGTGGTGGTCCTGCGCGCCACCGGCGCCGACGGCTACGACGCGTACCTCGACGGGATCGCCGCGTGGAGCTCGGTGCAGACCCTCGTCGTGCCCGCGCTCGCCACGCCGGGGGATCTCGCCTTCGCCGCCGCGGCGGTGGAGAAGGCGGAGCTCGTGTTCTTCGCGGGCGGCAACCAGGCCGACTACGTCGCGTGGAAGGGCACGGCGCTGATGCGGGCGGTGCAAGGCGTCTACGATCGCGGCGGGGTCGTGGGCGGCACGAGCGCGGGCGCGGCCATCCTCGGCCCGAGCGTGAACGACGCGACCCTGGCCGGCGCGGAGTCGATCACCTCGAAGACGATGCTCGCGAACCCGTACGATCCTCTCGTGCACTTTACACAGAACATGCTGGTCTTCCCGCCGCTCGCGCGCTCCATCACCGACAGCCATTTCACCGAGCGCGATCGCATGGGGCGGCTCGCGGGCTTCATGGCGCGGCAGATCGCCGACGGCGTCCTCACGGGCGCCCCCGTCGCCGCGTACGGCGTCGCGGTGGACGAGGGCACGACGCTCTTCATCGACAAGCGCGGCGTGGGCCGCGCCCTGCGCCAGGGGGCCACGGGCTCGGCGTTCATCGTGCGGGGAGGCACGCCCGACCGGGTGCTGGCCGGGCAGCCCCTCGTGTACCGCGACATGTCCGTGCTGCGCCTCGACGCGCCGACCGACAGCTACGACTTCAACCGGCGCTGCGGCGTCGGCCGGGGCTACCCGCTCACCGCCGTCGGGCAAGGGACGCCCCCGTACACGACCCCCGCCGATCCCTACCGCGCGGCCGGCGCTGCGGAGGCCTGCCCGTGAGCGCTCGTCGCACGACGCGGCGCCGCGTGTCGTTCGCAGGGCTCGCGTCGCTCGCGTCGTTCGCCGCGCTCGCCGCGCTCGCGTGCTCGAAGCCCGCGCCGCCTCCCGTCGCGCCCACGATCGACGCGGAGCCCTCGGCGACCACGCCGCCGTCGGCCTCGGCCGCGCCCACCGTGGCGCCCCCCGAGGACGCGAGCGCGCGCGAGGCGGAGGCCCCACCGCCGCCGGATCTCCTGAGCCGCGAGCAGGTCACGGCCGCCGGGCGCGCCCGCACCTACGGGCTCCGCCTCCCGAGGGGCTACGACGCGAAGACGGCCTATCCGCTCGTGTTCGTCTTTCACGGCGACGGCGAGGACGGCTTCTCGCTCTATGGCTATTTCAAATTCCAAGAGGCCAGCGGCGACGCCGCGATCTTGGTGTATCCGAGCGGCGAGGGCGCCACCTGGGACCTCTACACGCCCGCCGATCGCAACAAAGACATCGCCTTCGTCGAGGCGATGCTCGCGCAGCTCGCGGGGCGCTACTCGGTCGATCGCGCGCGCGTGTTCGCCTCGGGGTGGAGCAACGGCGGCTTCTTCGTCAACCAGCTCGCGTGCCGCCGGAGCGCGCTCCTGCGCGGCGCCGCGTCCAGCTCCGGGGGCGCCCCCTACGAGCCCGAGTCACCCAACGACAAGTGGCCGAACGGCTTCACCCACTGCCCGAACCAGGCACCGGTCCCGTACCTCGCCATCCACGGCCTGGCGGACGGCACGGTGGAGCCGAGCGGCGGCGAGTTCAGCGCCGCGTATTGGGCCTACGTCAACGGCTGCGCGGGCGCGCGCGCGGTCTCCGCCCCGCCGTGCGAGGCCTACGCGGGGTGCAAGCCCGGAAAGCCCACCACGTATTGCCCTATCCCCGGCATGGGGCACCAGATATGGCCTCAGGCCGCGAAGGTGCAGTGGGACTTCTTCAAGGCGCTCTGACCGCCGTCGAAGCGAGGCCTCAGTCGCGACCTGCGTCCACGCTCGCGGCGCCCGGCGGGAAGAAGATCACGTAGGAGCTCGGGCCCACGGTCATGAGCACCGCGCGGTCGCCCTGCCGCTCGCGCACGAACTTGCCATGCCACGGGAGCGACCTCCATGCGTCGGTGTCGCGGATGGCCTCCGGCACGACGAGGTCGACCTCCATGTACTTCGAGCCGAGCTTCTGCGTGAGCTCCGCGCCGAAGCTCCACGACTCGTGCCCCTTCTTCGGCACGACGTCGTTGTGGAGCGCGCCGCCATACGCGATGAGGAGGGAGTCCTTCCCGGCCGTAAGGTCAAGGAACTTTCCTATGTCGCTGGCGGTGAGCCGCGCGATCATCGACAGCATTTGATCGACGTCGCCGCCGCCCGCGTCGAGGATGCGCAGGTAGTCTTCGCAGGGCGGCGTGAGCACGTGCGGGCGGATGCCGGCGGCCTTCGCCGCGGCGCCGAGCGTGACGAACTCGTTCTGGTTACTGGCGGCCTGCGGCGCGGCGACGGCCTTCTGCTGCTGCGCGACCTTCTGCTCGGTCTTCTTGCCGCAGCTGCCGTTGGCCACCCACAGCTCGAGCACGAGATCGGTCGCTTTCCCCTTGAAGAGCGGGAGCAAGGAGTCGGTGAAGCGCTTCGTGGTGGAGGGGCCGCCGGGGCCGTCTTTCTGGGCGTGCGCCTCGCCGAAGGCCATCACCCGCGGCCCCTTCGCGAGGAGCGCCGCGACCGCCTCCTCGGGGCGCGCGAACGTCTCGCAGGGCACCTCGACGCAGGGCGAGTCGCTGGTCGGCGAGGCGCCCGTCGCGGCGGGCGACGAGGCCGCGCTCGGGGCGCTCGAGCCCGCGGTGGAAGGGGAGGGCGGGGGAGGCGACTTGCACGCCGCGAGCGCGCCCACGAGGCCGAGCACGCTGACGCGCGCGGCGACCAGCGACCAAGGGGACACGAACGCACGCGGAGGCCCGAGCATGGGGCCACAGTACCACCCCGCCGCGGCGGCCGCGCGGCCCGGCGCGCGCGCCGTCGGGGTCACCGGTACGGGGCGGCGGTCCGCGCCTCGATGAGGAGGCTGAGCTCGCGGAAGCAGCGGTCGTAGATCGCCTGCTCCGGGCGCCGCTCGTGCGGCGAGCCGAGGAGCCCCGTGGAGCGCGAGAACAGACGGAAGACGCCCGCGCGCTCGACGAGCTCGCTCGTCGCCACGAGGCGCGTGACGCCGGGCTGCGCGCCGCGCTCGAGCACGAGGCGGTCGAGGAGCACGAGGTCGGCGCCGACCCGCGTCTCGGTGGAGAGCGATCGCGTCGCCGTGTACTCGGTGATCTCGGTGGAGGCGTGCACGCGCCGCGGGCCGAGCTTCCAGGTGACCGAGAACTTCGAGCCCAGGCCGAACGGGGGGCCGCCGTCGTGCTCGACGTCCACGAGCCCCATCACCCAGGTGGCGTAGGCGGAGCTGTCGGCGAGGACGCCCCACACGAGCTCTGGGCTCCGGTGCACGGAGAGCTCCGCCGACAGATAGATCACGAGCCGCGCGGAGGCCTCAGCCCGCGACGGGCTTGGGCGTCTTGGCGGTGCTGGCGGGCAGCTTCGGCGGCTCGATCTTCAGCGGCTCGGCGGTGAGGGTCTTCAGGAACGTGACGATCGACGCGACGTCGGCGTCGCTCAGGTCTTTGCCGAGCTGGTAGGTGCCCATGAGCTTGACGGCCTGCTCGAGCGTCGCCACCGAGCCGTCGTGCAGGTAGGGGCCGGTCTTCTCGACGTTGCGGAGGCTCGCCACCTTGAAGAAATGGCGGTCGGCGGCCTGCTTGGTCGCCGCCTCGCGCCCCACGTCTTTCGCGTCGGCGAGCGGGGCATAGGGCTTCGCCTGCCCGAGCTTCTTGAACTCGGTGCCGCCGAACGTGGCGCTCGAGTGGCAGGTGTTGCACCCGACGGAGAGGAACTTCTGGAAGCCGGCCTTCTCCGCGTCGGAGAGCGCCTTCGCGTCGCCCTTGGCGAACGCGTCGAAGCGCGACGGCGTGGCGAGCGTGCGCTCGAACGCGCCGAGGGCCTTGCCCACGTTCGCGACCGTCAGCGCGGGGGTGTCCCCGGGGAAGGCCTTCTTGAAGGCCTCGGCGTACTCGGGCATCGACTCGAGCACGGTCACGATCGCCTGGTCGTTCGCGAGCGCCATCTCCACCGGGTTGGTGATGGGCTTCGTGGCCTGCGCCTCGACGTCGGCGACGCGGCCGTCCCAGAACTGCGCGACGTGCGCCGCGGCGTTCAGCGAGGTGGGCGAGTTGCGGCTGCCGCGCTGGCCCTTGTGCCCGGGCGAGGTCTTCTCGCCGTCCACGCCGTACTTGGCGAGATCGTGGCACGAGTTGCAGGAGATTTGCTGGTTCTTCGAGAGGCGGGCCTCGAAGTAGAGCATCTTCCCGAGCGCGATCTTCTCGTCCGTGAGGGCGTTCTTCGGGCTCTCGAAGCGCGCGGGGAGCCCCGCGAACGCCGCGAGCTGCGCGGGATCGACGGCGACCCCACCGGACGTGGGCGCCTCCAGGTACGCGGAGTGCGGCGGCGGCGGCGGCGGGTCCTTTCGCTTGTTGCTGTCCTCGCAGGCGAGCAGGGAGGACAGACCCACGATTCCAAGGCCCAGGGCGAGGAGGCTCGACGCGCGCATGGCCGGGATTTACTCGCGATGGCGCGCGTTTGCAAACCCGATGGGTGTCGCTCCCGTCAGCCCGGCCCCGCGTCGGCCGAGCCGCCGTCACCGGCGCCCGCGTCGCTCGGGCCCGCGTCGCCTGGGCCCGCGTCCGCTGGAGGCGGCGGAGGCGGCGGAGGCTCCGGCGGGTCGTCGCAGAACGCCGTGTTCTCCGCGTTGATCTTGCACACCTGCCCGAGCGCCGCGCAGTCGATCTTGTTGACGCGCTGCGGGCCTTCGCGCTTGGACACGCAGCGGGTGGCCACCTTGCCCGCCTCGTCGCACGTGCCCCACACCGGCACGCCCGCGCACTCCGGCGAGGCGCTGTCGAGCAGCTCGGTGACGCGCGGGCCGAACGTGGCGTAGACCTCGCCGACGACGCTGCACGGGTAGGTGCGCCCTTTGAACGAGCCCGAGACCACCGCGACGACGACGTTCTCGTCCTTCACGCGAGCGAGCAGCGGCCCCCCAGAGTCGCCGCTGCACGGCTGCGCGTCGTTCTCGCCGAGGCCGAGGTACGCCTCGTAGCCCTTCAGGAGCTCGAGCTCGTAGAACTTCTTCATGCGCTCTTCCTGCGCCTTCACGTAGTCCTCGCCGTCGTGCTTCGCGATGAACGCCGCGAACTCCTCGTACGTGGGGAACACCCTCTGCACCGGCTTGCCGCTCACGCCCTGGAGGGTGAGCTGCCCGGCCTTCCGCTGCCCCGAGCTGCGCTCGCGGTCGCGCACGCCGAAGCCCACGGCCGTGAACTTCTGGCCCACCTTGAGCTCGCTGAGGAGCGCGCCGTCGACGCGCAGGGGCGTCACGTCGTCGATGGGCGCCTCGAGGAAGTAGAGCGCCACGTCCGACCCGAGGGCGACGAAGCCGGCGTCGTGCACGGGCGAGAGCAGCACGCTCTTCACGCGCACGGTCTTGAGCGGCTTCGTGCTGTCGGGCCCCACCGCGAAGTAGATGGGCTCCTCGTCGAGCATCGTGCGGCCGCTCTTGGGGTCGCGCGTGGCGCAGTGCTTCGCGGTGAGCACCACCGTCGGCGCGATGAGGGTCGCCGTGCAGAAGTAGTCGAACGAGTCGTCGAACGACTTGTGACCCACCGTGCCGATGGCGTTCAGCTTGGCGCCGGTCGCGTCGACGCCGCCGATGATCGAGTCGTCCGAGCTCCCGGCGGCGGCGGTCGTCGGCGCGCCACCGCACGCGCCGAGGCCGAGCGACAGGAGGCCGAGGGTGCACGCTGCGCGGAGGAGGAGGGCTCGCATGCGCACGAACGGTGCACTGCGTGTGCCAATGTAGGACAACGGCGCCCCCCCGCTTTTTCTGCGAGCTGAGCGAGCCTGGCCCCGCTCGCCTGGATCGCCGAGAGCCCACCGGACAAACGTGAACGACCCACGGCCAAGGGCCGCGGGTCGATGGGCGTGAGCGGAGACTCGCTCAGTAGGCGCCGAGCGCTGGGCCCGTGCGGTTCTTGGCGCGGACGACGCCCGCCTCGGCCTCGACGCCCTCGATGGCCTTCTCGAGGTTGTCGAGGTTGACGTTGGCGCCGAGGTACACGCGCATGTCCTGGTAGCGGTCGAAGAACGGGTTGCCGAAGGTGCCGTCGGCCCGGAGCGTGCTGCGGCCCATGTAGTACCCGAGCTCGGGCGTGAGCCACGAGTTCGCCTCGTAGTCGAGCCAGAAGCTGAAGTACGTGCCGTTGCGCACGGTGGTGGCGTCGGGCAGCCGCTGCGCCGTCAGGCCGCGCGTCGCGTCGACGTCGTTCTCGGGGCTGAACTTGTAGAGGAACTGGTGCGACAGGTTGAACCAGAGCGCCGGGCTCCACTTGCCCCACGTGGCGGACACGATCGCCGACCACGAGAGGATGTCGGAGGCGTTCGCCGAGCCGCCGAGCTGATCGTCGCAGCCCGACCCCGCGCCGAAGCAGGCGCGCCGGTACGGGAAGTCGCCGCGGATCCCGCCGGTGGTGTTCGAGTAGATCGGGTGCGAATACGTGGCGAAGCCGATGAGGTCGAGCTCGCCGTCGCCCGGGAGCTCGAAGCTCTTCGCGAGCTGCACGGTCAGGGCCGGCGTCATGATCATCGTGCGCGCGCGCGACTCGGGCGAGGTGGGCGCCGTGAGGCCGACCGCGACCTGCGGCTTGACGCCCGCGAAGGCCGGGATGCCGCGATAGAAGAGCTGCAGGCCCGTGTCGCCGAAGCGCGGCTCGTTGCGCGTGGTGGTGCTGTCGCTGTTCGTGAACTCGTAGGTGAAGGTCGTCCGGCCGCGGATCTGCCAGTCCTTCGAGATGGCGTAGCGCGGCAGGAAGTAGAGCGACAGGTCGGTGGTGGGGTTCTGGTACTGCGTCTGCCCCGGCGCGAACGTGCTCGTCGCGGTGGCCACCTGGGTGAAGAGCTGGGTGCCCGCGAACGGGCGCGGCTTCGTCGGCTTCTTGGGCTCGTCCTTCTTCGCGGGCGTCGTCGAGTCCTTCTTGGGCGCGCCGGTGCTGAGCGTGAGGCCGGTGGCGGGCGCGGCGGCGGCGGGGGCGGCGGCGGCGGCGGCGGGCTCGGCGGGCGGCGGCTC
>DAORJJ010000348.1:0-7259 GCA_035439005.1 Polyangiaceae bacterium | reverse complement strand
CCTCCGCGGGCGCGCGAACCGCGACGGGACCGCGCTCGTCGGTGGGCCCGAGCGCGGGCTCTTCCTCGAGCTCTCGGGCGGCCTGCTCCGCGCCTCGTCGCTCGACAGCGAGGGCGCCCTGACGGCGCTGCGCGAGGCGCCCTCGGCGGTCCGCGCGGGCTTCGACGCGTGCGAGCGAGGCCGGGGCGGCGCGCTGGTCGTGGGCCCGAGCGCCGCGGATCCGAGCCGCCTCGTCGCGCTCACGGTCGGCGCGGCCGGGGAGACCTCGAGCGCGACAGCGCTCCCCGTGACTCTGGCGCCGGGCGGCGGCGTCCACCTCGCCCCTCGCCCCGGCGGCGGCGCGTGGCTGTTCCTCCGCGACGACCGCGCCGAGCGCGTGCTCTGGCTCGACGACGACGGCCGCGTCGAGGGCGACGCCGCGCTGCCCGTCCCCGCGGAGCTCGAGCGCGCGCCGTGCCTCGACGGGCGCCGCGCGCCGCGCGTCCCCTCGCCCACGCCGGGCAGGCTCGTCACCCCCGAGGGGCTCGACGCCCCCGACGCGTGTTTGGTCGGGGACGTGGGGTGGGCCGACGAAGGGCGCGAGGCGCGCTGGATCGGGAGCGCCACGCGGGGCCTCGACGCGATCCCCGAGCTCGGCGTGGCGCGCGTGCCCGACGAAGGGCCCCCGAGCGCGCCCGCGGGCCCTCCAGCGCACGCCGCGCCGGAGCCCGCGCCAGGACCGCCGCCCGCGCCTCCGCCCGCGCGCTGCCCGGGCGACATGGTCTCGATCGCCGGGCGCTTCTGCGTCGACCGCTTCGAGGCGCACCTCGTCGACGCGCGCACCCTCGAGCCGCTCTCCCCCGACTACCCGCTCTCCCCCGCGCACCTCGCGCGGGCGCTCGAGTGGACCACCGCGCGGTGGCGCACGGGCGACGTCCACGCGCAGGCCCTGCCCCTCCCGCTCCTCCCTGCGCTCCACGCGAGCGGACGCGCGGAGCCCCTCGCGCGGAGCGAGCGCGGCGCGCGGCCGAGCGGCTACGTGAGCGGCCACGTCGCCGAGGCGGCGTGCCTCGCCGCGGGCAAGCGCCTCTGCAGCCGCGAGGAGCACCGGGTGGCGTGCCGAGGCGAAGCCGACGCGTCTTTCCCTTATGGTTCTCAGTACATGGCTGACGCGTGCAACGTCTTCCGCGCCGAGCACCCGGCCGCGAGGCTGCACGGCAACGCGTCGGTGGGGCACCTCGATCCGCGCCTGAACCGCGTGGAGGCGCGCGGCGAGGCGCTGCTCCGCGCGGCCGGCGCCACGGCCACCTGCCGCAGCGCGTGGGGGGCGGACGCCGTCTACGATCTCGTCGGCAACCTCGACGAGTGGGTCGCCGATCCGAAGGGCGCGTTCGTCGGCGGCTTCTACGCGCGCTCCACCCGGGCGGGCTGTGGCGCCACCGTCTCGGCCCACCCGCCGAGCTACGCCGACTACTCGACCGGCGTGCGCTGCTGCCGCGACGCGGCGCCCGCGAGCCGATAACATCGCGCGGATGCCCACCGCACGCGAAGCCCACGCGAAGCTCGTCCGCGAGCTCGCCGCGCACAACTACCGCTACTACGTGCTCGACGATCCCTCGGTGACCGACGCCGAGTTCGACGCGCTCCTGCGCGAGCTGCGCGCCCTCGAGGCCGCGCACCCCGAGCTCGTCAGCCCGTCCTCGCCCACGCAGCGGGTCGGCGGCGAGGCGCGCGCGCAGGTCGCGAAGGTGAAGCGCAAGACCAAGATGTTCTCGCTCGACAACGCCTACTCGCAGGACGACCTCGGCGAGTTCCTGCGGCGCGTGCGCGACGGGCTCCCGGAGGGCCAGGTGCCGACCTTCACCGTCGAGCCGAAGCTCGACGGCGCGAGCGTCGAGGTCGTGTACGAGGGCGGCGCGCTCGCGATGGCCACGACGCGCGGCGACGGCGAGACCGGCGAGGACATCACCCCGAACCTGCGCACGCTGCGCAACGTCCCGCTCAGCGTCGCCCACGCGGGCACGCTCACGCTGCGCGGCGAGATCGTGATCTACCGCAAGGACCTCGACACCTTGAACGAGGCCCGCCTGGCCGAGGGCCTCGAGCCCTACGCGAACCCTCGCAACGCCGCGGCCGGCGCGATCCGCATGCTCGACCCGCGCGAGGTCGCCAAGCGCCCGCTCCGCGCCGTGTTCTACCAGGCGGTCGAGGGGCCCGAGCACCACGCGAGCCACGCCGACACCCTCGAGTGGCTCGAGACCCTCGGGCTGCCGACGCACCGCAAGCACGCGCGCGTCGGCGCCGAAGGCATCGCGGGCGCGATCGCCGCGATCGACGCGGCGCGCGCGAGCTACCCCTTCGAGACCGACGGCGCCGTGGTGAAGGTCGACGCCTACCGCCAGCAGGACATGTTGGGCGCGACCAGCAAGTTTCCCAAGTGGGCGATCGCGTACAAGTTCGCCGCCGAGCGCGCGAGCACGCGGGTGCGCGACATCGTGGTGCAGGTGGGCCGCACCGGCGCGCTCACGCCCGTGGCCGAGCTCGACCCCGTGGAGCTCTCCGGCACCACGGTCTCCCGCGCGTCGCTCCACAACCCCGAGCACCTCGCGAAGCTCGACGTGCGCCGCGGCGATCTCGTGCTCATCGAGAAGGCCGGCGAGATCATCCCGCAGGTCGTGTCGGTCGTGCTCGAGGCGCGCCCGGCCTCGGCCGAGCCCTTCGCCCCGCCCACCACGTGCCCGGCGTGCGGCGCGGGCGTCACCTCGCGCCTCCGCGAGGAAGATCGCCCCGAGCTCGGGCAAGAGGCCGCCCTCCGCTGCGTGAACCGCGCGTGCCCGGCGCAGGTCAAAGGTCAGATTTATCACTTCACGCGCCGGTTCGCGATGGACCTCGAGAACCTGGGCGAGGTGCTGGTCGAGCAGCTCGTCGACGGCGGCCTCGTGCGCGACGTGGCCGATCTCTACGATCCCGAGCGCGTGAGCGTCGAGTCGCTCGCGCGCCTCGACCGCATGGGGAAGAAGAGCGCGCAGAACGTGCTCGCGGGCGTCACCGCGTCGAAGGAGCGCCCCCTCGACCGGCTGCTCTGCGGCCTCGGCATCCCGCAGATTGGCCAGGTCGCCGCGCGGCAGCTCGCCGAGGAGGTGGGCACGCTCGAGGCGCTGCTCGCGCTCTCGCCCGAGGCGCTCGCCGAGCGCGTGGGCCAGATCCGCGGCTTCGGCCCGAAGATGGTCGAGAGCGTCGTGGCCCACCTCGGCGATCCGCGCGAGCGCGCGCTCATGGAGCGCCTCGTGGCGCGCGGCGTGGGGCGCCCCGTGGTGAAGGACACGGTCGCCGCGACCGGGCCGGTGGCGGGGCAGTCGTTCTGCGTGACCGGCGTGCTCTCTCGCAAGCGCGACGACGTCCACGCGAGCATCCGCGCGGCCGGCGGCGAGGTCCACGACGGCGTGAAGAAGACCACGACGTTCCTCGTCGCGGGCGACAAGACCGGCCAGTCGAAGCGCGACCAGGCGAAGAAATTCGGCACGCGCGTGATCACCGAGCCGGAGCTCGAGGCCCTCCTGCGCGGAGAGCCCCTGGCCCCGGCGGAGGGTCCAGCGGGGCCGTAGCTACGAGCAGCCCCCACTCGTCGACGGCCGGGAGAGCCGGGGGGAGAGCAGGTGCCCCCACTCGTCTCGTGCACTCCCGCTCTCGCAAGTCGCGAGGCCACGCGATCACCCCTGTGGTCATGCCACTCTCGATCGCGGGAGCGCCCTCGCCGGTCTCCCCCAAATCGCGTGCTCGGGCCGGCGCATCCTTGGCACTCCCGATACGGCACGAGCGCCGCCCCTCCGCGCGCTCAGGGGGAGACCCCAGCGCCGCGGCGCGGCGCGGGGCCCTCGGGAGACCCGCGGCGGCTCGGCGCGGGCCCGCGGAGGTAGCCGCGACCGCGCTCCGTGACTCTCATGGTCGCTCGAGCGGTCCGCGTGCCGCGCTCGCTTCGCGGGGCCCGCGGCGGCGGAGGGGCCGGCGCTGCTCGTACGCGAACATTCCGCGCCAGCGGCCGCGCGGTGCTGACCGGCGCGGCACGCGCCGCTGTCACGCAATCTTCGCTCGGGCTGCGCGGCGCCGGCCCCTCCGCCGCCACGCAGACCCCCATGCGATACGGCTTTCTTACACCACGAGCACCCTCATCCCGCGCGCGCGCGACATGCGGCGCTCACCTACGGCTTCCGAGCGAATCCTCTGGGAGTACCTCCGCCATGGGCGGCTCGGTGTGCCCTTCCGTCGGCAGGTCGTCCTCGGGCGCTTCATCGTCGACTTCTTCGCGCCGAGCGTCCGGCTCGCCGTCGAGGTCGACGGCGCGGTGCATGCCTCACGCGCGCAGTATGACGCGCTCCGCGACCGCGGGCTAGCCGAGCTCGGCATGCGCCTCCTGCGCGTACAGGCCTGGCGCGTCGAGCGGGATGTCGCGGCGGTCGTGGAGGCGGTGCGGCGGCGCATAGAGGCGGGTGAGCGGCGCGCGCTACCGGGGGCCATCACGGTGCCTAGCGCCTGCGGACGTCGGTGCCGTCACGACGAAGAGCGCGACGACCAGAAAAGGCGCGTGTTCCGGTACTCTGCGATTCGTGAACGACCTAAAGCGAGCGGCATGGGTGCGGAGGGAGAACAGATGATGCGGGTTCAGTGCGTGCGCCCATGTTGCTGCGGCAGCGCGCCTATTTTCCTCCGTTCCGTACCCACAGTTGGACAAGCCGCTTATGGATGGATCAGCCACGTCGAAGCCGCAGAAGACAGCGTCCGACGAGAGAGTGAAGCCATGCAGTCGGCGGGCCTCTGCGGTATGCCGAGTCCGCTCCGTCTCCGGGAAGGCGATTCCGACAACATGTAGCTCGTCGGAATCGTGGAGACAGCCCAGACTGCCGGGGAGTACCATCTTGTCGATCGACAGCGGCACGTCTGGGACATGGCGCAGCAGGTACAGGTCGCGGCGAGCAGAGGATTGCCACTCGCTCCGCGCACAGGCCAAGCAGCGCGCATCATTCACGATTGGTACTCCTTCCGCGCTCACCTCAGTCTCCGTGCTCATCTCATCCCGTTTCGCGTAGTGCATCAGTGGCACTCAACATGCGTCTCATTCTGGTCTAAGAAGCATTGGCAGGTCGTCGGATTTTGGTCGCACTTTGGCTCGTAGTGACGCCGGCCGGCTTCCCGATACGAATCTTGGGAGCCGGCCGGCTTCGCGATAAGAATGGGTCGGTCGGTTGGCTACTCGTCCGCGGTCGCCTCGGCCTCGACCGCCTCCGCGCCGCCTACCGCGTAGCGCTCGCGCAGCGCGTCGAGCGTGGGCACCACGCGCGTCCCGCCGAGCACCTCGGCGAGGATGGTGCCCACGTCTTTGCCCTTGAAGAGGCTCACGAGGTTCATGTTGCTGGCGACCTCGCCCAGCATGATCTTGTCGCCGAGGGCCGTCATGGCCTCGACCAGCCCCTGCTGCACGGCCTGGCGCTCGGCGACCGTCGCCGACGACTGCGCGGCGATGAGGCGGAGCTGCTGCTCGCGCCGCGCGACGAGGGTCTCGAGCTCCACGACCGAGAGGGCGCGGGTCGCGGCCGCGCGCGTGTTCGCGTCGTCGAGCTGCAGCTTGAGCGCCGTCGCCTTCGCCTCGAGATCCCGCGCGAGCTCCGCCTTCTGCGCGGCGTCGAGGCGCGCGTCGGAGAGGGCCTGCCGCTCGCGCGCCACGAGCTCGAGCTCCTTCACCTCGGCGAGCGCGCGCTCGTGCTCCAGCGTGCGCGACAGCCCCTCGAGCCGGGCCGCGCGGCGCCGCGCCTCCTCCGCGAGGGCCTGGCTGTCCGCGTCGATCGCGGCGCGCAGCTTCGCCGACACGAGGGTCTCCTGGGCCTGCCTGTCGCCGATCTGCAGGGTGACCGACTGGGTCTGCACCCGCTCCATGAGCTCGGCCACCTCGCGCGCCTCGATGGTCGCCGTGAGCACCTCGACCTCGGTGACCACCGTGCCGTTCTCCGCGAACACGCGGCCGGGGCGCCCGCCCTCCTTCCGCTCGCCGAGCACGGTGTCGCGCACGAGCGTGTGGATCTGCGGCCAAATCGCCGAGAGCGACATGGCCCGGCAGCGGCCGCGGATGATCGAGCGCAGGTGGTCGACCATGACCTGGATGTAGTTCTCGTGGTTGAACCAGCGCTCCTTGCCGCCGGGGCCGCTCTCGCCGTCGCTCACGAACGTGACCGAATACGAGACGTGCACGGCGATGCGCACGAAGTCGGAGGTCTCCACGGTGACGATGTCCGAGACCCGGTTGCCCACCGTGCGCAGGAAACACGTGCGGAGAGGGCTCGCGTCGGTCTTGGGGGTGCCCGTGGAGAGCGCCATGCCGCAGAGCGACTCCTCGTAGCCGAGGAGCGTGACGCACGGCCCCTCCACCACGCGGCGCGACTGGGCCATGGTGATCATCACCGCGGTGTTGTTGGGCACCACGATCGAGATCGCCCACGGCGTGGTGATGGGCTGCGAGGTCGCCTTGTGCGGCTCGTTCGCGGCCACCCACAGGTTCCAGTCGGCGGGCGGCACGGTGCGTGTAATCTGCACCTCTTTCCGCGGGTCCACCAGGTACGACTGCTTGCCCCGAATGAGCCGCACCTCGCCCGTCGCGAGATCGCGGACGTAGATGCCGCTCTTCTGGTCGATGCCGATGGCCTCGATGAACACGCGCTCGTGGTCATTGCCCACGACGGCCTGGCCCGTCTCGGGCGAGAGCACCTCGATCTCGTTGAAGGGGAAGAAGAACGTGGACACCCCCGACAGCAAGATCTCGTCGCCCGGGTAGTAGTGCTCCTTCGCGGCGTCGCGCTCGAACACGAAGCCCCGCGGGAGCTTCTTCAGGAGCTCCTCCTTGCTGATCGCGGAGATGACCCGGAGCCAGAGCGCGCGCTGCGGCAAGAGCTCGTACGCGTCGTACACGCGCGCCCGCGAGCCCACGGTCATGAAGGTGTCGTATGGCCCGGGGAACACCCGCGCGGGCCCGAGCTTGATCTCGCGCTTGCCGTCGGCGTCGACGATGACGCAGTACTCCTTCTCGCCGAGCACGACGGCGCTCCGGATGAGGCGGGCCTGCCGCGCCTCGCGCTCGAGCGCGCGCCGCACCGCGGGCGAGCCGAGGAGATCGACGAGCGGCGCTTCGCCGGCTGGTCGATGGGCCAGGTCGACATGGCGCGGCTGAACCCGGCCTTGCTGCTTAAGTATTCCGAGCGCGGTAGGTTGGGCACATACACGGTTTCCGGCGCGGT
>DAORJJ010000347.1:0-7268 GCA_035439005.1 Polyangiaceae bacterium | reverse complement strand
GTCGGGCCGGCGGTGAGCGGTCGAGGCGCCGCCGGTGAGGGGCGCGGCGACCGGCGGGACGGCGGCTCGGGTCGCCGACGGCGCCGGCGCTCGTCGCGCTCGCGTGTGTCGGCGCCGCTCCTCGCCCGAGTGATCGTAGGCCTCCTGGTGACCGCGCTGGTCGCGGGGGCCATCCTGCTCCTCGTCGTCTACCCGACGACCCGCGGCCCTGGGAGCGGCAAGGTCGTCTCGTTCGTCCTCCCGAGGGAGCAGGGGGCGTTCGCGCAGAGCCAGAAGCTCGCGGAGCTCGGCCTCGTGTCGAGCCCCCGGCTCTTCGCGCTCTTCATGCTGTCCCACGGCGGCTCGACGGCGCCCGCCCCCGGCCCGCACCTCGTGCCCGACGACCTCGAGCCGGGCGAGCTCCTGAAGCGACTGCAGCGGTTCGGCCTCGGGGCGCGGGTGAAGGTCACCATCCCCGAGGGGTACACGCGCTTCGACATCGCGCGCCGCCTCGAGGAGAAGCGCGTGTGCAGCGCCGCGTCGTTCCTCGAGGCCAGCGTGCGCCCCGAGCTCCTCGCCGAGCTCGGGCTCAGCGGCTCCGCGGAGGGGTTCCTGTTCCCGGCCACGTACGAGCTCGCGGCCGACGCGGACCCGGACCACGTCATCCGGCGCATGAAGTCCGAGTTCGACCGGCGGCTCGCGCAGCTCCAGCTCGCCCACTCGCTCTCGCGGAGCACGCTCGCTGCCCAGCTCGGCTGGGGCACGCGCGAGATCGTCGTGCTGGCGAGCATGGTCGAGAAGGAGGCCGTGGTCGACGACGAGCGGCCGCTCATCGCCGCCGTCTTCGTGAACCGGCTGCGGGACCCGGCCTTCAAGCGCAAGGTGCTCCAGTGCGATCCCACCGCGGGGTACGGCTGTCTGGTGCTCGGCGCCGCCGTCCCCGCCTGCGCAGGCTACGCCGGCAAGATCACCCACGACATCAACTCGGCGCCCGAGAACACGTACAGCACGTACACGCACGAGGGGCTCCCGCCCGGGCCCATCTCGAACCCGGGGGTCAAGTCGCTCGAGGCCGCGCTCAACCCCGCGACCACGAAGCACCTCTACTTCGTCGCGCGCGGCGGCGGACGCCACGCCTTCTCCGAGTCCTTCGACGACCACCACGCCGCGGTGAAGGCCTCGGGGCCGCGCGCGCCCAAACACGACTGAGCCGGCGCTCGGGTCGCGCGAGCCGCGCGCGGGGCGCGGGCGAGAGTAGGATGCGCCGCCATGGAACCCTGGCTCAAGGCCGCGCTCGCGGGCGGCGTCTGTATAGGTGTGCACTACATGTTCTTGCGCGCCGCCTCGGGCAAGATCGGCGACAGCCTCGGCGCGCTCGTCCTCGAGGGGACGGCGACGCTCGGCATCCTCGCGGCGTACTTCGCGCTGCCCCGCGGGGAGGCCGTCGGGACGACGCGCGCGGGGGTGCTGTACGCCGCGCTGAGCGGGCTCATGATCTCCGGCGCGAGCATCCTGCTCTTCTACGCGCTGCGGCGCGGCGGGCCCGTGGCGTCGACCGGCACGGTCGTCCTTGGTGGGGGCGTCACCCTGAGCGCCCTGCTCGCGCCCCTGCTGTTCGGCGAGGCCTTCACCGCGCGGCGCGGCCTCGGCGTGGCCCTGGGCGTCTGCGCGATCTTCGTCCTCTCCTCCGAGGGCAAGGCCGCGACGCCGTGAGGCTCGGGCGCGTGTGGTCAGCGGACCTCCTTCGTAGTACACGCGAGCGGTGATCGTCGCGCGAGACACCCCGACCGCCTCTCTCGGTCGCGGCCCCCTCCCGCAGCGCCTCCGCGCGCGCCGCGCGTGCGCTCACGGCCCTTCACTCGTCGCCCCCGCCTGACACCTCGAGGAGCTCCCATGCACGCGTTCGATCCCCGGTCCGAGAAGCTCGCCATCGACACCATCAAGACCCTCTCGATCGACGGCGTCGAGAAGGCCAACAGCGGGCACCCGGGCACGCCCATGGGCCTCGCCGACATCGCGTTCGAGCTCTTCACGCAGCACCTCCGCTACGACCCGAAGGACCCCGCGTGGCTGGGCCGCGACCGCTTCGTGCTCTCCTGTGGCCACGCGTCGATGCTCCTCTACTCGATGCTCCACCTCGCGGGCTACGACCTCTCGCTCGAGGACCTGCAGGCGTTCCGGCAGTGGGGCTCCAAGACGCCGGGGCACCCGGAGCACGTGCACCATACGCCCGGGGTCGAGACCACCACCGGCCCCCTCGGGCAGGGCATCGCCAACGGCGTGGGCTTCGCGCTCGCCACGAAGCTGAAGGCCGCGCGCTTCGGCGCGCCCTTCGAGGACGCGCGCACCTACGTGCTCTGCTCCGACGGTGACGTCATGGAGGGCGTGGCGAGCGAGGCCTCGAGCCTGGCGGGGCACCTCGGGCTCGACAACCTCGTCATCATCTACGACGACAACCGCATCACGATCGAGGGCGAGACCAACCTCGCGTTCACCGAAGACGTCGGGAAACGCTATGAATCGTATGGCTTTTTCGTCCAGCGCGTAGACGGGCACGACCGCGCCGCGGTCCGCGCCGCGCTCTCCGCCGCCCGCGCCACGCAGGGGCGCCCCTCGTTCATCGTGGCGCGCACGCACATCGCGAACGGCGCTCCGAACGCGCACGACACCTCGGAGGCCCACGGCGCGCCGCTCGGCAAGGCGGAGATCGCGCTCATCAAGCAGGCGATGGGCTTCGACCCCGAGAAGACCTTCCAAGTTCCCGCCGAGGTCACCGCGCTCTTCGCGGCGCGCGCGGCAGAGCTCGCGACCGACCGCGCCGCGTGGCAGGCGAAGGTCGACGGGTGGCGCGCGGCCAGCCCCGACGTCGCGCGGTCGATGGACCTGCTCGAGGCGAAGGCCATCCCCGCCGATCTCTACGAGCAGCTCCTCGCTGCGCTCCCCACGAAGGAGGACGCGACCCGCAACCTCTCGAACGCGATCGAGCAGAAGGTCGCCGCCCTCGTCCCCGGCCTCATCGGCGGCTCCGCCGACCTCGCGCCCTCGACCAAGACGCTCATCAAGGGCGGCGGCAGCGTGAACCGCGGCGAGTTCGCGGGGCGCAACCTGCACTTTGGCATCCGCGAGCACGGCATGGGCGGCGTGGTCAACGCGCTCGCCCTCGCGGGCGGCTTCGTGCCGTTCGGGGCGACGTTCCTCGTCTTCAGCGACTACATGCGCGGGAGCCTCCGGCTCTCGGCCCTCGGCAAGCTCCAGACGCTCTGGATCTTCACGCACGACTCCATCTTCCTCGGCGAGGACGGCCCCACCCACCAGCCGATCGAGCACGTGTGGGCCCTGCGGCTCATCCCCGGGCTCGCGGTCGTGCGCCCCGCCGACGCGATGGAGACCGCCGCCGCCTGGGCCATCGCGCTCGCCCGCACGAGCGCGCCCACGGCGTTCTCGCTCACTCGGCAGAAGGTGCCGGCGCTGAAGCGCGCGGAGGGCTTCGATCCTCGCGCGATCCTCCGCGGCGCGTACATCCTCGAGGAGGCGACGGGCGGCGCGCCGGAGCTCGTGCTCATCGCCACGGGCAGCGAGGTGGGGCTCGCGGTCGGGGCGCGCGCGGCGCTCGAGGCCGAGGGGCGCCGCGTGCGCGTCGTGAGCGCGCCGTGCCTCGAGGTGTTCGCCGAGCAGGACAAATCCTACCGCGACGCGGTCTTGCCGGCGGGGGCCAAGCTGGCATCCATCGAGGCGGGCTCGACGACGCCGTGGCGCGCGTGGGTGGGGCGCGACGGCCTCGCGATCGGCATCGACACGTACGGCGCGAGCGCGCCGGACACGGTGCTCGCCGAGAAGTACGGCCTCACGGTCGCGCAGGTCACGGCGCGGCTTCGCGCGCACCTCGCCTGACGCGCGCGGCGCCTCGGCGGCCCACGCGCCACGCGCGGCGGGCCGCCCAGCGACACGACTCGACTAGCCGATGCCGCCCGCGGAGCGGTCCACCAGCCACGACAGGCGCCCCTTGAACCCGCGCGTGATGCGCGCGGGGCAGTCGAGCACGTCGCCGTGCAGCGCCCACGCGCGCTCGAGCGCCGCGTTCTTGGCCGCGCCGTACGCGACCACGTACACGTTGCGGGCCTCGGCGAGGACCGCGCGCCCGAGGGTGATCCTCGCCTCGCGCGCGTCGGTCGCCGGCACGCCCAGCACGGCGCTCTCCACGTCGGTCACGGCGGGATCGCCAGGGAACAACGACGCCGTGTGCCCGTCGTCGCCGATGCCGAGCACCACGAGGTCGAGGGCGGGCGGCGCGCCGGGGACCTCCTGCGCCAGCAGCTCGGCGTACGCGGCCGCGCTCGCGCTCGGCTCGCGCGTGCCGTCCATCGGAAAGACGCCGAGGAACGGCGTGGCGCCGAACGCCTCGCGGACGGCGCGCGCGTTGCTCCGCTCGTGGTCGGGCGCGACCGCGCGCTCGTCGACCCAGAACAGCTTCACGCGGTCCCACGGCACGTCGGTCGCCGCGAGCGCCGCGTACGTCGCCAGCGGGGTGCTGCCGCCGCTTACCGCCATGGTCGCGGTGCCGCGAGCGCCGACCGCGCGCCGGAGCACGTCGGCGAAGAGCCGCGCCCCCTCCGCCGCGCCGCGCTGGGGATCGTGAACGGCGACGAGCTTTCCTGGGACGACTTGTGTAGCCACGAGCTTCCGGCTTTCTGGGTGAGCGAGTGCGCGAGCGCGCGAGTGAGCGAGTGAGCGAGTGAGCGAGTCAGCGAGTCAGGGCGACGGCGACGCCGTCAGGGGGAGGGGAGGCCGCCGTCGGGCGCGTCGGCCGGGTCGTCGACGGGGGCGGCCGTCGCGACCTCGTCGGCGATGTTCTCGGCGAACGCGATCGACTCGAGCAGGGCCGTGTCCAGCGGCGGTCGCCGGAGGGTGCGCTCGAGCCACTTGGCGGCCTTGTTGGCCCCGAGGCGGACGCGCTGCTCGAGCGGGGCCCCTCCGGAGGGGACGAGCCGCCAGGTGATCACGTCCGCGTCGAAGGTCTCGCCGCATTCGCCGCCGCTCGCGAGCTCGCGGACCGCGCCGCCGCGGAGCGTCTCGTGGCCCCGTCGGGCGACGAACGACACCTCCGCGAGGGTGCAAGGAGCCACGCCTGGCGGCAGCGGGACCGCGCGCAGGTCGATGTGGACCTCTCCGCCGTCGGGCCTGACGTAGCGGAGCGCGCCGCCGGCGCGGTACGAGCGGATGCCGAGCCGCGTGGCGAGCCACCCGACGAGGAGCGCAGCCTCCGAGCCGATCGTGCTGTCGGCGGGCGACGCTTGCAGCACGCGGATGGCCTCGATCCGTTCGGCGAACGGCGTGTGCGCCGGCTGGTCGAAGAAGCGCGCGAAGAGCTCCTGCCAAGGCTGGAGGCGGGTCCACGCGAGGTCGGCGACGCGCGGCCCTTCGGGGCGCGAGCGCGCGTACGCGGCCAGCCCGACGAGGTTGCTCACGGACGTGTACTCCGAGTCGATGAGCACGCGCTCTGCGCGCTCGGCGAGCTGCTCGAAGATGGCGTCGTTCGGGTGGAGCCGCCCGAGCCAGACGAGCGCGATGGGCACCTCGGCGACGCGGAGCGACTCGATCACGCTCGGGATGCGCAGGCACATGGGCCCGCGCGCGGTGAGCGAGATGCGCTCCGTGAACGAGTCCTTCTCGCCGCCGGGCGACGTCACATGCACGGCGCACCCCTCGAGGGAGCCCTGGCGCGAGCCGGCGTCGAGGCCCACGACGATGGCGCGTGCCAGCAGCGACGCCGACACCTCGTCGACGACATGCGTGTACTTTGCAGCGATATCGATCGACTCGGCGACGACCACGAGGTTCATCGAGAGCAGGCGCGTCGTCGGCCCGCGCGCCTCGCTGATGGCGCGCAGCTCGCGCTCCACGTTCGCGATGATCGCCGACGGCGGTGTCATGGCTTCCTCCACCTGCGCCCGTCTCGGGCGAGGAGATCGTCGGCCTGCTCGGGACCCCACGAGCCCGACTCGTACACCGGGGGCGGTGCGCTCGCCTCGGCGCGCCACGCGTCGAACACGCGGTCGATGAAGGACCACTGCTCCTCGACCTCGTCGTGCCGCGTGAACAGCGTCGCGTCGCCGCGCATCGCGTCGAGGAGGAGGCGCTCGTACGCCTCCGGCGTGTTCGAGCCGAAGGCGGCGCCGTAGCGGAAGTCCATGGCGACGTCCCGCAAGATGGTCTGCTGCCCCGGCTCCTTCGTGATGAAGCGCAGCGCGATGCCCTCGTCGGGCTGGATCCGCACCGTGAGGACGTTCGGGCTCACGCCGCCGTCCGGCGCGCGGAACAGGTTGTGGGGCACGCGCTTGAACTGGATCGCGACCTCGGTCACGCGCCGCGCGAGCCGCTTGCCGGCGCGTACGTAGAACGGCACGCCGCCCCAGCGCCAGTTGTCGACGAACATGCGCATGGCCACGAAGGTCTCGATCGACGAGGCCGGCGAGACGTCGCGCTCCTCGCGGTAGGCGAGCACCTCGTCGCCGCGGATGAGGCCGCGCCCGTACTGGCCCCGCACGACGTTCTCCTGCACGAGCGAGCGCTCCATCGGCCGGAGCGAGCGCAGCACCTTGACCTTCTCGTCGCGCACGGCGTCGGCCGCGAGCGAGATCGGCGGCTCCATCGCCGTCAGGCAGAAGAGCTGCATGAGGTGGTTCTCGACGATGTCCTTCGTGACGCCCGTCTCTTCGTAGAAGCGCCCGCGCCCCTCGACGCCGATCTCCTCGGCGACGGTGATCTGCACGTGGTCGACGTGCTCGCGGCTCCAGATGGGCTCGAACAGGCTGTTCGCGAAGCGGAACACGAGCAGGTTCTGGACGGTCTCCTTGCCGAGGTAGTGGTCGATGCGGAAGATCTGCGACTCGTCGAAGGCCGACGCGAACACCGAGTTCAGCTCACGCGCGCTCGCGAGGTCGGTGCCGAACGGCTTCTCGACGACCACCCGCGTCACCGCGCGGCCCTGGCCCGGCGCCTCGACGAGGTGCGCGTCCCGCAGGTGCGACACGATGGTGCCGAACTCCGAGGGCGGCACGGCCAGGTAGAAGAGCCGGTTTCGCGTGCCGCGCTCCACCTCGAGGGCCTCGAGCTGCGCGCGGAGCGCCGTGTACGTCGCCGCGTCGTTGAAGGCGCCGCGCACGTAGTGGACCCCGCGCTCGAAGTCGTCCCACACCGCCTCGTCGAGCGGCTTGCGCCGCGAGAAGCTCGACACGCCGTCGCGCATCTCCCGGCGAAAGTCCTCCTGGCTCTTGTCGCGTCACGCGACG
>DAORJJ010000346.1:0-7278 GCA_035439005.1 Polyangiaceae bacterium | reverse complement strand
CCCCGCGCTCCTCGTTCGACCATGACGCTGAACCCACGTTGTTGCAGGAATCACGCTTTCCAGGGGACTAGGCGTCGTCGCGCTCCGCGCCCGCCTCGCCGACGCCCGCCCTCGCGCGGAGCCGCGCGAGCTCTTCCTTGGCGCGGATCAGGTTGTAGTCGCGCTCCATGGTGTGTACGCGGGTGAGGTAGAGCCCCGTGCCCGCCATGACCACGCCGAGCGCGAACAGGAGGAAGCCATAGAGCGGCTTGGTGGCCGCCGCGAGCGCGAGGCCGCCCACCACGCCGCCGACCAAGAACCACCGGAGCCGCCCCTCCTCCACCTTGAGCGTCTCCTTGAGCGCCTCGAGGCGGGCGACCTCCTCCTCGTACTTCTTCAGCAGCGAGTCGTCCTTCACCCGCGCTTGTCTAGTACATGGGCCGCGCCGAACGACCGAAATCGCCGCTCGCCTCGTCCGCCTCGTCCGCCTCGTCCGCCTCCTCGGGCCGCGCCCGCGAGTAGAGCGACACGCCGCGCACGTTCTCGAGCACGGTGAGCGGATGGCGCAGCGACGGGAACGCGCGCTGCTCGCAGCCGGTGCGCTCGCAGAGCCGACACGTGACGCCCACCGGGATGCACGTGTCCGGGTTCCCGAGATCGATCCCGTCCGAATACACGAGCTCTTTCGCGTAGTTGAGCCTGCAGCCGAGGCCGATCGCCTGCACGGGCTTCTGCGCGTGGTAGCCGCCGGAGTCCTTCTGGATCGTGCGGGCGAGGCAGAAGTACGCCTCGCCGTCCGGCATCCGCGACATCTGGATGCGAATCATCCCCGGCGTCAGGAACGCGCTGAAGATGTTCCACCGCGGGCACGCGCCCGAGAAGCGCGCGAAGCGAATGCCCGAGGCGCTGAAGCGCTTCGAGATGTTCCCCGCGACGTCGATGCGGATCATGTGGAACGGCACGCCCTCCGACCCTGGGCGCCGGAGCGTGGTCAGTCGGTGGCACACCTGCTCGAAGCCCACCTTGAAGCGGCGCCCGATGACGTCGAGATCGTAGCGCTCCTGTCGG
Source organism: Polyangiaceae bacterium (assembly GCA_035439005.1). GTDB lineage: Bacteria > Myxococcota_A > Polyangia > Polyangiales > Polyangiaceae > JAAFHV01. The sequence continues at coordinate 6,231 of DAORJJ010000346.1, read as the reverse complement.
CACGCCGAGATGAACGGCTCGTACGGCATGAGCACCGCGCCGGCGAAGTAGTTCGCGAGCGACACCCGCGCGAGCGCACGCGACTCGGCGGTGGTGAGCCGCGGCTCGTTCGTGAGGCGGTCGAGCACCGCGCGCTGCGTGAGCAGGCCGATCTGGTGGGCCACCTGGAAGGTGCGCGTGCGCGTCGGCAAGAGCTCGGAGAGGACGAGGCGCTTCGCGGCCACGTCGAAGCGCCGAAGGATGCCCCTCTCCGACCCCGAGCGCGCGATCTCCACCGACACGCCGTGCTCGCGCTCGAGGTAACGCAAGAGCCCCGGGTAGAGCTCCTCGGTGCGGAGGTCGGCGTCGCGCCACAGCTGCTCGGCGCTCGCCTCGAGCTCGGGCACGAAGTTCCACATGCGCTGGACGAAGTCGGAGACCTCCTCGGTCGGCAGGTGCGAGCGATCGACCAGCCCGAGGTCCTCGCCGCCGACGAGCCGGCTCGAGAGATCGTCCGCCGTGGCGCGCGACGCCTGGTAGGCGCGGTAGAGCGACAGCACCGCGCGCGACGCCGCCGGGCTCGCCGCGGCCATCTCGCGCACGTCGACCGAGGTGAGGTCCTCGTCCTCGAAGAGCGGATCGGCGAAGGCCTCGGTGAGGTCGGCCACCATGCGCGCGTCCTCGTCGGTCGCGAACGCGTGGAGGTCCAGCTCGAAGAGCTGCGCCATCTTGATGAGCAGCGGCGCGGGCAGCGGCCGCCGGTTGTTCTCGATGAGGTTGAGGTAGCTCGCCGACACCCCGAGCCGCTCCGCGAGCGCCGCCTGGCTGAGCCCCTTCTGTCGGCGCATCGCGCGCACCTTCGCGCCGAGGCGGCGCGCGCTCTCGGGGGAGCTCGTGCCCTCCGTGGGGGCGCTGTCCGGGCCCTTGACCTGTCGCGTTACTTTCACCATCACGTCCCCGTCTTCCGCTCGCTCGCCGCCCCCGAAGAGCGCCGCGTCATTACAACATTTACACGTTTACAACGTGACATTCACAATACGTTACCTACTTTTCCCCGAATATCCCTGGGCTTCGTTGACAAGTGACACGCTAGCGCACATTGTCAACGGCGTTCGAGGCGGCTCGTGACGCGGACGCCAACCCACCACCAGGGCAGCACCTGGCAGGAGACCTGATGACCCCTTCGATCGAAGCATCGGCCACCGACCCCGGCGTCGTCGTGCGCGGCGGAGCCGGCTCCCCGTCCGTGGCCGAGCAGCACGTGCTCACCCCCGCCGCCCTCGCGTTCGTCGCCGACCTCGCGCGGACCTTCGGCCCGCGGATCCGAGAGGTCCTCGCCGCCCGCGTCGCCCGGCGCGCGCGCCTCGAGGCCGGCGCGGCGTTCGACTTTCTGCCCGAGACCGCGGCGATCCGCGCCGCCGCCTGGACCGTCGCGCCGCTCCCCGCCGACCTGCTCGACCGCCGCGTGGAGATCACCGGCCCGGTCGATCGCAAGATGGTCGTGAACGCGCTGAACTCGGGCGCGCGCGTCTTCATGGCCGACTTCGAGGACGCGACCTGCCCCACGTGGGAAAACCAGATCGAGGGCCAGCAGAACCTGTTCGACGCGGTCCGTCGCACGATCTCGCTCGAAGCCAAGGGCAAGACGTACCGGCTGAACGCGCAGATCGCGACGCTGCTCGTGCGCCCGCGCGGGTTTCACCTCGACGAGAAGCACGTCACCGTCGACGGGGTGCCCTGCCCGGGCGCCGTGTTCGACTTTGGCCTCTACTTCTTCCACAACGCGAAGGAGCTCCTGGCGCGCGGCACGGGCCCGTACTTCTACCTGCCGAAGCTCGAGGGTCACCTCGAGGCCCGCGTGTGGAACGACGTCTTCGTGCACGCGCAGCGCGCCCTCGGCCTTCCGATCGGCACCATCAAGGCGACGGTCCTCATCGAGACGCTCCCGGCCGCCTTCGAGATGGACGAGATCCTCTACGAGCTGCGCGACCACTCGGCGGGCCTCAACTGCGGCCGCTGGGACTACATCTTCTCGTTCATCAAGAAGCGGGCGCACGACCCCGCCGCGCTCGTCCCCGACCGCGCGCAGCTCACGATGGACAAGGGCTTCTTGCGCGCCTACTCCGAGCTGCTCATTCGCACGTGCCACCGCCGGAACGTGCACGCCATGGGCGGAATGGCGGCGCAGATCCCCATCAAGGGCGACGACGCCGCGAACGAGGCCGCGTTCGCCAAGGTCCGCGCCGACAAGGTCCGCGAGGCCACGAACGGCCACGACGGCACGTGGGTCGCGCACCCCGCCCTCGTGCCGGTCGCGCTGGAGGTCTTCGACGCGCACATGCCCGGGAAGAACCAGCTCGACAAGAAGCGCGAGGACGTCGTGGTGACCGCCGCCGACCTGCTCGCCATCCCGCCGGGCACCCGCACGGAGGCCGGCCTCCGCCACAACGTCCGCGTCGGTGTACAATACATCGAAGCGTGGCTGCGCGGCCAGGGGTGCGTGCCGCTCTACAACCTCATGGAAGACGCGGCGACGGCCGAGATCTCCCGAGCCCAGGTCTGGCAGGAGATCCGCCACGAGGCCAAGCTCGACGACGGCAGCGTGGTCACTCGGTCGCGCCTCGCCAAGATCCTCGACGAGGAGCTCGCCCAGGTCGCCGCCGAGGTCGGCGCCGAGCGCTTCGCTTCGGGCCAGTTCGCCGAGGCCCGCGCCCTCTTCGAGCGGCTCTCCACCGAGCCCACGTTCGAGGAGTTTCTCACCCTCGCCGCCTACGATCACGTGCTCGCACACGGCGGCTGAGCCGCCCCTCTCCGAGCCAGCGCCCCCGTCCGACGCTGCTCGCTTTTTTCTCGTAACGAACCGTCACTCAAGGAGATTTTCATGTCCTCGACCCCGTCCGACCTCCTCGCCAAGCGCTTCGAAGGCATCGTCCGCCCCTACACCCCGGCCGACGTCCAGAAGCTGCGCGGCTCGGTCAAGATCGAGCACACGCTCGCCCGCCTCGGCGCGACGCGGCTCTGGCAGCTGCTCCACGAGACGCCCTACGTGGCGGCGCTCGGGGCGCTCACGGGCAACATGGCGGTGCAGCACGTGCGCGCGGGCCTCCAGGCCATTTACCTCTCCGGGTGGCAGGTCGCGGCCGACGCGAACACCTCCGGCCAGATGTACCCCGACCAGAGCCTCTACCCGGTCGACAGCGTGCCGGCCGTGGTGAAGAAGCTGAACCTCGCGCTCCAGCGCGCCGACCAGATCGAGCACGCCGAGGGCAAGCGCCTCCACGACTGGTTCGTGCCGATCATGGCGGACGCGGAGGCCGGCTTCGGCGGCCCGCTGAACGCCTTCGAGCTCATGAAGGCGATGATCGAGGCCGGCGCCGCGGGCGTCCACTTCGAGGACCAGCTCGCCAGCGAGAAGAAGTGCGGGCACATGGGCGGCAAGGTGCTCGTGCCCACGAGCCAGTTCATCCGCACCCTCGTCGCCGCGCGCCTCGCCGCCGACGTGATGGACGTGCCCACGATCCTCGTGGCGCGCACCGACGCGGACAGCGCGAAGCTCCTCACGAGCGACGTCGACGAGCGCGACCACCCGTTCATCCAGAAGGGCGAGCGCACCGCCGAGGGCTTCTACAAGATCAAGAGCGGCGTCGAGACCGCGATCGCCCGCGGCCTCGCGTACGCCCCGTACGCGGACCTCGTGTGGTGCGAGACCTCGACCCCCGACCTCGCCCAGGCCAAGCAGTTCGCCGAGGGCATCCACGCCAAGTTCCCCGGCAAGCTCCTCGCCTACAACTGCTCGCCGTCGTTCAACTGGAAGAAGAACCTCGACGACGCCACGATCGCCAAGTTCCAGGTCGAGCTCGGCGCCATGGGCTACAAGTTCCAGTTCGTCACGCTCGCGGGCTTCCACGCCCTGAACCACGGCATCTTCACGCTCGCGAAGGACTACAAGGCCCGCGGCATGGCGGCCTACAGCGAGTTCCAGACCCGCGAGTTCGCCTCCGAGAAGGACGGCTACACCGCGACGCGCCACCAGCGCGAGGTCGGCACCGGCTACTTCGACCAGGTCGCCGAGGTCATCTCGGGCGGCAAGGCCTCGACGCTCGCGCTCGAGGACTCGACCGAGGCCCACCAGTTCTAGAGCGCAGCGACAACACGTCACTCCACGCGATCGCGCGCCTCACGGGCGCGCGGTCCCGCGGCGTTTTGCCCGCTTCCGGCGGGCTTCCGGCCGGTTTTTCGCTCGCGTTGGCCCGCGTATTCACGTAGCTTTTTTTGCGAGCCATGGCCGACCGAAAGCGCGATCAAAGCGACACTTTGAAGATGGGCGCCGAGGTCCCCCGTCCCAAGACCAAGCCCCCGCTCCCGCGGGCCGAGGTCGACGACGAGGTCACCGTCGCCGGCGCCGACGCCGCGCGCACGGTCGCGCTCCCGTCGAGCCACGCGCTCCCGTCGAGCCACGCCGCCAGCCCCCACTCCCTCCCGTCGAGCCACGCCGCCGGCCCCCACTCGCTCCCGTCCCACTCGCTCCCCCCGGAGAGCATTCGCTCCGACGACATCGAGTTCCACGTCATCCGCGACCACCACGTGACGAACGGCCCCCGGCGCACGTGGAGGGCGATCGAGGTGTGGACTCGCCACAACGTGTACGGCATCGACTCGCAGATGACCTGCTTCGAGATCATCGATCGCGCCACCGGCAAGCCGGACGAGGCGCACGCGATGCTCGGGGCCCGGCTCGGCGGCGGGCGCGTGCGCGAGACCGACTTCGTGCGCTACGCGTACCCCCTGCCCATCCCCGGCATGGCGGCCATGTTCACGCAGGGGCGCAAGCACGGGTACACCTCCACGGTCGACCGGGTCGTCGTGCGCGTCCGTGTGCTCCAGGCCCGCCCCGACGACGCGCTCCCCACGTGGGACGAGATCGCCAGCCGGTGGGAGCCCACGAAGCGGTGAGGCGCCTCGCCCTCGGCGCGGCCTGCGCTTGCGTGACCGCGGTGAGCGCGGTGACCGCGGTGAGCGCGGTGAGCGCGTGCACGCGCGTCGACGAGCCCATCCAGACCGACCCCGCGCCACCTCCGAAGGCCGTGAGCGCCGCAGCGCCCGCGCCGACGCCGCCCGCGCCGTCCGCGCCGTCCGCGCCCGCGCCTCCGCCGCAGGCGCCCCTGCCCTCGGCCAAGACCGGCAAGCTCTCGTGGTCCCACGCGCCCGCGGGCGACGTCGCGACGCTCGTGCGGGGCTTCGCGGAGGCAGCGCGCGCCGCCGGCAGGGCGCCCCTCGTGTACGTGGGCGCCCCGTGGTGCGAGCCGTGCCAGCGGTTCCACAAGGCCGCCGAGCGGGGCGAGCTCGATCGACGCTTCGGCGATCTCGCCATCCTCGAGTTCAACCTCGACGTCGACTCGGAGCGCCTCCGCGCGGCCGGCTACACCGCCGACCTCATCCCGTTGCTCGCCGTCCCCGCCGCGGACGGCCGGAGCACCGACAAGAAGATGTTCGGCTCGGTGAAGGGGGACGGCGCCGTGGCCAACATGACGCCGCGGCTCGCGGCCTTGCTCGGGCGCTAGCCGCCCGGCGACGCCGGCTCCGCGCCCGAAGGGCTCCGGCCGCGTGAGGCGACGCCCACGTGTCACTTCGGTGAACTTCGTGCTTGTCACCCGGGCCCGCTGCCCGTAATGGGAGCGCCGCCGAGCGACGCACCGCCGGCGCCACGCGCAGCCCGCGCGAGCCCCTTTTGTCTCAACCTTTCAGGAGCTTACTATGGCCCACGGTCGTCACATCAAGGTCCTCGGTCGCGGCTCTGCCGCCTTGATGGGCGACGCCGCCAACGTCGAGGCCATGCTCCGGTCGCTCATCGACATCCTCGGCATGCGCATCCTCGACAAGCCTCACATGTACGAGGTGGAGACCGAGATCGCGAAGCTCGGCGTGGAGCCCTTCGAGGACGAGGGCGGCGTCACCGGCGTCTGCGTGCTCTCCACGTCCCACTGCTCCATCCACACCTGGCCCTTGCGACCGTTCTTCGTCATGGACGTGTACTCGTGCCGCGACTTCGACGGGGAGCAGGTGGAGCGGCACCTGCGCGCCGCGCTCGGCGCCTACGATCTGCAGGTCACCGACGTGTCCGCGGCGCTCGAGTACAAGTTCGAGAGCACGCCGCCGCGCCCCGAGCTCCACGCGTAGCTTAGCGAGAGGCCCGGCGCGCGCCGGCGTGGCTCAGGGCGCCTCCTCCGCGGCGAGGAACCGCGCCGCCGACTC
>DAORJJ010000345.1:0-7296 GCA_035439005.1 Polyangiaceae bacterium | reverse complement strand
GGAAGCGGCGCGCCGGGCGGTCGCGCGCCCGCTGTGTGCGGCGCCTGCGGCGCCTGAGGCGCCCGAGGTGGGAGGGGAGCGCCCGGCGGTCGAGCCGCCTGAGGTGACTGCGGCGCGTGAGGTGACTGCGGCGCGTGAGGTGCCTGAGGTACCCGAGGTGGGAGGGGGGCGCCCGGCGGTCGGGTCGCTTGAGGTGGCTGAGGTGGCTGAGGTGGCTGAGGTGCCTGAGGCGCCTCGCGAGACCCGATGGCAGGCTGGGAGGCTCGCGCCGGCGCGGGAGGCTCCTTGGCGTCGGGCTCGAAGCCGGGGTCGTCCTGGGTGCCTGTCGCGAAGGCCACGGCGAGCGCCGCGCCGTCCTTCATGCTGCCCATGAGGTCGGCGAGCGGATCACGCCGACCTGCCTGCGGGAAGGTGTCGATCATCTCCCCGCGCGCGGCGCGGAGCGCGGCCTTGAAGGCCCGGGCGTCGGGCCACCGGTCGACCTTCATGAACGCCAACGCGCGATCGACCGCGTCGACGACGCCGTCAGGCACCTCACTGCCGACCACGCTCCGGAGGCTCGGCGCCGGTCGGCTGGCGGCGGCCATGAGCGCCGCGAGGGGGCTGTCCTCGTCGTGAACCGCGCGACCCGAGAGCAGCAAGAAATACAGCGCGCCGAGCGAGAAGACGTCGCTCTGGGCGTCGACGAGATCGCGCTGCCCGCGCGCTTGCTCCGGCGCCATGTTCGCGGGGGAGCCCACGACGAGCCCCGCCGCGGTCATCTCGTGGAGGTTCGCGGTCTCGGTCAGGACGCGCGCGGTCCCGAAATCGTGAACCTTTACACGACCTTGCTTCGTTATGAGGACGGCCTCGGGCTTCAGGTCGCGGTGCACGACGCCCGCGTCGTGGGCGGCCGCGAGGATGTCGAGGAGCTGCTCCATGTACCCGGAGACCTGCTCGTAGGGCAGCTTCCCGCGCTTGCGGATACGCAGCTCCTCGAGCGTGTCGCCGTCGAAGTGGTCCATGACGAGCAGCGCGCAGCCGTCCTCGGTCTCGTCGTCGTCGATGACCTTGACCGCGTCGGGGTGCGGGACGGTGTTCGCGACGTACGCCTCGCGTCGAAACCGCGCCTGCAGGGTTTTGTCGCCCGCCAGGTTCGCGTGGAGGATCTTGAGGGTGACCTCCGCGCCGTTGCGGTGCAGGGCCGCGTACGACGCGGTCGTGGGCGTCGAGCGCAGGTGCTGCACGATGCGCCACTTGCCGCAGATCATCGCCCCGGGCTTGCGCGTGGAACGGCCTAGCGCGTCCACGAGGGAGCCTCGCTGCGGGGTGGCGGCTTCACGTGGTCAGAGTACCAAGGGCCGGGGCCGGTTGGGGCCAATTCTGCCTCAGTAGTCGATCGCCTGCGCGTCCTCGATGGCGTCGCTCCGGCGCTGGCGCTTGTTGATTTGCAGCACCTGCTTGCGGACGCGGACGGCGTCGGGGGTGACCTCGACGAGCTCGTCGGAGTCGATCCACTCCATGGCGGTCTCGATGGTGAGGACACGCGGGGGGGCGATGGCGACGTTCTCGTCTTTGCCGTGGTTGCGCACGTTGGAGAGCTTCTTCTCCTTGATGGCGTTCACGTCGGTGTCGTTCGGGCGGTTGTGCTCGCCGACGATCATGCCCTCGTAGACCTCCACGCCCGTGCCCAGGAAGAACGTACCGCGCGGCTGCAGGTGGTGGAGCGCGTACGGGGTCGAGATCCCCGCGCGATCCGACACGATGGCCCCGGTCTGGCGCTTCGCCATGGGGCCGCCCCAGGCCTCCCACCCGTCGAACACGGTGTTGAGCAGGCCGGTGCCGCGCGTCGCGGTGAGGAACTCCCCGCGGAAGCCGATGAGCCCGCGGCTCGGGATGCGGTACTCGAGGCGCGCGCGGCCGTAGCCGGGGTTGGCCATCTTCAGCATGCGCCCGCGGCGCGACCCGAGCCGCTCCGTGACGACGCCGATGAACTGCTCCGGCACGTCGACGACGACGAGCTCGTACGGCTCCTGGGCCTCGCCGTCGACCACCTGCGTGACGACCTCGGGGTTGCCGAGCTGCATCTCGTAGCCCTCACGGCGCAGGGTCTCGACGAGGATCGCGAGCTGGAGCTCGCCGCGGCCGAGCACCACGAAGGTGTCGGGCGTGTCGGTCTCTTCCATGCGGACCGCGAGGTTGCGCCGCGTCTCGCGCTCGAGGCGCTCGCGGAGCTGGCGGCTCGTCAAGAACTTGGACGCCTTGCACTTTCCGGCGAGCGGGGAGGTGTTGACGCCGATGCGCATCTTGATGGTCGGCTGCTCGACGACGATGCGCGGCAGCGCGCGCTCCTCGAAGCCCGGGGACGCGTCGACGATGGTGTCGCCCACCTCGAGGTCGTCGATGCCCGCGATGGCGACGAGCTCGCCGGCCTGGGCCTCCTGGGCGGGCGCGCGCTTCAGCCCCTCGAAGGTGGCCAGCACCTTGATGGTGCCCTTCACGTGCCGCCCGTCCTTCAGGATGACGACGGGCTGGTTGGCGCGCACGGTGCCCGCGACGATGCGGCCGATGCCCAGCTTGCCCACGTAGTCGTCGTGGTCGAGGTTGTTGACGAGGATCTGCAAGGGCAGCTCCGGGTCGCCCTCGGGCGGCGGCACGTGCGCGAGGATCGTCTCGAAGAGCGGCTTCAGCGTGGTCGACGGATCGTCGAGCGAGCGCTTCGCGATGCCGAGCTTCCCGATGGCGTACAGCACGGGGAAGTCGGTCTGCGCGTCGCTCGCGTCGAGGTCGCAGAAGAGGTCGAAGACCTCGTTCAGCACCTCGTCGGGGCGGGCGTCGCTGCGGTCGATTTTGTTGATGACCAGGATGATCGGGAAGCCGAGCTCGAGCGCCTTCTTGAGGACGAAGCGGGTCTGGGGGAGGGGCCCCTCGGCGGCGTCGACGAGGAGGATGCACGCGTCGGCCATGAGCAGGGTGCGCTCGACCTCGCCGCCGAAGTCGGCGTGGCCCGGGGTGTCGACGACGTTGAGCTTGATGCTCTCGCCCTTGTCGTTGGCCCAGCGCACGCTCGTGTTCTTGGCGAGGATGGTGATGCCGCGCTCGCGCTCGAGGTCGTTCGAGTCCATCACCCGATCGACGACGGCCTCGTTCTCGCGGAAGGTGCCCGCCTGGCGGAGCATGTGGTCGACCAGCGTCGTCTTTCCGTGGTCGACGTGGGCGACGATCGCGACGTTGCGGAGCCTGTCGTTCGGCATGGCGGTTCTCTCTCTCTCAAACACTCGCAAACACTCGGAGGCTAAGGTCCGCGCGCGAAGGGGCCGCTGCGGACGCGTCCCAATAGCCTCGCGACCCCGGGTGGGCAAGCGCTCATCACGCGGGCGGGGCCGTTCGCGCGCTTCCCAGGCCCGCGCAGACCTCGTAACCTGCGCGGCCCGTGTTGCCCAAGCTCGACAAGCGCGCCGTGATCGCGGCCTTCGTCTCTGCCGCGCGCGCGGCGCTCGCGACCGCCTCGGCGGCGGCCCAGGCGACGAAGGCGGGCGCCACCCACGAAGAGGCCAAGCCGGAGAACGACAAAGACACCCGGGCCATCGAGGCGAGCTACCTCGCGGGCGCGCAGGGCGAGCGGGTGCGCGAGCTCGAGCGCACGGTGGGCGTGCTCGAGGCCCTCCCAAGGCTCGAGGGCAGCGGCGTCGTCGGCGCGGGCGCCCTCGTGACGCTCGCTGGGCCAGACAACGAGCTCGTGTGCCTGTTTGCCCCGGCGGGTGGCGGAGAGCAGCTCGACGTGGCCGGCCGTCGCGTGATGATCGTCACCCCACGCTCGCCCCTGGGGCGCGCCCTGTTGGGCGCGCGAGAGGGCGACGAGGTGGAGGTTGAACTCGGAAGAAAAGTGAAGAAGTACGAGGTCTTGGCGATCGAGTGAGCGCTAGGCCTTCGCGTGGGCGCGGGCCTCGGTGTACGCGTCGCTGACGCTGAACGTCAGGAGATCGCGGGCCTCGGCGTGCCGCGCGATCCACGCCGCGCGCTCGTCCTCTCCCACGGGGGCGCCGTCCTCGCGGAGGCTCCAGGCGATGGCGTCGAGCGCGGCGGAAGGATCGCCCACGGCGAGCAGCGCGACGCGGTTCGCCCAGCCGAGCGCCGCCGCGCGAAGTTGCGGCCCCGAGGTGCCGAGGAGCCCGGCGGCCTCGAGCGCCGCGACGCCGAGCGCGGGGTCCTCGGCGGGCATCGTCGGCTCGAGCCGGCGCTGCATCTCCTCGAGCAGAGCCGGCGGGACGTTCGAGGGCTCCCAGCTCGGGTTGAAGAGCGCGAGCCAGGCCGACACGAGCGCGTTGACCTCCTCCGACTTGCCTCGGACGAGCGCCGAAGCGCGCACCGAGAGCAGCTTGAGCGCGCGGATCACTTGGAAGGCGCGCGCGGAGTCGTTCGTGACCTCGAGGAGGCGCTCGCCGAGCACGAGCGTGGGGGGCGTGCAAGCGCCGGGGATCGCGACGGCGCCGAGCTTCGGCGAGACGAGGACGAGCAGACCCGAGAGGTCCATCGAGCTCGCGGCCTGCTGGATGAGCCGCGCCAGTCGTTCGTTCGAGTCGAGAGGCGTGGCCGCGAGGGGCCCGAGGTCGAACGGGTGTCCGCGGTCGAGCGAGTCGCCCGCGCGGCGCAGCAGCCCGCGCAGCGCGGGGCTCAGGACCTCGGGGGCGAGCAGCTCGTCGAGCTCCGCGTCCGAAGCGCGCAGCTCGGCGCCCGCGAGCGAGACCGGCTGACCTTGGATGGCCGCGAGCGTGGCGGCGACGACCCGCGCGGCGTCGGCCTTCCCGCGCAGCTCGTAGGCCGCGCCGAGGACCTCGAAGAGCGACGTGACGAAGCGCCCACCGGAGAAGGCGCGTCGCGCGTCGCTCGCGGCCCGATCGAGCAGCACGTGGAGCGCCGCGGTCTGGTCTTGCCGCTCGAAGAAGCCCGCGAGCGCGCGGAGCGCCGCGACCGACAGCGGGAACTCTTTCCGCAGCGCCTCGAGGGTCGCCTCGGCCTTGCGCGGATCGCGCGCGACGGTCTCGTAGATCTCGGCGAGCGTGATGAGAGCCGCGGTCTTCTGCTCGGGCGACGCGGAGAGCGCGACGATCTGCTGCTGCACCTCGAGCGCGCGCACGACGTCGTCTTGGCGGCGGTGCACGACCACGAGGCGCTCGAGGGTGGAGAGGTCCTCGGGGGCCCGCTTCAGCACTTCCATGAGCGCCACCTCCGCGCGGCTCAGGTTGCCGAGCGCGCCGAGGTAAAGATCTGCCAGGGCGTCGAACACCCGGCGCGACTGGCGGGCCGAGAGGGAGAGGCGCGACAGGCGGAGGTAGGTGGCCTCTGCGCCCTCGTGGTCGCCATCCTTCGCTTGCAGCTCGGCCAGCGCGAAGAGAGCCTCTTCGTTCTCGGGGTGGGCGGCGAGCGTCTCGTCGAGGACGTCGCGCGCGCGCTGCATGTCCCCCATCCCGGCCAGCGTCTGGGCGAGGCGGAGCGAGAGGGGGAGGCGGCCAGCGTCGTCCGCCGGGAGCTTGGCGAGGCGCATCTCCAGGAGCTCGACGAGCGCGACGTCGTTGCTCTGGGCAGCGTAGAGCGCCGAGAGCCGATCGAACACGTCGGAGTAGCCCGCGTCGATCATCATGGCCTGCTCGAGCGCCAAGACGCCGCGCTCCTCGTCGTTCAGCTTCTCCAGCCACATCTGGCCCGCTCGGTACCAGGCGGCGAGCTGGTGCTCGGGGACGACGCTCGTACGCGCCTGGCTCTCGCACGCCTCCGCGGCGCCCTGGGGATCGCCGCCCTCCGCGCGCGCGTCGGCGAGGAACGCCCACGTGACCACGTCTCCGGGATCGGTGGCCGCGGCCTGCTCGAGGTAGTCCCGCGCCACGTCGGGCGCGTTGAGGCGCCACGCGGCCTGGCTCGCGCGGACGAGCAGCGCGGCCGTCTCGGGGAGGCGCTCCTCGGTCTCGAGCAGCCGGGTGATGCTCTCGAGCACGAGGGCGTCCTCGCGTCGCTCGCGCGCGTGGTTGTACATCGCGCGCGTCGACCAGAGCGCCGGGGTCGATTCGTAAGCCATCTTTACCAACTCGTAGCGGCGCTGCCGCGCCTCGGGCGATGGGCCCTGCAGCTCCGCGCCGAAGAAGGCGTGGGCGGAGCGCTCGGCGACGCTCTCGGGGCGCAGCGTCTCGGCGAGGGCGGTGATGATCGGCTCGAGGTCGTCCGCGCGCCCGCGGTCGAGGAGCGCGCGCTCCATGAACCGGAGGCTCGGCAGGTGGCCCGGCTGCTCTTCGAGGAGCGAGCGGTGCCAGAGCAGCGCGCTGGCGGCGTCCTGCTTTCGGCCGTCGATCTCGGCGAGGCGCTCGTACGCGTCGCGGCGCACCTCGGCCGACTCGGAGCGCGCCGCGGCGAGGAGGGGATCGGCGAGCCGGGAGGGCTCACCGCACGACAGCTCCAGCCGCTCGAGGAGGACGACCGCCGCGCCATCGGCCCCAGCCGCGACCGCGCGCCGCGCGTCGGCGAGGGCCTCGGCGACCGCGCCCTCTCGTTCGCGCTCGAGCGCGGCCTGCGTGAGGTAGAGGGCCTTGGCGCCCGGCTGGCTCGCGTCGGCGTGCGCCTCGCGCCACTCGGCCTGTTGCCCGGGCGCGAGGCGCTCGCGGAGGTCCCGCAGCGCGACGTCGGCGGGGAAGTCGGCCACGGTCGCCGCGAGGCGCCGCGCAGCCTCCGCGGGGTCGCTCTCGAGCCAGGCCGCGCGGACCGCGTCGAGCGCGCGCTCGACCGGGTCGTCGCTGGCGGAGCTTCGCGCGTCGAGGAGGCGGAGGGCCTCCTCCTCGTCGCCGAGGCGCCGCGCGACCCGCTCGGCGAGGAAGGCGGCGATGCCCAGGTGGGGCGCGTCGGCGTGCGCGCGCTTCAGCTCGGCGGCGCGCGTCGCGTCGGGCAGCTCGGTCTCCCGCGCGAGCGCTTCGACGCGCAAGATCGCGGAGCCGACGCCGGCGGGGAGCGTGTCGGCGGTCATGAGGAGCTCGGGCGCAGCCTCCAGCGAGGCGTCGGTCGAGAGCGCGAGGCGGACCAGCGACTCGCACGGGGGGCCGACGCGACGGGCCTCGCGGATCGCCTCCTTCGCGCCGGTCCGGTCGCCCGCGCCCTCGGCGACGAGCGCGCGCACGAGGTGGTGCGCCGTCGCCGAGTCGGGATCGCCGTCCGCGAACTCGACGAGGGAGGCGATGATTTCCGGGGCCGCGCCCGCGCCGAGCGCGTCGTGGAGCATGATGGCGGTCTCGGCGGCGCTAGGCGCCGCGAGCTCGGAGTACGCGGCGGTCCGCG
>DAORJJ010000344.1:0-7340 GCA_035439005.1 Polyangiaceae bacterium | reverse complement strand
GGGCGGGGGCTCGGGCGTGCCCGGCGCGGGCGTGGACGGCCCGGGCGGCGGCTCGGTGCCGGGGGTGCCGGGCTCCTCCGTGGGGCTCCCGAGCTCGAAGGCCCCGACGTCGAGCGCGCCCACCGCGAGGCGCGGCGAGGCGCGCCCCACCGACGCGAGCACCCGGAGGGGCGGCGTGTGGGTGGCCTTCGCGAGGGGCGAGGGGAACGCGAAGGCGTCGGTGCGCGCGAGGGTGGCGGTGCCCTTGTCGACGAGGGGGCTGCCCGCGGCGAGGCGCACGTCCTTCTTCGCGAGGTCGACGAAGCCCGGGTTGGTGCCGAGGATGTTCCCGGTGAGGGTGGCCGGGATGTTGCCCGAGCCCTGCGTGATGTAGTTGTTCGCGCCGGCGATCTGGCGGCCGGAGATCCACGTGAGATCGGTCTCCCGGACGAGGTAGTCCATCGGGCCCGAGGCCTTGGAGAACACGTTGTTGTAGAGCTCGAGCGAGTCGAGCGCGTACGACGCGCGCAGCGCGCCCGCGTTGTTCGGGTGAGATCCGAGGATGAACGTGTTGTTCACGAAGCGGTAGCGCCCGCCGGTGCGGCCCGTGCCGTCGCCCCCGACGCGCACGACGTACGAGGTCGACTTGGTCTGGAAGAGCACGTTGCCCACGACGTCGCCGTCTTCGCGCGGCGCGGTGACCGTGTCGCCGCTGTCGTCGTCGGGCCCGATGAGCTCGATCTCGTAGTACTGCGCGCCCTCGAGCCAGTTGCCGTAGATCTCGCTGCGCTCGGCGCGCGACTTGACCGAGTTGCCGCCGTTCGCGTCGTGCACGTAGCAGTGCTGCATGCGGAAGACCGACTTCGGGTACATCTTCTCGTCGGTCGCGATGTACACCGGGTGCTTCAGCGCCTCGCCGGAGCGCTCGCTGCCCGCCGCGTACACCTCCACGTACTCCATGAGGAGCGAGCCCGACTCCTGGTCGGTGCCGAGGATGCCGTGGCGCGGGCAGTCGTGGATGACGTCGTCGCGGAGGGTGATCCCGTTGGCCTTGTGGACCACGCAGATGCCCGTGCCGCCCGTGACCTCGAAACCCTCGAAAACATAGAAGTTTCCGTGCATGAGGACGGTGTTCTCGCCGCCCTTCACGATGGGGCGCTTGCCGTTCACGCGGACGCCGCGGATGGTGATGGGCGCCGCCTGGGTGCCGTTCACGTTGAACTCGACGGGCGCGTACGTGTGGTCGCCCTGCACCTCCACCATGTCGCCCGGCTTCACGATGCGGGCGATGGCCGAGAGCTCCGCGTACTGCTTGCCGGGGCCGACCTCGAGCGTCGCGGCGCGCGCGAGGGTCGTGGTGGAGGTGAGGGCTGCGGCGAGGCCGAGCGCGCCGAGGGCGCGCGCGAGGCGAGGCAGGCGGGGCAACCGAGGCAGGCGGGCGAGCGTGCGGAGGCGGGGGCGCATTCGCAGAAGGTTGCAGCCTGAGCGCGGCTGTCAACCTGCATCGGCGGCGCGCGTGCGCTCACCTGGCCGGCGGCGCGCCCCGCGAGGTCGGTCTGCGCCTGCCCGCGAGGGCGATCACCACGGCGGCCAGGAGCGCGGCGCCCACGGCCACGCCGGCGCCGAGGGCCAGCCACAGGCGCCAGTCGCCGAGGACCGCGCGGAGATCGCGTGCGGGCGCGGTCGGCGCGGCGGCCTTCGTGGGGTCGACCAGGGCGCGCACGGCGTCGCCGACGTCGGGAGGGGACATCGTCGCGGGCGGGGCCGTCGCGCCGGTCGCCGAGAAGCGGACCGACTGCCCCGCGGCGAGGCGGACCTCTGGACCCCGCCGCGGCCGGAGGGTGGCGCTCCCCGCCAGCAGCGCCACGTCCACGACCTCGTCCACCAGCGCGATGCGCGCCTGCGAGCCGAGCTCGATCGTGCCGGCGTCGGTCACGACGAGCTGCTTGGCCGGCGGCAGCGTGGTGACCACGATCGCGCCGCGCGCGAGGCGGATCGCCCCGTCGGCCTGCCGGGTGATCTCCGACGACGGCAGGATGGCGATGGCGGCCGCGGGGCTCGCGGCGCCCTGGGGCGTGCTGCGGACGATCCGCGTCGCGGACGCTTCGGCGCGCAGCGTGGGGCTCTCGCCGCCGCGGACGTCCTCGATGGCCGGCGGGTCGAGCTTCACGCCCGCGGACACCGGCGGCTCGCCCGTGGAGGAGGCGGCGGCGCGCGGCGGAGGTGTGGGCGCGCGACCGGGAGCCGTCTGCGGGCTCGGCACGCCGAAGAAGCCGCCACCCGCAGGCTCGGGTGGCGACGGAGGCTCGTTGCCGCCCGCCGAGCCTTCGATGATGTGCCCTCGGCCGCCGCAGTGCAGCGTGAGCGCCCCAAGGGTCGCCGCGGGTCGCCCGTCGATGAGCACGCCCTCCTCGTTGCCGCCCGCGATGCGGAACATGTTGCCGCCGCAGCACGGCGCGTGCATGCCGTAGTCGCCGCTGCGGGCGGCCGGGAGGCCGTCGACGAGCACCGAGGGGCTGCCCTGGACGATGGGCCCCGTGGGGCTGTGCGGGCAGGCCAGGCAGCCGTGCGCGTCGGCCGGCGCGTGCGCCCGATCCCCCAGGTGCGCGAAGCGGGTCGTGCGCACGGTCTCGATCACGAAGGTCTTCTTCGCGCCGCCGCACGTGAGCGTGAGCTGTTCGTGCCCGCGGTCGCGAAGCGCGGGCGCACGGGCGTGCCGCGCGCGGGCGTGAACGTGGCCGTGCCGCCCCACTCGACCTCGGCCGAGAGATCGGCCTCCGCTGGCGTGCCCTTCGCGCGGACGCAGCGCGCCCCGAAGAGCCACCCCGACGTGAACACCTTCGGGCTCCGGCCCGCGGGGTGGAGCAGCTCGATCTCCACGTCGGTCGCGGGCTTCGTGAGGCTCCAGGAGCCCCGCAGCGTGATCATCGGCTGCGAGGCGGTCCACGCGCCGCTCACCCGGAGCGCGCCGCCCGCGCGGGTGAGCGCGCCGGTCATCGTCATCCGGTAGCCGTTGACCTGCGTCGCGCAGGTGAGCGTGCCGCCGGCGAGCGCGAATGGGCAGCTCCACGCGCTGCCCTTTCCGCCGAAGGTGAACGTCGCGCCGGCGCTCGCCGCGCTCGCCGTCGCCTCCACGTCGCGCGAGACCCCTAGGTAGGGCGCCATCGCCTGCTCCACGGGCCTCATGGGGCTGCGCGCCGTGGTGATCACGGCCGTCCCGGTCCACTCGCCGGCGAGCTCGTCGGGGGTCGGGGCCCCTCCTCGCGTCTCCGCGATGGCGGGGGTCACCGCGAGCGGCCCGGTCCACGCCAGCTCGGCGCGCCCGTCCAGGGAGCAGGCGTCGGTCGGCGTGGGTCGACGCGCGGTCGGCGAGGTCGCGGCGACCGCGATCAGCAGCGCGACGTCGAGCGCGCGCCCCGCGCCGCGTCGAGCGCGCGCCAGGGGACTCTGAGCGGTGCGTGCGCGCATGGGAGTCGCCTCTAGCAAGCCGCGTGACAGCGCCCGCGGCGCCCGCGGAGGGCGTGCGGCGCGCGCGGTGCCCGGAGAGCGCGCAGGAAGTGCAGGGGTGGCGCAGGCTTGGCGCACGGAGCGCCAGGCTCGCGTGCGCGCGCGGGTCGGGTATCCTGCCGCGGCGATGGACGGCCCGGCCAGCACCACGAGCGAGGAGCGTCTGCGGCGCGGCGCGGTCGTGCTCGGCAAATACGAGGTGGAGGGCGTGCTCGGCGAGGGCGGCACGGGCGTCGTGTATTCTGCACACGACACGACGAGCGGCGACGCGGTCGCCCTGAAGGTGATGCACCCCCACCTGGCGAGCGAGGTGCAGATCCGGGGCCGGTTCATGCGGGAGGGCGCCATCTTGCGCCGCCTCGAGGGGCCCCACGTGTGCCGCATCCTCGAGGTCGGCGAGGTCGCGAACCCGGCGGGCGGCGTGCCGCTCCTGTGCCTCGCGCTGCCTCGTATCCACGGGCGGTCGCTCGACCGGCTGCTCGCGGAGGGAAAGCTGTCCGAGGGGCGCGCGGTGGCGATCGCCAAGCAGGTGCTCGAGGCGCTCGAGTGCGCGCACGGCCAGGGGGTGATCCACCGTGATCTGAAGCCCCACAACGTGCTCGTAGACGACGACGATCGGGCGACCGTCGTCGACTTCGGGCTCTCGAAGATCGTCAACGGGGGCAGCGGCACCGGGACGACCAACCTCACCACGCTGAACATGGTGTTCGGCACGCCGGAGTACATGTCGCCCGAGCAGGCGCAGGGCGACGAGTTCGACGGCCGCTGCGATCTCTACGCGTGCGGCGTGATGCTCTACGAGATGCTCACCGGCGCGCTGCCGTTCGGCGGCGAGACGCCGCTCGCCGTGCTCACCGCCCACCTGACCGAGCCGCCGCCCTCGCCCGCCCTCGCGTCGCCTGATCTTTCGCCCGCGGTGACGGCGATCGTGCTCCGCGCGCTTTCCAAGGTCCCGAACAACCGCTACTCGTCCGCCGGCGCCATGCGCGCCGCGCTCGAGCGCGCCGAGATCTTCCCGGACGAGCCCGACGACGTGCCCGAGCGCCCCGCGCCGGCGCCGCCGCCCGAGCGCCCGCCGGTGAGCGACGAGCCGGTGCCCGAGACCCAGCGCACGGGGGCGGTCCCGCCCGGCGCCGGGCCCTTCGCCGCCGACCCGAGCACGACCGAGCCCTCGCTCACGCCGCGCCCCCCGAGCAGCCGCCGGCAGGGCGATGACGACACCGGCCGAGGGCGCGAGCGCTCGAGCCGGCCGCGCGTCTCGCAGCCCGTGTCGAAGCGGCCCTCCCCGCCTGCGCGGGCGCTCGGCTGGACCATCGCGTGGATCGTGGTGGTCGGCGCGAGCGTGGCCGTCGGCGTCGCGCTCGGCCTCCGAGGCTGACCGCGCGTCACCCGTTCACCCCTCGAGGGACTCGGGCACCCGCGCGCGGTCTGGGAGGGCCAGCTCACCGCGCATCAGCGCGGGCAAGCGCGCGGCCGCGGCCGCGACGACCTCGGGGAGCGCGAGGGGGCTGGGCGCGGTCGCGAGGTCGGCGGCGTGGGCGAGCACGCCGAACAGCGCCTCGGCCGGCACGCCGCGCCCGAGCAGCTCGCGGACGGGGAGGCCGCCGGTGCGCTTCGCGAGCCGCTCGCCGGCGGCGTTCACGAGCAGGGGGACGTGCAGCGAGCGTGGCGCGTGGCGCGCGCCGAGGAGCCTCCCGAGCAGGACTTGCCGCGGCGTGGACGCGAGCAGGTCGCGCCCGCGGACGACGAGGTCGATGGCCATCGCGTGATCGTCGACCGCACACGCGAGCTGATAGGAGAACACGCCGTCGCCGCGGCGCAGCACGAAGTCGCCCACCTCGCGCCTCACGTCCTGCCGGAGGTGGCCCGCGGCCAGGTCGAAGACCTCGACGACCGCGCCCTCCGGCACGCGGAGCCGGCGCGCGGGCGGCCGTCGCATCGCGCGGGCGGGGTCCTTCTCCCGGCACGTGCCTGGGTAGACGCGCTCTTCGCCCGCGTGCGGCGCGCTGGCCGCGAGCAGCTCGGAGCGAGAGCAGTCGCACGGGTACGTGAGCTCGCCCAGCGCCGTGAGCGCCGCCTCGTAGAGCGGGCCACGGGCGGACTGCGTGTAGGGTGCATGCGCTCCCTGGCCCTCGGGGGTGGGCTCGTCCCAGGCGAGGCCGAGCCGCGCGAGATCGGCCTCGATGCGGGCCGCGCTGCCCTCCACGACCCGCGGGGCGTCGAGGTCTTCCATGCGCAGGACGAACGCGCCGCCCGAGGCCCGGGCGAGCGCGAACGACACGAGCGCGCACAGGAGCCCGCCGAGGTGAAGATCCCCCGTGGGGGAGGGCGCGAAGCGCGTGCGCAATGGACCAGGCGGCACGCCTTGGAGGGTACTCGAAGCAGGCCGAGGGCCGCGAAGGTGCTAGCGTCGGGCGCGCATGGCTGCGAGCGAGGAGGCGAGACCGCGAGGTGCGTCGGGCGCGCGTCGGCTCGCGCTCGTGGGCGCGGTCGCGGGCGCGGCGATCGCGGGCCTCGTCGCCGCCGTGCACCGCCCGTTCCCGTCCGACCACACGCCCGAGGGCGCCTACGTGCGGATCGCCCACGGTCTCACCGACGGACAGGTGGAGGCGGCGTTCCCCTACCTGGAGACCGAGGCCCAGTGGGCCTGCTTCACCGTGGGGGAGAACCGCAGGAAGGCGCTCGCGCTCGTGCGGCGCTGGTACCCAGAGGAGGAGCGCGGCGCCCTCGAGCGCGACTACGCCCGCTACGCAGCCGCGACCGACGGCGCGGACGTCTTCGCCCTCTACGCGAAGGAGCGCGGCTGGGACCGCCGGCTCCGGCGTGATCTGTCCGGCGCGGCCTCGGTCGACGAGCAGGGGGAGCGCGCGAGCGTCGTCACCGCGCGAGGCACGCGGTACGCGTTTCGTCGACGCGACAACGGCATCTGGGGGCTCACGATGTTCACCGCCGACCTCGTGGCGGAGGCCGAGCGCAGCGCGCGCGACCTCGCGGTCGTCGAGAAGGCGGCGGCCGACTACGAGCGCGCCCGACGCTGAGCCGCCGAGGGCCTCAAGGCGTGTCGTCGCGCTCGCGCTCCGCGAGGGACGCGAGCAGCGCCGCGTACGAGGTGCCCGCCGTCGAGCGCGCGAGGCCCACGCGCCGCCATCCGGGCTCGACGAGCTCACCGAAGGGCCCGCGCGCGCCGTCCCAGCCCGCCCGCTGCTCGACGATCGCGCGAAATCCATGGGCGGCGAGGGCCGCCGCGGCCTTCGCGGAGCGGCCGCCCGAGTGGCACCCCACCACGAGCCGCGCCTCCTCGCCGAAGGCGCGGGTGACCACGTCCAGGAAGGCCTCGTTCGGCACGGTGCCGATCGGGCCGTCCGCGCGCCACGGCACGTTGACCGCGCCCGCGGGGTGCCCCTCGGCGAACTCGCTCTCCGAGCGCACGTCCAGATACGTGTAGCCCTCATGCAATCGGGCCAGGGCCTCTGCGGGAGAGAGGCGCGGGACGCTCACGCTACAGATCGTCGTGGAACAGCGGCTCGCGGTTGCGCACGTAGCGGTAGATGAGCTGGCGCGCCTCCGGGGTGATGTTCGTGAACTGCGCGCCGAAGCCGGGGAGCGCGCTCTCGGAGCTGCCCGCCTGGTCTCGTGCCCAGCGCACGATCGCCTCCGCGTCGAACTCGTAGCCGCCCGGCAGAGAGACGTGCAGTCGCACCGGGCTGCCGATCTTCGGGATCATGTACGTCGCGACGAACAGGCCTCCGTGATCGACGACGTCGTTGCCCGAGAGCCCCTTGTAGAAGTTCGTGGGGCTGTGGGCGCCGAGGTCCGCGTTCAGAGTCGGCACCGGCCGCCCCCCGGGCGCGGCG
>DAORJJ010000343.1:0-7343 GCA_035439005.1 Polyangiaceae bacterium | reverse complement strand
CGACGTGGCGGTGACCCTCGCCGAGGGCCGTGAGCAGCGGCAACGAGAGCGCGACCTCGCGCGGCGCGGACTCGCACGTGAACACGAGCTCGAAGAGCAGGCCGTCGCCCTCGGTCAGCGCCGCGTCGGCCAGGCGCGCACGGCACGGGCCGCCGTCGCCCGTGACGACGATGCCCTCTGAGAGCGCGCGTCCGAGGTCGGCGGTGGCGCGCGGCACCTCGGCGGCGGACACGCGGCCGTCGCCGTCCGCGTCGAGGGTGGGCACGAGGCGCAGGCCGTCGGCCACGGCGAAGGACACGCGCGCGGTGAGCTCCGCGCCCGTCACCTTG
The DNA here is from genome assembly GCA_035439005.1 of Polyangiaceae bacterium. GTDB lineage: Bacteria > Myxococcota_A > Polyangia > Polyangiales > Polyangiaceae > JAAFHV01. Next base: position 7,014 of record DAORJJ010000343.1, on the reverse strand, counting down.
TATTCGCCCGAAGAGAGCCCGAGGGTGTGCGCCGCCGCCTCGCGCGCGCCGACCGCCCACGCGAGCGCGAGGAGCGCGAACATCGAGACCGCGCGGGCCGAGCGAGCGTGGAGCGGCGCGAGGAGCGCCGAGAGCGCGTGGAGCGCGTGGAGCGGGCGGCCGCGTGCCAAGGTGCCGCCGAGTTTGACTGAAACCGCCCCCGTAAGGAAGGATGAGGCATGTCCGCTCGAACCCAGGCCGGCTGCCGCCGCGCGCACCGCCCCGTCCCCGCGCGCGCGCTCCTCACACGCGCGCTCCTCGCGCCCGCCCTGTGCGCGGGCCTCGCGGCGTGCGGCTGGGGCACCGGCTCCGCGTTCATCGAGCAGCCGCTCGCCCCCGCCAACGAGCCGGGGCTCCCCCAGAGTGGACAGGGCGGCGCGCAAGGCGCTCCGCCGCCGGGCCGCCGACCGAGCGTCACGCTCGAGGCGAAGGGCCACTTGCCAGAGGACGTGCGCGGCCAGAACCTCGGCTTATTTCGTAATACTTACTACGACTTCCCGAGCGAGGCGGAGTTCACGAGCGCCGCGAAGGGCGAGCCCGTCACGCTGCGCAGCGCGACCTGCGGGGCGATCGCGCAGGTGCCCCGGGCCTTCTTCGAGACCCTCTGCGTGCAGGGCTCCGGCTCGCTCGCGCGGGGCGGCACGGTGAGCTTCGCCAAGCGCGACTGCGGCTGCGCCGACGTGTGCCCGCGCACCGGCCAGAAGATCTGCTTCGAGGCGCTCGACCCGAAGGCGTTCCCGTGGGGCCGCGGCGCCGCGGGCCGCCCCATCGCGCCGCTCCGCACCGTCGCGGCCGACACCACCGTGCTGCCCATGGGCACGCCCCTCTACATCCCCGAGCTCGACGGCCTGCCCATCGGCGAGGGCGGCGCCCTCCACGACGGGTGCGTCGTCGTGGAGGACCGCGGGCTCAAGGTGCGCGAGAGCCACATCGACATCTTCACGGGCCGGCCGCAGACCACCGAGAAGCTCGAGGACATGGTGCCGTCGAACCAAGGCGTGCACGTCGTCGTCCGCACGACGCGCTGCGAGCACCTGGCCCCGAAGTGAGCGAGCCGCGCGCCGAGGAGCCCGACCCGCGCCACGTGGTGACGCTCCGGCCGGTGGGCTACGCGCGCACGCCCTACCGCGAGAAGGCGGAGGCGCCGCGGCAGCCGCTCGCTGCGCGCGGCGTCGAGGGGCGCGTCGAGGTGTTCACGCGCTACCGCGACGGCCTGGCCGACCTCGAGGGCTTCGACCGCGTGCTGCTCACGTTCGGCTTCGACCGCGCGCCGCCGACCTCGAGCCTCAAAGTGCAGCCGCCGCGGAGCCCGGTGAAGCGCGGCGTCTTCGCCACGCGCTCACCCCACCGGCCGAACGGCCTCGGGCTCTCGGTGGTCGGGCTCGCCCGCGTCGATGACTGCACTCTGCACGTGTTCGACGTCGACCTCCTCGACGGCACGCCGGTCTACGACATCAAGCCGTACCTCGCCTACACCGACGCCTTCCCCGACGCGCGCGCGGGGTGGCTCGCGGAGGGCGCGCCGGCCGACCTCGCGGCTCGCGGCACGCCCGCCGATCCTCGCGCGCCCTACGTGGTCTCGCTGCGGCCGGAGGCGAAGCTCGCGTGCGAGTTCGTGGAGCGCGAGACCGGCCTCGCCCTCGAACAGCGCGCGCGCGAGCACCTGTCGCTCGGCCCCGAGCCGCACGCCTACCGGCGCATTCGGCGCGACGGCGACGTGTCGGTGTTGGCGGTGAAGGAGTGGCGGGTCGCGTTCATCGAGGTCGGCCCGCGGGCGCTCGAGATCGTGCGCGTGCGCTCGGGGTGCTCGCCGCGCGATCTCGCGCGCGACCGCGAGGACCTCTCCGTGCACCGCGCCTTCGTGGCCCGGTTCGGCGCTTGACCCTGAAGTGAGCCCCAGAGGGGCGAACGAAGGTCGATGACGAGCCCGAGCCGGGGGCGCCGTCTCGCCATCAACGGTGCTACGCTCTCGCCATGGTGACCCCGCCCGCGCGCCCACTCGGTGAGCGCCCCCGCACGCGCCTCTGGGGCGCCGCCTTCGCCGCGAGCCTCGTCGGCGCCGCGCTGTTCGCCGCCTGCTCCGACACCCCCGCGCCCAGCGCAGACGCGGGCGTCGACGCGCCGGCCCCGCTCCCCACGGCGGACACGGCGCCGCCGCCCCCGGCGCCCAAGGACGCCGAGGTCGACGCGGCCGAGGCAGGCCCCGATCCCTGCGCCGAGCGCGGGGCCGACGGCCTCGTCACGTCGCTCGCGTGCACCGGGCTCTACGCGGATCTCGCGACCAAGAAGCTGGCGCCCGGCGTCGTGCCGTACATGACCGGCGCTCCGTTTTGGAGCGACGGCGCCGAGAAGGAGCGGTACCTCCAGCTGCCGCCGGGCGCGACGATCGACACCACCGCGATGGACGCGTGGAAGTGGCCCGTCGGCACCAAGGTGTGGAAGCAGTTCAAGGTCGGCGGCAAGCGCATCGAGACCCGCCACTACGCCAAGGTCTCGGCCACGAAATGGCTGCGCACGACCTACCGGTGGGACGCCGGCGAGACCCGCGCCATGCGCCTCGACACGGGCGAGACCCTGGCCGACGGCTACGAGATCCCCACGCTGCAGAAGTGCGACACGTGCCACTACGGCGGCGCCGATCAGCTCCTCGGCCTCGACGCCGTCGCGCTCTCCCTCCCGGGGGCGACCGGCGTCACCCTCGCGGGCCTCGCCGCCGCCGGCGCCCTGTCGGCCCCGCCGGCCACGCGCAGCGCGGTGGTTCCGGAGGACGCGACCGGCAAGGCCTCCGCCGCGATCCAGTGGCTCCACGCAAACTGCTCGTCGTGCCACAGCGACGCGCCGCTCGCCGCCGCGTCGGCGGTGAACCTGCGGCTCGCCCTGCGCCCGAGCGAGCTGCTCACCGCGACCCCCACGCCCGTGGCCAGCCTGGCCCTGTACACCACGGCGTATTGCACGCCCACGCGCTACGTCCCTGCCGACGCCGGCGCGCCGCTGAAGAGCATCGAGGGCGGCGACAAGGCGCGCAGCGCCGTGTGGGCGCGCGCCGCGATCCGCGACGTGGCGGCGCGCGAGCAGATGCCCCCCATCGGCTCGCACAAGGTCGACGCGGTGGGGGTCGCAGCGCTCGGCGCGTGGCTCGACGCGCTCGGGCCGTGCCCCTGAAGGCGCGCCCGCGCCGATCGCCGAGAGAGCGCCCCCCCACGCCGCCGCGCGTGCCATGAACCCCTAGCCGTCGGCTAGGTGGGACGCTGGGCAACGCTTTAGGCTTCCGAGTTATCCGGCTCGTGAGAGCAGGCCCGGCGTGCACACCGCGCGACCGTCGCGACCCTGGTTCGTGATCGTAAGGGATCCATGTCGCCGCGAACGACGGCACGGGGGAGCCCTTGAAAGGTAGGGGCCCGACGCGCGTGCGTCAACGGGCCGCCCGCGGCGCCCGGCGGCGAGCCGCGGCAATCCGCGCAGAAAATTGGACCTCGCGGCCGCGGCGGGGGAGGTTTCGCGCATGTCCGAGAGCGAAACGACGGCCCGCGATCCCGACGCACCGACCCCCGCGGCCGACGCGACGCCGGGCGCGACCCTGCTCCGCGGCGGCGTGGAGCTGGCGAGCGCCGAGGCGCGTGAGCAGCGGTGCCTCGAGCTGCTCGGGGAGGGAGCGGTCGTCGTGCGCGTGCCTGCGCCGAAGCGCGAGCTCCGCGGGCGGCTCGCGTCGCTGGTGAACGACTCGATCGAGGCGCGGCTCGCGAGCCTCGGGGCGCCGGGTCCACACCCGCACACCGAGGATCTCCTCGGCGACCAGCTCTTCCGCGCGCGCACGCTCGGCGCCGGGCTCGTGCTCTCGCTCGACTCGCTCGCGCACATCCGCTCGCCCGCCCTGGCGCCCGAAGACTCGCACGCCCTCGCGGGCCTCGCCCGGGCGACCCGAGAGCGCCCGCTTGTCCTGCTGCTCGACGACGCAGACCGCGACGCGCCGGCGTACGCCCGCCCGATCCCGCTCGCTTCCTTGCTGCTGCCCACGCTGGTCGCGACCGTGCCGGCGCCGCGCGCCGAGGAGCCCGCGCGCGCCGAAGAGCCGACCCCGACGGCCGCGACCGACGAGGACGAGCCGGAGCGCCCAGTGGTCGCGCTCCCGAGGACGCCCCGAGAGGCCGCGCGGCGAGACGAGCCGCGCGAGGTCGCCCCGCGCCTCCCCGACGAGGTCGCGCTGCACGCGCGCGCGCTCTCCACCGCCCGCGGGCCGCAGCCGCTCGCGGTGCTGAAGCGCCTGTTCCTCGAGCACTACCTGCCCCTCGGGGCCCTGCTCGACGAGGGGCACGTCGACGCACGCGCCGAGGCGGCCCACACCACGTTCCGACGCAGCTTCGAGCGCGCCTACGCGGACGCGTTCCCGACGTTCGCGCTCACGGGGAAGCGCCCGCGCATGGTGTTCGACGCGTTCGAGGAGGCCACGCGCCTCGCGCGGGCGACCGGCGCGCGCACGACGAGCCTGCTCATGGTCCCCAGCCTGCGCGTGGACCTCGGCCTGCGGATGGATCGCGAGCTCGGGCCCTCGATCCCCGGTGAGGCGCGCGTGGAGTCGGGCCTCTTGTTCGCGGCCCTGCCCTCCACCTCGTCGAGGCAGGAGGACACCCTCGCGCGCGGCGTCGCGGCGCTGGCGGGGGCGAGGCCCGACGAGAGCCCGGCCGACCCCGAGTGGCACACGCGGGGCGCGCTCCGGCGCGTGCGGCTCGGTTCGCGCGACCTCTACTCGCTCGAGACCGTCGCCGCGTGGCGGAGCATGCCGCGCGGTCCCGAGGACGCCGCCGACGTGGTGCACGCGCTCGCGTCGGCCGTGGCCCGGCACGCGCACGGCCTCGTGGGGCGCAAGGGTCCGCTCACGAACGAGCGCACGCCCGAGCGGACGCTCCTCTTCGTGTTCGGCGATCACGGGTTCACCTACGAGGATCGCGGCCACACCTGCGACGGCGGCTCGACGCCCGAGGAGGCGATCGCGCCGTATTTCGCCTACGTGCTCGACCCGGCGAACTGAGCCGAGCCGTCGCGCGCGCGCCCGCCCTCGGTCGCGAGGTGGTCGAAGCGGAGCATGTCGCCTGGCCCGGCGTGGACACCCACGCGACCAAACAGCGTGGCCCATCGCAGCCAGCCGAGCGGCGGCGGGCGCGGCGCCTCGCCCCGGTGGAGGGCGGCCTCGGCCGCGTCACCGAAGCGCGCCGTGAGCTCGCGCGCGAACACGCGGCCGGCCGCGGGCGTCGCGAGCGACGGCGCGCCCGTGTAGCCCGGGAAGGGGCGGAGTGAGAGCCACGCCGCGCCCCGCGCCACGAGCGAGACCTCCTCCGCGCGGACCCGCGCGCGCGCGCCGAGCCCGCGGAGCCGCGCGACACCGCGCGCCACGAGCCGAGGGCCGGCGAACGGCGCGCAGTCGGGGAGCTCCGTGTAGAATGCACGCACCGACTCCGGCGCGTAGTGGAGGGCGAGGCTCGTCTCGAAGAAGCCGCCGTGAAAATCCGAGGCGATGTCGGCCATGAGCGCCCGCGCGCGCTCCGCGGGCAGGTGCGCGTACGCCTCGGCGTACCTGCTCCCGGCGGCGCCCTCGGGCGACTCGGCGGCGAGGAGCTCCCACAGCAGCTCGCCCATCGGCGAGATCGCGCGCACGCCGCGGCGGCGCAGCCACCGGACGCCGGCCTCGAGCGCGTAGGCGTGGAGCGGGCTGCCGTGGAAGGTGACGAGCACCACGCGCGAGGCGCCGAGCGCCGCGAGCTCGCGGCAGGCGTCGAGCACGGCCCGCCGGACCTCGAAGTAGTCGACCGGCTCGCTGCCAGGCCCGGGCGCGGGCTCGACGCCCACGTCGAGATCGCGCGTCAGCAGCAGCCGGTACGCCTCCTCGGGGGCGCCCGCGAGCCCGACGCGTCGGCGCAGCTCGGCGTGGAGATCGCGCGCCACGCCGACGCTGACGAGGTGGTCGTTGCGCAGCGAGAGGTGCGGGCCGTGGTACTCGATGGGGTTCACGAGCAAGAACGCGGGCACGCCGCGGCCCAGCGCCGCGCGAGCGAGGGAGCGATCGTCGAAGAGCTGCACCTCGACAGGCTACCTCGATCGAGCGGCCGCGGAGGATGAACCCTCGGCGGCCCCCGCGAGGCGGCGCTCGTGCTCGGTCACGGCGCGAGGGAGGAGCAGGGCGCGCGCCTCGGCGGCGGCCCCGGCGGCGCCCCGCGCGTCGGCGAGCGCGACCCGCGACCCGAGGACCATGGGCTCGCGCGAGCCGGCGGCCACGCGCCTCCAGAGCGCCTCGGTCGGGGCGCCCGACGCGAGCGCGACGAGCACGTCGGCCGTCACGACGGCGGGGTGGGCGGGCGACGCGAGCGAGCCCAGCGCGCGGGTCGCCGCGGCGCCAGGCTGCGCCAGGGCGGCGCGCAGGTAGGCGTGGGGGGCGTCGAGCGGCACCGACGCGTCGGGGGAGCCCGGCGCCACGGGGCGCCCCTCGCGCGCGGAGAGCTCGAGCCGCGCCTCCGGGGGCAGCGCCTCGGGGGCGGCGATGCCGCGCGCGGCGAGGTCGGCGACCCGGGGGACGAGGAGCGCGTCCGCGCCAGCCACGGGCTCGCGGGGCACCTCGGCGAGGAAGCGGCGGGCGGCCTCCACGCCGCCCGCGCGGGCCAAGCGCTCGGTGAGCTCGATCGACAGCGCCGAGGGCAAGGGGCGCGTGAGCGGCGGCAGTCGCGCGAGGGCGAGCGAAGGATCGGCCGCGGTCTCCTCGACGCGCGGAGCCCGGCGCGCGAGATCGGCGGCGGCGAGCGCAATGACGAGGGCGGCGGCGGTCGACGTGGGCTCGGCGGCGAGCCGACGCGACGCGAGCTCGCGCGCGAGCTCGGGAGCGCCGAAGGCGAGCGCACGCGCCGAGGCCTCCTCCAGGCCGAGGTGCGTCGTCGTGGCGCGGCGCACGACGGCCTCGGGCTCGCCCTCGAGCAGCGCCTGATCGAGCGC
>DAORJJ010000342.1:0-7363 GCA_035439005.1 Polyangiaceae bacterium | reverse complement strand
GGGGGGCCCGAGCACGCGGCGCCGAAGGGGCCCGCGCTGCCCGCGCCGTCGCCTGGCGCCCCGACTCCCTGAGCCGCGGGCGCGGGGTCCGCGCCCGACCCGCGCGCTACTTCTTCGTCGGCGGCGGGACGGGGTTCGTCGGCAGAAACCGGAAGCCGCGGGGAGCCAACGGCTTGGCGACGCCGTAGAGCGTCGTGGCGTCGTAGCTCGCGTGAGGCGGCGCGGGGGTGCCGCTGCGGTGCCAGGAGACGGGCTCGACCACGCCGCGCTCGAGCTGCACGACCCGCTCGCAACCGAGCGCCAGGAGGGCCTCCACCGGCCCTCGGCCGGCGGACGAAGCGCGTGCAATATACACATTCCCGCCGACCACGCCCAGCGCGGCGCGGGCGGGGCGGTCGCCCACGACGCGGCCCTCGTCGGCCAGGAGGGGGAGCTCGGCGTAGTCGTGGTGCGTGAGGTCGCCGGGGAGCTCCCGCGCGAGCTGGATGGAGAGCGCGCCGTCCTCGCCCGCGACGAGGAGGGCGCGCCCCTCGCCTGACGGCGCCGCGTGCGGAGGGTGCACGACGCGGCCGTCGGTCGCGAGCCCCCACGGCCGCTTCTCGGGCGACGTGCCGAGCGTGAGCGCGAAGAGGGCGCGCTTCGCGTCGGCCTCCGCGAGCTCGTGGAGCGCCTCCCCGGAGGCGCCCACAGGCTCTCGTTTTCCTCCACGAATTCGGAAGGTTGCGCGACCGGCGGACACCAGCGAGAGCTCCACGCCCTGCGAGGAGCGCGTGGACCAGACCCCGGGGTGCCACGTCGGCGCGGGCTGCGCGCCCGGCTCGGGCGCCCACGGCCGCGCGCCCTCCAGCGGGGGCGGCGTCGGGTCGCTGACCATCATGTAGAAGAAGTCTTTGGGGGAGAACTCGATGAAGCGATCGGGCGAGATCTCCATTTGGTTCGAGAGCAGCTCGGTCTTGTAGGCCTTGCCCTTGATCTCGGTGATGTTGGTGAACACGAGCCCGGTGTGGTGCGGGTTCATGTCGAGGTGCATGCCGTAGACGCAGCCGGCCATCTTCATGGCCTTGCCGAGCGTGTTCGCGGAGACGTCGTCGCCCCAGGCGTACAGCATGTGCCCGGCCGGCGTGACGCAGATGCCCGAGCGCTCGGTCTGCATGCTCGTGCCGGGCAGCGTGAAGCCCCACAGCGAGCGGCCGGTGGGGTTCACCTTCTCGCCGTCGAGGAGCGGATCGAGGTTCTGTCGGAACGAGAGGATGTCGGCGTCGGCGATGCCCGTGAGCCCCGACACCTTCGTGGTGTTGCCCCACGAGCCCATCCCCACGCGGCCGTCTTTCAGGAGCACCACGGCGGCGGCGCCGGGCTGGGGCGGCAGCAAGACGCGCCGCCGCACCATCATGCCGTAGCTGCCGTGCTCGGTCTTGAAGCCCCCGTTGAACGCGGCGGCGACGCGCCCGAAGACCGCCTTGTCGCGCGGGATGCGGCCCGCGCCGGGCGGCCCGACGGCGGGCTTGGGGTCTTCCATGCCGCCCTCCATGCCGAGCTCGAGCTGGCGCATGTCCATGGCGACGAGGAGGACCTTCGCGTACGGGCGCTCCTCGTCGGAGCGCACGAACGTTCGGTAGAACATGCTGGGCGCGGCTGGCTGGCCGGCTGGCCCAGGGAAGGTCGGGAAGCGCTTCAGCCAGGGCTGCGACGGCACGACCCACGCGCCCTCGCCCTCCTGCGGGTTCTTCCAGATCGACGGGATGTCGGCGGGCGGGAAGCCCGCGCCGCCCTCGCCCGCCTGCGCGGCGTCGAGCAGCTTCGGAGGCGGCGGCGCGGCCTGCGCGAGCTCGCTGCCCTCCGCCCCGCTGCCGACCTTGAACGAGAGGCGGCGCGCCTGATCGCGCGCGTAGAACGCCCGCTCCTCGAGCCACGCGATCGGCGCCGGGCCGATCTCCGGCATCGCGCGCACGGTGTCGACCGCCCAGAAGATGGGGCGCTTCGGGAGGTGCTGGACCGACTGCGCGTGCACGCCGGGCGCCTCGGGGACGACCTCGCGCGTGGCCGCGTCGAGGCGCGCGCTGCGGGGCGTGGCGCCGTCGGCGAGCGACACGCGGAGGCCACCGGCGTCGAGCGCGAGCCCGAGGCGCGGCGTGGGCAGCTCGAGGGTGAGGTCGACGCGGCCGATGCCCTCGAGCGAGCCCGTCTGCTGGTAGTTGGTGACCGCCGCCATCACGCGATCGACGGCGCGCGTGGTCAGGTTCTGCGGCCCCTCGCCGGCGAGATCGAGGTAGCTGACGCTCTGCTCCTGCCCGAACGCATAGGTGGCGTAGGCGGCCTTGTCCCCGAGCAAGACGAGGGCGTGATCGTCGCCGAGATCGGTGCCCGTGAGGTTCCTCGCGTCCACCACCTCGAGCACGCGGCCCTCCGGCGAGACCCGCACGCGCGCGCGGAACAGGTCGCGTGGGGCGGACTCGGAGGCGCCGGCGAGGAACAGCACGCGGCGCCCGAAGAGCGCGTCGACGGCGGCGCCGCGGCTGGGCTCCCAGCGGTAGTCCTCACGGGCGACGACCTTGCCGGTCGCGCGGCCGAGGAGGGCCGCGACCCCCGCGGAGGACGCCGCGACCGGTGCGGGACGCGCCAGGCCGACCACGAGCCCCAGCGCCGAGAACGACGCGATGGCGGCGCGGCGGCTGGCCAGGCGGGCGGCGGGCGGGGAGGCGGGCGGGGCGGTCACGGCGAGCCTACATTGGCCACGTTGCCTTTCGCGTCAAGTTCCGCGGCAGCGCGCGTGTAACGGAACGGAGACGCGGCGCCTCTTGCCTCGGGCGCGCGTCCTTGCTCTCCTGCCGGGCGGGGGAGATGACGCTCTTTTCGTCTGCAGTTTCCTGCGCACCGGTCCTGGGTGACGCGCTCGATGAGGCCATGGCGCGCGCGCGCGCGGCCTTCGGCGACCAGGCGCCGTCGCTCGCGATCGTGTTCGCCAGCGACGGCTACCCTTCCCTCGAGACGCTCGGGGCGCGCATCGCCGAGCACCTCCCGGGGGTCCCGTTCGTCGGCGGCACCTCGGGCGGCTGCGTGTTCGACGCGGCGCGGTTCGGGTACACGGGCGTGTGCGTGGCGCTCCTCGGCGGCGACGACCTGCGCGTCGAGACCCGCGCGGTGGCCATCACGAGCGCGGACCTGCTCGAGGTCGCCACGGCCGCGCGCGAGCTGCGCGTCTTGGCCGACGCGCACGCCGAGGAGGGGCGCGGAGAGCTCACCTGCCTGGCGTTCGCGCCGAGCCGAGGCATCGTCGGTGACGCGCTGGTCGCGGCGCTGAAGAAGGGCGCGACCGCGCACGCGCAGCTCGTGGGCGGCCTGCTCGCGCAGGAGGGGAGCATGTCCGGTGGCCGCGTCTGGTCCGACGCCGGCGTGAGCGAGACGCGGGTGGTGCTCGCGGGCCTCTACACCGAGCGCCCGCTCGGCGTCGCCGTGCGCCACGGCTGGACGCCCATCGGCGACACGCACCGCGTGACCCGCGCCGACGGCGCGCGGCTGCTCGAGCTCGACGGGCGCCCGGCGCTCGACGTCTGGCTGGAGGAGGCGACCCGTCACGGGGGCGAGCTGCCGCTCGCTGGTCGAGAGGCCGGCTCGCTCGCGCTCCACCTCGCGGCCCGCTACGAGCTCGCGATCCTCGGCACCGAGTCCCACTCCGGGGGCGAGCCGATCGTGCGCGGCTCGCGCGTCATCCACGAGGACCGCACCGTGGAGCTCTTCGGGAGCGTCCCGGAGGGCGCCGACGTGCGCTTCGTCACGGCCACCGAGGCGTCGCTGTTCGCCGCAGCGAAACACGCGGCGGAGCAGGCGCTTGGCAAGGTGGCGCAGGCGTCCGGTGCGCTCGCGCTCACCTGCGCCGGGCGGGCCTTCGTGCTCGGCGACCGCTACCACCTCGAGCCCGAGCTCTTGGCCAAGACGCTCGGCGTGCCCGTCGGGGGCACCACCGTGACGGGCGAGATCGCGCTCGCGCGGCGCGCCGCCGACGGGTTCTACAACTCGACCGCCGTCCTGCTCGTGTTCCCCCGCTGAGCTAGCGGAGCGCTAGCCGCGCAGCAGCGCGCGCAGCTCGGCCGGCAGATCGCTCGACACGTCGAACGAGAGCCCCGGCGTCGCGGTCTCGAGCGAGAGCCGCGAGGCGTGGAGCGCGTGGCGGTCGAGCCCCTCCACCGGCTCGCCACCGTAGAGCACGTCGCCGACGAGTGGGTGCTCGATAGCTGCAAAATGCACGCGAATCTGGTGCCGGAGCGCCTTCGACACGGTGACGCGCACGAGCGCGTAGGGGCCGGCGCGCTCGACCACCACGTAGTCGGTCGACGCCGGGCGCGGGGCGTAGCGGATCACGTCGCGCGGGTGCACGCACGCGTAGACGCGGCGCTGGTCCTTCGGGTGGTTCGCGAGCGGGAAGGCGATGGTGCCCTCGTCCGGCAGGTGCTCGCTGCGGCACACGAGCAGGTACTCCTTCACGAGCGCCTCGCCGTCGAGCGCCGCCTTGAGCTCGCCGAAGGCCTCGCGCGTCCGCGCGACGACCAGCAGGCCCGAGGTGTCGTTGTCGAGGCGATGGAGGAGACCGGGATCGCGCGGCGAATACCCCAGCGTCGCCGTCTCGGGGTAGCGGAACACGAGGGCGTTCGCGAGCGTGCCCGTCTCGCCGGCGCGCAGCGGCGCCGTGGGCTGGCCGGCCGGCTTGTCCACGACCACCACGTGGGCCGACTCGAAGCGCACATCGAGCGGGGCGTCCTCCGGGATGGCAGGCGCGTCGGGGCTGGCGAGGTCGGCGAGCTCCATCGAGAGCCTGTCGCCCGCCGCCACCACGCCGCCCTTCGGCACGTGGCGACCATTGACCCGCACCGCACCGTCGGCGATCGCGGCCTTGACCCTCGCGCGGGACGCGCCAGGGATCAGCGCGACGAGCGCCTTGTCGAGGCGTGCACCGCCGAGCTCCTCCGGGACCGTGACTTCATGGGTGGACACGGCGCACACGTACCACGGTTTCTCGTGCAACCCACCACGCCGCACTAGGTTGGGACCGGGACCTCGCTCCAGGTGCGGAGCGCCGCCTCGTCCTCCGGGTGCAAGAACGGCGCGACCTCGTCGATGTTGCCCGCGCGAGACGTGGGCGCGCCGAGCCGAAGGGCGGCCTGCTTGGCGATCGCGGCGAGGAGCGGGTGCGGCGACTGCACGAGCTCCAAGAGCTCCCGCACGAGCTCCGTGGCGCCGAGCTCGGCCGACACGACCGCGGCGAACGCGCGCGGGTCGGCCTCGGCGCGCGGCGCCCCGCGGAGCGCGCGGCGGAGGACCTCTACGGCGGGGCGCGTGGCGACGCGGGCGGAGGCGCGGCGGTACCCGGCCCCATGGAGCCCGAGGCGCCTGTGGGCCTCCGCCGTGTCGAGCCACGCGCGCGCGGTGCCCACGAGGCGCTCGCACTCGGGCTCTGTGACGTCGCCCGTGGTCGTCCCCTCGAGGTCGAACGCGAGCGGCGTGGACTGCTCGTCGGCGTACGCCGTGAGGTGGGCCTCGAGCCTGTCGAGCGGGGCCGCCCCCGCGGTGCGCCCGTGGAAGGTCTCTCGCCGGGTCTCCACGGTGACGAAGCTCGCCAGGGTGTCGGTGTTTCCTCCGTCGCGCGTGTGCGCCATGCGGACGCGGATGCTGCGCACCGAGGACCACATGAGCGCGCGGAGCCCGTCGTGGGCCTCGATGAGGACGCCCCAAGGCACGAGGGCGAACGACGCTTGCGCGCCGTCCGTGGTGCGCGCGCTCCCTGCGCCGCTGAGGAGGAGCCCCGACAGACCGCCGACGGTCAGCGCGGCGACCAGGCGCGCGCCACCGCCCGCGGCGAGCGCGAGGCCGAGGCTCGCCGCCGACCCGGCGAGGAGCAGGGGCCAGGCCCTGCGCGAGGTGTAAGGCATGAGCGCGACGTAGCGAAAATCGGGCGCCGGCGACCTCCGCGCGGGCACGGACGGCGCGGCAGGCTCGCCGGGAGGGTCGCTCGGCCGGGCGTCGTCTCCCGAAGCGGGAACCATTACATAAATGTAGCGTCGCTCGGGGCGGAGGCCAGGTGTGGGCGTCAAATTCGACGATTGCGCGCTGCCCCGCGCGTGAAGGCGCTAAAATTGCGCCCGTGAACTGCGCTCGCTGCCAGACGCCGCTCGCCCCGGGCACGGCGGTGTGCCCTCAGTGCCGCTCGCTCCAGCGGCGGCGCAGCGCGGGCGTCGGGCCGGGCACGCGCATCGATCGCGGCTTCGGCACGTACGTGGTGGACGCCCGGCTCGGGGCCGGCGCGATGGGCGTCGTCTGGCGCGCGTGGCTCTTCTTCGCCCCCGACGGCCCCCACGCCGGCAAGCCACCGCAGCTCTTGGCCCTGAAGCAGCTCCGCCACCAGGGGAGCCTCCACGCCCAGTTTCAGACCTTCTTTCTCCGCGAGGCCGAGGCCCTGCGGCGGCTCTCTCACCCCAACGTGGTCGCGTTCCACGAGCTCTTCGAGTGGGTGCCCTCGGCGGACTCGGGGCCGCCGTCGAGCGGAGGCGCCACGCTCACCCTCGTGCTCGAGTACGTCGAGGGCTCGACGCTCGAGGACGTGATCGTGCGGCACGTCGCGCGGGCTCGCCTCGCGGGCCCCGGCGCGCTCCCGGGGGTGCCGTTCCGGCGCGCCTGGTATTACTTCGAGCAGCTCCTCGGGGCGCTCAGCGCGACGCACGCGCTCGACATCGTCCACCGCGACGTGAAGCCGGCGAACCTGCTCCTCCGCAACGACGGCATCGTGAAGCTCACCGACTTCGGCATCGCCCGCGTCACCGCCCCCACGGCGGAGGAGGCGAAGACCGCGCCCGGCACCGGCGCCTACATGTCGCCCGAGCAGGTGCTGGGGCAGCCCCTCGACGGTCGCAGCGACCTCTACTCCGCGGCCATCGTGCTCTTCGAGACCCTGACGGGCGTGCTCCCCTTCCCCACCACCGACCGCACCGAATACGAGGTGCGGCGCGACCAGGTGGAGGCGCCGCCGCCCGCGCTGCGCACGTACCTGCCGCAGGCCCCGCGGGTGCTCGACGAGCTGTTCGCCCGGGCGCTGGCCAAGCAGCCCAGCGACCGCTTCCCCACGGCCGAGGCCATGGGCGAGGCCTTTCGCGGCGCGCTCGGGCTCCCCGCGAGCAGCACGTGGGCCGCCCAGCGGGAGCTGTCGGCGCTCGCGCGGCCCAGCGCCGGTGCGGGCTCGAGCGGCTCGACGGTTCGGCTCGAGCAGGTCCGCGCGGCGCTCGTCCAGGGCTACCGGACCGCGATGCTGCAGCAGGCCCCCTAGCTAGTTCTCGTCCCAGAACAGTAAGTGCGCGGAGCCATTGAAACTTATCGC
>DAORJJ010000341.1:0-7400 GCA_035439005.1 Polyangiaceae bacterium | reverse complement strand
GTCGCGGGTGGGCGCGGCGGCCGACGCGACGGTGAGAGACGGCGCCGCGGCGACCTTCGGCGGCGCCGGCGCGCGGCGCGGTGCCCGCTCCGCGCCTTCGGGCGGCGGGTAGGGCTTGCCGTGGTTGGCGCCCGAGAGCTTGATGCTGAACTTCGCCGCGGGTTTGGCGGCCGGATCGTCGGGGAGGGCCTCGCGCTCCCAGAGGGCCGCGAACGCCAGGGGGACTCCCGCGGTCGAGAGGCGACCGAGGGCCGAGAGGAGCGCGGTCACGCCGTGCTTTCCGCGCTGATCGGTGGCGATCGCGGCGTGCGGCCGGCCCTCGAGGCAGCGCTCGACGAGGCGCGTGAGCACCGAGTCGGGGCCCACCTCCACGAACGTGCGGATGCCCGCGGCGTACATCGCGTCGACCTGCTCGACGAACCGCACGGGCCGCGCGATGGCGGCGGCGAGCTCGGCGCACACCACGGCGCGATCGGCGGGGTACGGCGCGGCCGTCGCGTTCGCGTAGTAGGGAAGGCGCTGGGCCGCGACGGGGAGGCCGGCGAGGAACGCGGCGAACGGCGCGACCGAGCTCTCGACCATAGGCGAGTGGAACGCGGTCGCGACGGGCAGACGCCGCGCGGTGATCTGCGCGGCCTCGAGGGCGCGCTCGGCCCGCTCGATGGCGTCCACGGTGCCGGAGAGCACGACCTGCCGCGGCCCGTTGTGGTTCGCGAGCACCACGTCGATGCCCTCGATCGCGCGCGCGACCGTCGCCGGATCGGACGCGGCGGCCGTCATGGCGCCCCCCGCAGCCGTCGTCCCGCTCGCCTGCGCCATGAGCTCGCCGCGGCGGCGCGCCACCGCGAGCCCCGAGGGCTCGTCGAACACGCCCGCGGCGACGCCGGCGGTGATCTCGCCGAGGCTGTGGCCGCCCACGACGGCAGGGCGGAGGCCGAGGCGGTCGAGCAGGCGCAGCGTGGCGAGGCTCGTCGCCAGGATGGCGGGCTGCGCCCACTCGGTCGCCGTGAGGCGCCTCTCGAGCGACGCGCGCGCCTCGTCGGTGAAGACCGGGGCCGGGTACACGCGCGCCGTGAGAGGGCCGTCGTCGCCGCGGACCGCGTCAGCGGCGTGGTCCCACAGCTCGCGCGCGCAGTCGAAGCGCATCGCGAGCTCGGCGCCCATTCCAACGTATTGGCTGCCCTGACCAGGGAAAAGAAACGCGACGTCCCCCTCTGGCGCGCCGAAGCCGTAGGTGATCCCGCGCGGAGAGACGAACGACGTGGTGCCTGCCTGCGCGCTCTTCTCGATGGCCTCCGCCGCCGCCGCGAGCTTGTCGCGCGCGTCGGCCTCGTCGCTCGCGACGACCGACACGCGCGCCGGCGAGGCGGCGTCGAACCCGAGCTGGCTTCGCTTGGCCAGGTGCACGAGCGAGCCCTCGCGCGCGCACGCGCTCGCCGCGTCGCGGCACGCGGCCGCGAGGGCGGCGGGCGTCGCGGCGCCGAGGACGATGAGCTCGGACGGGAACGTGTGCAGGCGGGCCGGGCGCTCCGACGGGCCGACGTACTCCTCGAGCGCGACGTGGAAGTTCGTGCCGCCGAAGCCGAGGGCGCTCACCGAGGCGCGGCGCGGGATCGCGCCGTCGCTCACCCACGGGCGCGCCTCGGTGTTCAGGTAGAACGGCGTCTCGTCGATGGCGAGCTTCGGGTTCGGCGCGCGCACCTTCACCGTCGGCGGCAGCACCTTGTGGTGGAGGGCGAGCACCGCCTTGATCATGCCGGCGGCCCCCGCGGCCGCCTTCGTGTGGCCGAGCTGGCCCTTGACCGAGCCGAGGGCGCAGCCGCCGCGCGGGGCCTTGGCCTCCTCGAACACCTCGCGGAGCGCCTCGAACTCGGCGGCGTCGCCCGCGACCGTGCCGGTGCCGTGCGCCTCCACGAGCCCCACGGTGTCGGGGCCGTAGCCCGCGCGCTCGTACGCCCTGCGGAGCGCGAGGGTCTGGCCCTGCGCGGAGGGCGCGTAGATGCTCTTGGCGCGCCCATCGGACGAGGAGCCGAGCCCGCGGATCACGGCGTAGATCGCGTCGCCGTCGCGCTCGGCGTCCTCGAGGCGGCGGAGCGCGAGCATGCCGATGCCCTCGCCCAGCATGGTGCCGTCCGACTGGTCGGAGAACGGGCGACAGTCGCCGCTCAGCGACAGCGCGCCGGTCTGCGCGAAGCACATGTACATGAGGATGTCGTTCAGGGCGTCGACGCCGCCCGTGATGACGAGATCGGAGTGGCCGAGGGCGAGCTCGTTCACCGACATCGAGAGGGCCGCGAGCGAGCCGGCGCAGGCCGCGTCGACGACGGCGTTCGTGCCGCCGAGATCGAGCCGGTTCGTGATGCGGCCGGCGACGACGTTCCCGAGCAGGCCCGGGAAGGTGCTCTCTTGCCAGGGCACGTAGCAGCCATCGAGCACCTTGCTGACGCGCGCGACCTCGGCCTCGTCGAGCCCAGCCTCGCGCATCGCGTGCTCCCACACCGGGCGCTGGAGCCGCCCGGACATGTGCGCGACGAGCTCCGTGGCCGACGCGACGCCGAGCACGACGCTCATGCGCGAGCGATCGACCGACTCGTATTTGCCGCGCGTCGCCTCGGAGAGGCACTGCTTGGCGACCACGAGCGCGAGGAGCTGCGCCGTGTCGGTCGAGGGGACCGCGTTCGGCGGCATTCCGAACTCGAGCGGCGAGAAGTCGATCGCCGGCATGAAGCCGCCGCGGGTCGCGTAGACCTTGTCGGGCGTGCCCGGGCGCGGGTCGAAGTAGTCGTCGCGGAGCCAGTGCGTGCGCGGCACCTCGGTCAGCCGATCGCGCCCCTCGACGATGTCGCGCCAGAAGCCGAGCGTGTTCGTGGACCCGGGGAAGAGCGCGCCCAGGCCGACGACGGCGATCGGGGTCATGCGGGGGTTCGCGGACGAGTCGTGGGTCACGGCGGGGTCCTTCTTCACGGGTCTTCCTGATCTATTTCTACGAGCAACTTCGGATAGTTACAGACGAAGGCGGCGGGGCCGGAACCCGAGCGACTCGCTCGGCACGGGCACGCCGAAGGCGCGCAGGTGCTGGGCCCGGGCGGCGACGACGGCGCCCTCGAGCAGGTTCAGCGCGATCTGCACGACGGTGCGCTCGGCGGGGTCCTCGAGGAACGAGCCCTTGACCCACCCGTTGAACGCCCCCATCGCGGGGCCGCACCAGATTTGGTAGTCGGCGCGGCGGGCGGGATCGCCCTCGATGGCCCAGCGGCTCGACTTGCCGAGGTACCAGCGGAACACGAGCGCCATGCGGTGCTTGGGGTCGCTCGCGGCCTGCGCGAGCTGGCCGGGATCGCGCCCCGCCCAGAAGGCCTCGGTCTCGCGCCACACGGCGTCGAGGGTCGCCCCGAGCAGGCGCGTCTCGAGCTTGGTGCGCACGTCGGCCGGGAGCGACTCGAGGCTGTCGTGGGCGCGGTAGATCTCGTAGAGGGTGTTCGCGCGCGACGCGAACAAGGTGCCGCGCTTGAGCACCTGGAGCTTCACCCCGAGCTCGAACATGTCCGCGGCGGCCGCCATCGCCACGTCGGCGATGCCCGCCTCGGCGAGCATGCGCTTGCCGGCGTCGGAGAGGCCGGCCTCGACCGCGCTCTGGTTGACCGTGCCCGTGACGACGTAGGCCGCGCCGAGCGCGAAGGCGGCGGCGAGCGCGCTGGGCGTGCCGAGGCCGCCGGCCGCGCCCACACGGATGGCGCGGGTGAAGCCGTGCTTCGCCGTGAGCTCGTTGCGCAGCGAGAGGATGAGCGGGAAGAGGGCGACGAGGGTCTGGTTGTCGGTGTGGCCGCCGCTGTCGGCCTCGACGGTGATGTCCTCGGCCACGGGCAGGCGCGACGCGAGCTCGGCCTCGGCGTGGGTGAGCTTCCCCTGCGCGACGAGCGCGCGCAGCATGGCGGAGGGCGGCGGCGACATGAACTGCGCGGCCACCTCGGCGCGCGAGATCTTGGCGAACACGTGGTGGCGCCGCACCACGCGGCCCGCCGCGTCGAGCGACAGCCCGGCGGCCGAGCAGCGCACCACCGAGGGCGCGAGCTCCATGAACGCCGAGGCGGAGATGCGCAGCACGCCGCGGCGAATGAGGAGATCGGCCACGCGCTCCTCGAGCTCGGGCTCGGCGGGCGAGTGGATGAGGTTCACGCCCCACGGCGCGCCGTCGGGGAGGGCCGCGGTGATCGCGTCGAGGCCCTGCTCCACGCGCTCGTAGCTGAGCCCCGCGGCGCCGAAGAAGCCGAGCATGCCGGCCTCGGCCATCGCGACGACCATGCGCGCGGTGGCGATGCCGTTGGCCATCTCGCCGGCCACGTAGGGGAAGCGCACGCCGTGCGCCTCGTTGAAGCTGCGGTCGCCGAGCCACTCCGGGTAGGTCGCGGGCAGCGTGGCCACGAGCGGAAAATCGGAGGGGCCGAGCTCGCGCGCGGGGAGCACCTCGCCGCCTGTCGCGACGCCGAGGCCGAGGCGCGCCCCGGCGACGTCGTACACGACGTGCACCGGCTCGCGGACGCGGGCGGCGACCGCCGCGAGCTCGTCGGGCTCGAACACGGCCGCGTGGCTCGCCCCGGGCCGGAAGGCCCCAACCGCGGGGAGCGTCATGGACAACCCCCAAGACGTTCGAACGAAACCAGCGAATCAACGGACAGCGCGCACATGGGGCGCGGACCCTACCACCGCGGCGACGTGCCCAATGTCACTGCCCCGTCATGGTGGCGCGCGCTGGCGGGGCGCGCATTTCACTGAACGTACGCGTGGTTGCGCGCTGCGTCGAACGCGCCTAGCGCGAGCGCGGCGGGAGCCCCTTGCGGATGGCCTCGCAGGTCTGGCTCCGCAAATTGCTCTCCCACGCGGCGAGCCGGGCCGCGTCGCTCGCCACCACGAGGTCCTTGCCGAGGCGCGTCGCCTGCACGGTCGTGTGCTCGCTGTTCACGGCGACCCACGGCGCGCGGCACTCGACCTTCCCGGCGGTGGAGACGTACACGACGCTCCCCTCCGACCGGCCGCCGCCGCGCGCGCTGGGGGACGAGACGCTGTCGGTGACCACCACCGCGAAGCCCGGCGCCTTGCGCAACTTGCGTGCACCCTGCACACGAATGTTCTTCGGGTTGAAGCGGTTCGCGTAGCCGAGCACCTCCGAGCCATCCACCGAGCTCGACCCGCAGGCGGGGGGGACGCCCGAGGCGCCCGCCGCGACGTAGTCGTCCGTGCCGCGCGCCATGGCGAGCAGCGTCTGCTCGGAGATCGCGAGGAAGTCGGCGTGCTCTCCAGGGCGGCACGTCGGGGCCGAGGCGCGGCCGGAGAGCGCCGCGTTCACGGGCGACATCTCGGCCATCATCGCCTGCCGCGCGTCGTCGAGTGACATGCAGCCCGAGACCGAAAGGCCGAGGGCGCCAAACAGGACCGCGAGGGGGAGCGCAGACACGCGGTCAGCGTACCTCGAAAGCGGCCGGTCAGCGTGCCTCGCGCCTTCCATGCGCCGCACGGCGACCCAATCCCGCCCACGCGGCGCCGTCGGCCTCGTAGCCACGCCCGCGGCGCCTCGAAGCTCGCCACGGCGGGGCGCTCGATCTAGGCTCTCTCCATGAGCCCTGCCCTCCTCGCCGTGCGGTTCGTCGTCCGCGCGGCGGCCGCGATCAGCGTCGCGACCGCCGCGCTCATCGCAGGCTGCAACGACGTCGGCTCGCTCGGCGGCTGCGCCCCCGACTATTCCGAAGGCACCGATCCGGCGGTGTGCACGAGCAAGCGCTGCAACCGCTCGCTCCTCATCAAGGAGGCGACCAGCGGCACGGAGCACCTCTTCTGCACCGTGGGCTGCAACCCCGACGCCGGCACCGGCTGCGCCAACGTCGAGATCTGCTTCCTCGAGCCGGGGGCGGCCACCACGGAGGCCTACTGCGCGCTCAAGTGCAGTGACGCCCGCTGCAAGCCCCCGCTGAAGTGCCAGGCGAACGGCGCGGTCTGCTTCTAGCTCGCTAGAGGACGAGCTCCGCCTTGGCCGGCCTCGCGGGGCGCGCGCGCTTCGGCCCGCGCCGTAGCCGGGCCGCGTCACGGCGCGCGTTCTCGAGCTCCTCCCGGTTCTGGTACGGCCGCGGCGAGGCCTGGGTGCGGGCGAGGTAGGTGGGCAGGTCGACGATCTGGTAGCCGTACCGCTCGGGGCGCCGTGGGCTCCATTTCCGATCGTAGAGGTAGGCCAACACGAGCTTCAGCGTGGGGAGCGTCGCGGGGCGAATGTCGTGCAGCAGCACCACGCCGCCGCCGTTGCGCTCGAGCTGCGCCTCGATGCGCTTGGCCATCGCCTCGGCGTCGTCGTTGCGCATGTCCTCCGCCTCGACGCTCCAAAGCACGAGCTCGAGGCCGCGCTCGCGCAGGAGCTCGCGGCCCGCCCCGTCGAGCTGGCCGAAGGGCGGCCGGAAGTACCGCGGCGCCGCCCCCGTGGCCTGCGCGATGAGCGCGCTGTCCTCGTCGATCTGGGAGGCCACCTCGCCCGGCGCGAGGGTCGTGAGGAGCTTGTGGTTCAACGTGTGGTTGCCCACCACGTGGCCGGCGCGCGCCATGTCTGCGAGCACCTTGCGCGCTCGCACGGCCCGGACGTCCGTGCCCTCCAGGTACTGGCCGACCACGAAGAACGACGCGCGAATCTTGCGCTGATCGAGCACGCGCAGGATGGCCGGGGTGGTCTCGACGAACGGCCCGTCGTCGAAGGTGAACGTGACGTAGCGGCGCCCGTCGCCCGCCTGCGGCTCGGGCCCCTCCGCGAGGAGCCACGCGCGCGAGACGCTGGCCTCCGGATTCGTTGGCGAATTCGTGGGCGCGTTCGTGGGCGCGTTCGGCGCCCCCTCGCCGGCGGCCGCCGGCTCCGCGGGGGCGGGCGCGGCCGACAGATCGACCCGCGCGAAATCGCGCGGCGCGGGGGGCCTCGACGGCGCGGTCGGCGCGGGCGCGGCCGCCTTGGGGGCCCAGATCGGTGCGAGGCGCAGACCGAGGCACGCGCCAGCGAGGAGGAGGGCGCCCGCGAGCCACGGGGCGCGTGCCCCGCGCCGGCGGCGCTCGGGCAACGCGGGCAGCTCGGGCGCCCCTCTCCTGGTCGTGCTCATGCTGGGGCGGATCGTAGGAAGCCGCGAAGCAGCCGGGCAACTTCGCCGCCGCTCAGCGCTTGGCGCCCACGTTCCGGTACGCCTTGGGGACCGCGAAGAGCGCCGCGTCGAGCGGGCGTTCGCTGAGCGCGGTCACCAAGAACACCACCTTCCCCTTGCCCGCCGGATCCGTCCGCGCCGCGCGCAGCGGGAACGCGCCGCGCGCCCCGAGCTCGCGCAGCCACCGCGGCCGCAGCGATCCCTTCGGGTCGGCGAAGGCGCCTCGCTGCATAATAC
>DAORJJ010000340.1:0-7411 GCA_035439005.1 Polyangiaceae bacterium | reverse complement strand
CAGCGCGGCGAGCCTCGCGCGGGCCGTGTCGAGCGGCGCGGTGGTTCGGCGCGAGCGCATGATGGCCGAGTGTACGCCAGGCCGCGCGGGCCCATTCCCTGGGCGCCTGCGCCGCCATGTCCCGGCCCGAGGAGACGTGGTAGGCTCCGCACGTCTCGGACGCCCCCGCGCCGGACTCTTCGAGTTCCCATGATCGTCATCGTCGACTACGAGGTGGGCAACATCGGCTCCATCCTCAACATGTTGAAATTCCTCAACATTCCAGCGAAGGCGAGCCGCGACCGCGAGGTGCTGCGGGCGGCGCCGAAGCTCCTCCTGCCGGGCGTGGGCGCCTTCGACGCGGGCATGGGGTTGCTGCGAAAGCACGACCTGGTCGGCCTCCTCGACGAGTGCGTGAAGGAGCGAAAGATCCCCGTCCTCGGCATCTGCCTGGGCATGCAGCTGCTCACGCGCGGGAGCGAGGAGGGCTCGCTGCCGGGGCTCGGTTGGCTGGACGCGGAGTGCAAGCGGCTCTCCAAGGATCGCGATCCCACGGGCAAGATCAAGATCCCGCACATGGGCTGGAACGTGGTGAGGCCGACGACCACCGACTCGGGCCTGTTCGCCGGAATGACCGGCGAGTCGCGCTTCTATTTCGTCCACTCCTACCACGTCGTGTGCGACGACCCGGCGGACGCCGCGGGCACCACCGACTACTTCGGCCCGTTCGTGTCGTCAGTCCGCCGCGAGCACGTGTTCGGCGCGCAGTTCCACCCCGAGAAGAGCCACCGCTTCGGCATGCGCCTCCTCCAGAACTTCGACAGCACCTACCCCGACGCCGCGCCCGCGCCCGGCTGAGCCCAGACGCAGGCCGCGCGCGGGGCTCAGCGCAGCGCCGCCGCGAGCTCCGTGGCGTCGGGGAAGTTGACGAGCACCCCCATGCCCTTCGACTGGTAGACGACCATGCTCCCGACCGCGACGGCGGAGGCGCCGCCCCGCTTGACGGCGTCGCCGATGTGAGCGACCGAGCCCGCCCCGCCGTTGGCGATGACGGGCACAGAGACCGCGTCGGTGATCTTCTTGATGAGGTCGACGTCGTAGCCGGACCACGTCCCGTCGCGGTTCATCGACGTGAGCAGCAGCTCGCCGGCGCCGAGGTCCTGCAGGCGCCGCGCCCACTGCACCGGATCGGTCGAGCCCTTCCGCGTGCCGTCGTGCGAGAAGACCTGATAGCGCCCGAACAAGTCCTTCTTGACGTCCAGCGAGGCGATGACCGCCTGGCTCCCGGAGTGGTCGGCGAGCCGCGAGAGGAAGCTCGGATCTTCGTGCGCGAAGGAGTTGATGACGAGCTTCTCGAAGCCGATGCTGAGGATCTCGCGGGCGACCGCGAGATCACGCACCGCGCCGCCGTACGAGAGCGGCATGAAGCACTCCGCCGAGATCTCGCGGAGGACCTGCAGGTTGGGGGTGCGCCGCTCGACGGTCGCGCGAATGTCCAGGAAGCAGAGCTCGTCGACCTCGAGCTCGTTGAAGATGCGCACCGTGTTCACGGGATCGCCGATGTAGTCGTACTCGCCGAACTTGACGGTCTTGACGAGGCTGCGGCCGACGAGCTGGAGACACGGAATGACGCGGATACCTAACATGGTTGAGTCCTCATAAAGGTAGGCGCGGGGCCGCTGCAAACTCGCCTGTCACGCACCGGCGCCTCGTGTGGTGTCGGGCGTGAGCACGGAGAAGGGTACAGTGAAGAAATAGGGATACTCGGCGAGCAGGGTCGCCCCGGAGAGCCCTCGGAGGGTCGGCCGGCGCTCGCGGACGAAGTACCGATACGGGTGGTCCGTCGTTCCCCAGCGGCTCTTGAACAGGTAGACGCCCGTCTGGCTCTTGCCGGTCCCGCCCCAGTTCCAGTGGGTACACCCGCGCTTCATCGCCTCACGCATGGCGTGGAGGCAGAGCAAGCTCTGCGGCTGGAGCGTGCGGTATTCGGCCACCGTCGCGGGCGTGAAGTACTCGGCGACTCGGTTGAAGTAGAACACGAGGAGCCCTGCGACGATGACCCCGTCTTTCTCGGCGATGTAGACGCGGTAGTCGTCGTCGTACCGGAACTCGCTCCGAACGGCCTCGAAGACGGACCACGGCTTGTGCGCGGCGCCGATGGCCTCCAGGTTCTCGCGGTGGATCTCGAAGAGCGCCCGCAGCGACTCGACGTCGCTCGCGCTGCGCACCGTGAGGTGGCTCGAGGCCGCCTTCCGGACGACGTTCCGGGTCTTCTGATGCAGGATCGCCATGATCGCGGCGTCGATGGTCGCGTCGTCGGCGCCCTCCGCGGCGGTGGGGAGCGCGGTCACCTGGCCGATGCGCTCGTCGAGCGCGGTGAAGCCGGAGTGCGCCTCGTAGAGCGCGTCATCGGGCTCGAGCGGGCGGTTGATGAGGGTGGAGCTCACGGCGTCGAGCGAGTCGGCCAGGTCGTTGAACGCCTGCACCAGGGCCCGCGCGGTCGCCGCCCCGTCCGCCGCGCCCGCCACGAGCGCGCCGCCGTTGCTCCCCACGAAGGGGAGCGAGTTGAGCACCGGCCCGTACGTGGCGTTGTGCTTCACGAACGCCGGGAGCCCGCCCACGACGCGCCCCCCCTCGACCGCGACGAGGTAGTGGTCCTCGACCGTGGGCGTCGACAGGCCCTCGGGCTCGAGGATGCGCTTCAGAAACGCGCGGTAGCGCAGCGACTGGAACAGCATGCTCGTCGGGTGACGGAGGAGCAGGTCGTCGTACGCGGGCTCGAGCGCGGGGCTCAGTCTCTCAACGTGCATGGAAGATCTCTCTCGTCGCGCGGACGATCCTGGCGACGTCGTCGTCCGTCATGGAGGGCAAGATCGGCAAGCACAGCGTCTCCGAGAGGGTCTTCTCGGTCACCGCGAAGGCCGCGGGGTCGAGCCCGAGCGCCTGGTGGAGCGCCGCGTCGACGCCTTGCCGCACGTGAATGCCCCTCTCCGCATACCGCGCCCGCAGCTCCTCGAACGGGCCGGGCGCCCGGAGCGGGAACCGAAAGAAGATGGAGCGCTCGCGCACCCGCTCGGGCAGCTCGACTGCGAGGCCGCGGAGCTCCGTGAAGTAGGCGTCGGCGATCTCTCGCCGGCGGCGGAGGAAGGAGTCGTAGCGCCCGAGCTGGCTGCGGCCGAGCGCGGCCTGCAGGTCGGTCATGGGCGAGGGCACGCGCACGTGCGGAGCCGAGGCGTCACCGTCGAGCAGCAGGCGCATGCGGTCGTGGAGCGCCGGGTCGTCGGTGAGCGCCATGCCCCCCTCGCCGGTGGTGAGGAGCTTCGTCGCGTGGAAGGAGGCGCACGTGACCGCAGCGCCCGGGGAGATGGCGGCGCCGAAGGCCTGGCACACGTCGTCGATGAGCGGCACCCCAAACGACCGGAACGCGCTCGTGTCGACCGGGACGCCGAACGTGTGCACGACGACGACGGCGGCGAGGGCGCTCGTCGCCACCCGCTCGACCGTGCGCGGGGTCATCGTGAAGTCGCCCTCGACGTCGCACAAGACGGGCGTGGCGCCGACCGTGAGCACGGCCTCGTAGACCGCGTGGCACACGTACGAGGGGAGCACGACCTCCTGCCCAGCGCCCAGGCCCAGCCCGCGCAGGGCGAGGACCAGCGCCGCCGTCCCGCTCGACGTCGCCACGCCGTGCGCCCGCCCGAGGCGCGCCGCGACCTCGGCCTCGAAGGCGCGCACGAGGCGGCCCTGCGCGATGGAGCCGCTCGTCAGGCAGTCAGAGAGCGCGTCGAAGTCCGCCCGCTCCAGCGTGGGGCGCGAGTGCGGGATCGCCGCGGGTGCGCTCATGTCTGCAGCTTCCGGATCTCGCGCGCGGGCGCGCCGGCCACGACGGTCCACGGCGCGACGCTCGTCGTCACGACCGAGCCCGCTCCCACGATGGCCCCTTGGCCGACGACGACGCCCGGGAGCACGATCGCCGACGCGCCGATCCAGGCGTCCTCCCCGATGATGACCGGCTTGGCCACGATGAGGTGCTCCTTCACGTAGGGGTTGTCCACGAGGCGCGAGTTGTTCGGCGCGGCGTCGGCGACCAGCATCACGTTGGGCGCGATCGACGCGCGATCCTCGATGGTCACGAGCTCGAGGTACGAGTCCTCCACCAGGAAGCCGGGGTTTATCATCACCCCACGCCCGATCTTCACGCCGGTCTTGCGGAAGAAGGCCTTGCGCGTGCGGTTGTCCGGGTGGTGAGTGCCGAGCCATCGCAGCACCTTGCGCGGGAGCTCGGCGCAGATGGCGTCGAACTCCTCCCGCGAGAGGAGGTCCCACTCGAACATGATGCGCTGGACAAGATCCGCTCGGCTCACAGCCATTTCTCCTTGGCACGGGCGTCGCTCGCCCTCACCGGCGGCGCTCGACGAGGCCGCTCTTTCTACGCCACGCGCCCCCTGCGGTCCACCGGTTCGCCGCGCGGACGAGGCGCCGGTGACCGCGTTCGGGCGGCCCCCCCGCCACGCGAGGGCGCGTGGCCTCCGGTCAGATCTCGGTCTTGGAGCAGTACTTGATGTAGAAGCTCATCGGGACGAGGCTCGCCTTCGCGAGCACGTAGAAGAGCGGGCGCATGCGCTCGAAGGTCTGCTTGTTGGTCGGGTAGTCCCGGTAGCACTTCGCGGGCTGGGCCATGATCCGCTCGAACTCGTCGCGGTCGAACTCGAGGCGCTTCAGGAAGTACTCGAGCAGCTCCGGCTCGATGTAACCGGGCTCCGAGTAGGTCTTGAGTGCCTCCTCGCGCGTGATCTGCCCCGAGCGGACCGACGCGGAGAGGCTGTTGTTCCGGGTGTCGATGCCGAACTTCTTCGGGTTGTAGTAGGCGTGGTGGAACGCCGTCATGCGGTTCTCGAGGTGGTGCCCGCCGTAGTACTGCCAGCCGTACTCCTTGGCGAGAAACTCCCGAGCCTCCTCTTTCGAGTACGGGAGGTACCAGAGCGGCCGGATCTTCTGGATCCGATAGGCCATGATCCACTTCAGGAACGTGGGCAGGTTCATGTTCGGGAACGTCTTCATCTTCCGTTTGCCGAAACGTTGATGGACGCTCGAGATGTACTTGCCGTCGATGTAGCAGGCGCTGAGCGGCGACACGCCCTCGGCCTTGAAGGAGTGCCCTTCGAGCACGTACTTCACGCCGTATTTGGCGGCCGCGCGGTAGAGCACCTCGGCGAGCGCGATGTCGGTCGGGCCGTCGAGCTCGGGGACGCCGGCGAGGAAGAACGACTTGAAGATGTCGTCGACCTCTTTGTTGTCGACGACGTGCGTGGACAAATCGACGTTGAGCTTCTTCGTGACCTTGCGGATGTTCTCCGTCGCGATCGCGGAGTTCCACGTGTTGTCGTAGTGGACCGCGAGCGGGCGCAGGCCGTACTTGATCGCGATGTAGAGCATGTACGAGGAGTCGGTGCCCCCGCTCACGCCCACGACGCAGTCGTACTTCTTGCCCTTCCCGGCCGCCTTGATCTCGTCGACGATGAGCTGAAAGCGACGCTCACCCTCGGGGGTGCCGGTCGCGTAGTCGCGCTCGAGCTGCTCCATCAGGCGGCAATAATTGCAGACGCCCTCCTCGTCGAAGCTGATGGCCCCGACCCGCGTGTCGAAGATGCAGCGCGTGCAAATCCTCGGCGCGCTCTGGCCCACATTGGCTTCGGGCTTCTGCCCCACACTGGCTGCTGGCTCGTTCATCGGGTCACGACCTACGTTTCCGCGGCGCCCCTGAACGTTCATCCGAGGCCCCGACCTTCGGGGCTGCATCGCTGGAGACGCGCGGAGTGCGCCTGATCACGGCGCGGCAAGGTAGCTAGCTTTTGCGCGCGTGTCGAGGTGGCAAGCGAAACGAGAGACGCCGCCCTCCCCGGCACGCGGTTTGCTTTCGCGACCCTCCCGCGGCGCGCGCCCCGCGCGATGGAGCGAGCGCGGGCCCCGGCGCCCGACGCCGCGGCGTTCCGTCGTTGACCCTCGCGGCCATCGTGGTAGCCAGGGCGCCTCCGCGGCGCGCGGAGCCGATCTCCCCGAGGCTCGCATCCGATGACTCAGAAGCTCGACGGCGTTTTCTACCACCGAGGCGACGGCCCCATCGAGGGCGTGAAGGTCGTCCCGCTCCGGCGCATCCCCGACGAGCGCGGCACCATCTTCCACCTGATGAAGAAGACCGACCCGCACTTCCTCGAGTTCGGGGAGATCTACTTTTCGGGCATCAGCGCGGGCATCATCAAAGGCTGGCACAAGCACGCCGACATGACGCTCAACTACGCGTGCGTGTCGGGCCGGGTGAAGTGCGCGATCTTCGACGACCGCGAGGGCTCGCCCACGAAGGGCCACCTCATGGAGGTCTTCCTCGGCCCCGACAGCTACAACCTGCTCATCGTGCCGCCGCTCGTGTGGAACGGGTTCAAGGGCATGACCGACGCCCTCGTCGCCAACTGCTGCACGCACATCCACGACCCGAAACGCAGCGAGCGCCGCGAGACCACGTGCCCGATCATCGGCTACGACTGGGCGGCGCGAAACCACTGAGCCGTCCTCTCCGAGGGGACGAGAGGTCGAGAGGGTCGAGACCGATGAAGGTGCTCCTCACGGGTGGGTTCGGGTACCTCGGCGGGCGGCTGGCGCTCGGCCTCCGCGCGCGCGGCCATGAGGTCGTGCTCGCGGGCCGGCGGGTCCGCGAGAGCGGGAGCCTCGGCATGGCCACCGCCGCGTTCGACGTGCTCTCGAGCGTCGATGACCTCCGCGGGGTCGTGCGCGCCCACGCGGCCGACACGATCGTGCACCTCGCCGCGCTCGACGAGATCGAGGCCGTGCGCGACCCCGACCTGGCGGTGCGCGTGTCGGGCGAGGGGACGCGGCGGCTCATCGAGGCCTGCAAGGGCGAAGGGCTGAGCCGCTTCGTCTACTTCTCCACCTTTCACGTCTACGGGCGCTGGTTCCCCTCTCGCATCGACGAGGACACGGCGACGAAGGCGTCGCACCCGTACGCGGTGGCGCACCTCGCGGGCGAGGGCTTCTGCCGCGAGGCCAACGAGACCGGCGGACCGTCGTGCGTCGTCTTTCGCATGTCGAACGGGTACGGCGCCCCGGCGGATCTCGCCGTCGAGCGGTGGACGCTCGTCCACAACGCGTTCTGCAAGGAGGCGGTGACCCAGGGCACGGTCACGCTCGCGAGCTCGGGCACGCAGCGCCGCGACTTCGTCTGGCTCGACGACGTGGCCCAGGCCACCGATCTCGCCCTCCGCGCCTCACGCGAGGCCCTCGGCGAGTCGGTGTTCGCGCTCGGGGGCGGCAAGACGCTCACGATCTTCGAGCTCGCGTCGGTCGTGGCGGCGCGCGCGACCGAGAAGCTTGGGCGCGAGATCCCCGTGGTTCGCCCTTCGTCGGGCCCCGAGTCGCC
>DAORJJ010000339.1:0-7437 GCA_035439005.1 Polyangiaceae bacterium | reverse complement strand
GCCTCGGCCGCCTGGAAGAGCGAAGAGCGCCCGTAGCGGTCGAGCGCGATCGCGACGTGCGGGCGCTCGCCCAGCACCTCGTCGATCCATTTGGTGCAACCTGCATGCGGTCCGTGCTCGATGAACACGCGCACCCCGTCGGCCCAGGCGCGCTCGACGAGCGCCGGGAAGTCGACGAGGTTCATGGCCTGCCCGGTGAGCGCGTCCGCCGCGGTCTCGGTCGTGGCCTCGTAGCTCGAGAGGCTCGCGTGCGTGTAGAAGCGCATCCACGGGAGCGACGTCGTGGGGCGCGTGTGGAGCGCGCGCCACCGCGACTCGAACTCGCGCGCCTCCGGGCAGTGCATCACGAAGTCGTAGCCCGGGGTGCGCACCGCGCGCCGGCCGAGCCGCGCGCCCACGCGCGCGCAGGCCTCAGGCTCGCCCGAGAAGACCATGTCGGTGGGCGAGTTCACGATGACGAGGTGCGCGCGGGTCTCCCCTTCGAGCGCGGCGCGCACGTCGTCGATGGGGGCGCGCACGCGCCACGTGGCCCACTCGGGCCGCGCGTCGGGGTCGAGGTTCCACGCCGGGCGCAGGCACGCGAGCTCGCCGCAGAGCCAGCGATCGTACACGCGCGACTCGGCGACGTCGGACCGGAAGCCGTCGAGATCGGTCCACGCGCCGAGCGCGAAGAGCGAGTTGGTCTCGCCCGAGCAGTAGCCGATGGCGGCGGTGGGCTCGAGGCCGAGCGTGCCGCGCGTGAGCTCGGTGTGGAGCTGGCCGAGGTACGAGGCGCCCCAGAGCTTCTCGAGGGGCGTCGTCTGCCGCTCGGGGGCGTCGTCGTAGACCCAGCCTGCCGCGTCGCGCACCGAGGCGGCGCGCGCGCCGAAGCTGTCGACCAGCTCGGGGAACGCGAGGGCGAGATCGCGGCCCATGTGCGGGTAGGCGCCGGCGGCGCCCGTGAACACGAAGGCGAGCTCGCCCTCGAGCGGGCCGCGGCCGAGGTGCACGCCCTCGTCCAGCGCGACGCACACGCCGGACGCGCCAGACGCGACGGACGCGAGCGGCAGCGCGCGGAGCAACGCCGCCGCGCGCGCCAGGCGCTCGGCGTACTCGCTGGGCTCCTCCGCGACGACGGCGAGGCGGAGCGACGACGCGGGCAGGGACGACGCCTCGGCGGCGGAGAGCGAGCGCCCACGCTCCACCGAGGCGACGAGCGCGGCGACGTCATCGCCGGCGAAGAGGCCCAGCTCGGGCGCTCGCTCCAGAAAGATCGGATCTATCGACGAGGCCGCCGCGGGCGGCGGCGCCTCGACGTACGTGGTGCTCTCGCCCGTGAGCGACGCCACGCGCACGCGCGCGCGCCGGGCGCCCGCGGTGGGGAGCCACGGCATGGGGCCGAGGCTCGACGGGAGCGCGCGCCGAGCGCACGCCTCGATCGCGGCGGCGACGTGGAGCAGTCCCGACGCGGCGTGCGCGTGCCCGAAGCGAGGAGTGAGCCCCGCCGACTCGGGCGTGAGGGCCAGGTCGAGCGTGGGCTCGGGCCCATCGAAGAGATCGTCGGTGAGGAGCGCGAGCACGGGATCGCCGTCCCGCACCGCGTCCGCGTGGCGCTTGAGCACGAGCAGCACCGCGGCGTCGCCCGCGGGGCGGTGGCTCGGCGGCAGCGCGTCACGCGCGGCGCGCTCGGCCACGGGCTCGCACGCGAGGTCGACCGCGCCCACGACCGCCGCGTCGATCTCGCCGGCGCGGAGCGCGCGCGCCCCGATGGCGAGCGCGGCGAGGCCGGAGCGCTCCTCGGACGACACGGTGTAGCTCGGCCCGCGCAGGTCGAGCTGGTGGCTCAGGCGGTTGGCCACGATGTTGGGCATGCAGCCGATGACGGAGGCCCCGGTGAGCCCGTCGCGCGCGAGCGCCGGGGGGAGCGCGTCGACCCACCGGCGCTCCCCGCGCCAGCGCACGGCGTGCCGCGCGACCTCGGCGTCGGTCTGCATCCCGATGAGCACGCTGGTGCGCTCTTTCGGGAGCCGCGCGAGCGCGTCGGCGACGCCCGGGGCCTTGGCCATGGCGAGCAGCCAGGTCTGCTGCGGGAGCGACGCGCGCAGATCGTTCGGCGGGAAGCGGAGCCCCGCCGCGTCCAGCTCGACGGTCGCGGCGCGCGCCTCGGCGGTCGTGCCCGCGGCGGTCGTGAGGAGCCCCTCGGCGAGCTCTTCGGTGGCCGAGCCCGCGCGCACCGAGCGCGCGACGACCGCGATCTCGACGAGGTCATCGGAGCGAGTGGCGCCGCCGTACGTCGCGCCCGGGAGCCACTCCTCGAGGACGAGGTGGGCGTTGTTGCCGCCGAACCCGAAGTTGCTGATCGCCGCCCGTCGCGGCGTGCCCTCCGGTGACTCCCAGGGCTCCTCCTCGCGGAGCAGCCGGAAGGCCCCGTCGCCGAGCTCGTCGAGCGGCGCGTCCGCGTGGCGCGTGGGCGGCCGGACGCGCTCGCGCATCGCGGCGAGCACCTTGATGACCGCCGCGGCCCCGGAGGCCGTGATGAGGTGCCCGACGTTCGACTTGAGCGAGCCGATCGGCACGCCCCGCGCGCCCTCGAAGACCGCGCGCATGCTGCGGATCTCCGCGCCGTCGCCCACGCCGGTACCGGTGGCGTGGCACTCGACGAGCGAGATGTCGCGCGGCGAGAGGCCGCTCTCCGCGTACGCCGCGCGGAGGGCGCGGATCTGGCCCTCCTCGGAGGGGACCATGAGGCCGCGGCTCCGGCCGTCGTTCGAGAGCCCCACGCCGCGAATGACGCCGAGGATGCGCCGCCCGTGGGCGACCGCGTCGTCGAGGCGCTCGAGGAGGAGCAGCGCCGCCCCTTGCGCGGGCACGAGGCCGTCGGCCTCCCGGTGAAAAGGTCTGCTCTGTCCGGTCGGGCTCAGCGCGCGCAGCGCCGAGAAGCCGCCGTGGAGGAACAGATCGTCGGCGTGGTTCACGCCGCCCGCGAGGGCGAGATCGGCGCGTCCATCGTGGAGCGCCAAGCACGCGAGCTTCAGCGCGTAGAGGGAGGAGGCGCACGCGGCGTCGAGGGCGTAGGCCTCGCCCCCGAAGCCCACCGCCGCGGCGGCGAGGTGCGCCGGCAGGCCCGACATGAAGCGGTTGCGCGCGTCGGCGCCGCGCTCCTCGCCCGACCAGACCTCGAGGGCGAGATCGACCAGGCCAGGGGTGGGGTAGCTCAGGTTGCCGAGCACCAGCGCGCCCCGCGGGCGCGGCTCGAGCGGCGACAGGCCCGCGCTCCGCAAGGCCTCGCGCGCGGCGTGGAGCGTCCACAAGAACACGGGGTCGAGCCCGCGCAGGCTCGCGGCGTCCACGGCGAACCCCTCGGGATCGAACACCTCGTCGAAGCCCGTCACGCGGCCGCCGACGTCGCTCGCGATCTCGCGCGCGAGCTGCTCACGGCTCGCCCCGGCGTCGAGGCCCCACAGCCCCGGAGCGGCGGGCCCGATGGCCGAGCGCCCCTGGCGCACGAGGGTCCACAGCGCCTCGGGGGTGAGCGCAGCGGGGAGGACGCAGCCTTGGCCGACGATCGCGATCGGGGGAAACTTCAACGGGTGCTCCAGAGTCGCGCGCGCCCCGAGGGGCGCGCGTGGACGAGAGGGTGGCGAGGTACCTAGGCGGTCGCGCTGGCCGTGGTGCCGCTCGGCACCGCGTACATCTCGACGTCGACGAGGTCGGCGATGCGCGCGCCGTCGCTGCCGGCGAGCGTGATGTCGCACACCACGCGCTCGGGGGTCTGGCTGCGGACGAGCAGGGCGCACTGGATGGGTCCGGCGGCGGCGTGCCCCGCGTACCCGACCTTGCCGATGCGCAGCGGCAGGGTCTGCCCGAGCGAGCCGAGGCCGCAGAGGATGGCGAGCTGGAGGGCGCCGTCGACGGCCGCGGGATCCGTCTCCCACGCCTCGGTCGGCCAGCCGACGTCGGAGGTGCCGGAGAGCGTGGCGCGCGCGCCGCGCGGGGAGAGCCCGTCGACCGAGCGGATGACCTGGAAGTCGTGGCCGTGGAAGAGGGTGCTCGGCGAGTAGAGCTCGGCGCCCTGCCACGGGCTCTCCCCGAGCTCCGCGCCGTTCAGCGGCTCGGCCGCGGCACGCGCAGCGCTCGGCTCGATGCACGCGCTGTAGCGGACGGCGCCGGAGGAGTCGCGGAGCTCGAGCACCACGCCCTTGTTCGCCGCCTTCCCCGCGCTCGCGGTGAGCGTGAAGCGGTCGCCGGCGTCGTCGAAGCCGGCCAGCGTGACGCCGCGCACGACGCGCACGTCGCGCAGCTGCACCGACGCCCGGTCGGGGAAGAGCGCCCGCGCGAGGCGCGCGAACCACTCGACGGCGAGCACCATCGGCAGCACGGGCTTGCCCTGGATGCGGTGGCTCGCCAGCTGCGGGTGGGTCGACGCGCTCACCGTCACCTCGACCTGCGCGCGCACCCCGCCGCTCTCGCCGAGGAGGCCGAGCTCGCCGGTGGCGCCGCCGCCGCCGATGACGACCTCGACGTCGTCCGACGGCGCGGCCGAGAGCTCCTTCACGAAGGCGTCCGCGCCCTCGCGCACCGGCAGGAGCGCGACGCCGCGCTCGAGGAAGTGACCGCGGAGCGCGGGGGTGACCATGCCGCCGTCCCACGGGCCCCAGCCGATGGCGCACACGCGGCACCGACCGTCGCGACGTTTCGCCTCCACGTGGGCGATCTTGTTCAAGATTTCGTTGGCCATCGCGTAGTCGGCCTGGCCCGCGTTGCCGCCGCGCGCGGCCACCGACGAGAACAGGCAGATCCACTCGAGCGGATCGGTGAGCGTGGCCTCGAGCAGCGCGCGGAGGCCGAGCACCTTGGTGTCGAACACGCGGTCGAACTGCGCGTCGGTCTTCTTGTCGATGAAGGCGTCGGCGAGCACGCCCGCGCCGTGGACGAGCCCGTGGATGGGGCCCCACGTGCGGCGCACGTCGTCGAAGAGGGCGCGCAGGGCGACCGGGTCTCGGACGTCGACGGCCTCGTAGCGGGCGGTCGCGCCGACCGCGGCGAGCTTCGCGAGCGTGTCGCGCACCTCGCGCCCGGCGAGGAGCTTGTCGACCTCGGCGCCGAGCTCGCGAGGGGTGACGGTGCGGCCCGCGCGCTTCGCCTCGGCGAGGGCGACGCGCTT
The DNA here is from genome assembly GCA_035439005.1 of Polyangiaceae bacterium. GTDB lineage: Bacteria > Myxococcota_A > Polyangia > Polyangiales > Polyangiaceae > JAAFHV01. The sequence continues at coordinate 2,294 of DAORJJ010000339.1, read as the reverse complement.
CATGGAGGCCTCGTCGGTCGCGCCGTGGAAGGCCGCGGGCTCGACGCCGAGCGCGGTGCGGCCGAGCAGCAAGACGCGCGGACGCGCAACCCGCCCGAGCTCGATGAGCGACGCGGCCGTGACGCCCCGCGCCCCGCCGGTGACCACGAACACCGAGCCCTCGGCGACGGGCGCGCCGGTCGGCCTCACCGCGCTGGGGACGGCCGCCAGCGTCACGCGCTCGCCTGCCGCGGAGAGGCCGACCTCGACCTCGGGCCCGCCCGCGAACAGCTCCGCGGCGAGCGCCTCGGCGAGCTCCCGATCGCTCCGGTGCCCCCGCTCGAGGTCGATCGCCCTCGCGGTCGCGAGCGGCCACTCTTCCCGCGCGGTCTTGGCGAGCGCCGCGAGCCCCGCGAGCCACGCGCGCCCGGGCTCGCGCCCGGAGAGGCCGAAATCGCCGCCGGTGTCTTGCACGGTGACGAACACCCCGCCGCGCTCGCGGAAGCGGGCCGCGACGGCGCGCGCAGCGCCGAACGCCTCGCGGTTGACGGCCATCGCGGCCTCGTCGACCACGGGGCGGAGGCCGCCGAGGAAGAGGAGGCCGGTGGCGGCCTCGGGGATCGCGTCGACCGTGGCGAGGGCCGCGTCGACGCCCCGTGCGCGGAGGGCGTCCACCAGCGCGGCCGCGACGCCGCCGCCGTCGGGCGTGACGGCGATGTGGCCGCCCGCGAGGCCCGCCACCGCGAAGCCGATGGCCGGGGCACGCACGACGCGCACGGCGACGCGCGCGACCGGAGCGAGGGGCGCCAGCGGCGCCGATAATGGGGCGACGGTCTCGCGCGCCGCGGCCCCGCCGACCTCGGCCGCCCCGGCGGGCAGCGAGCCGCCCATGAGCTCGATGATCTGCGCGAGCGTGCGCGTCGCCGCCATCTTCGACGTCGCCACCTGCGGCAAGTCTGGCACCGCTTGACGCATGGCCGAGAGGATCTCGACGCGCTTGATCGAGTCGATCCCGAGGTCGGCCTCCATGTCCATCGACGTGTCGATCATCTCGACCGGATACCCCGTCTTGTCGGCCACGATCGACAGCAGCACCGGCTGCAGCTCGGCGACGCGGGAGGCCGCGGCGGGCGCGGGGCTCGCGGCGGGCGCGGGCGTGAGGGGCGCGCTCGCGGCCACCTGGACCGCAGGGCTCGCGGCCACCAGCTCGCCGCCCATGAGCTCGATGATCTGCGCCAGCGTGCGCGTCGCCGCCATCTTCGACGTCGCCACCTGCGGCAGATCCGGCACCGCCTGCTTCATCGCCGAGAGGATCTCGACGCGCTTGATCGAGTCGATGCCGAGGTCGGCTTCCATGTCCATCGACGTGTCGATCATCTCGACCGGATAGCCCGTCTTGTCCGACACGATCGACAGCAGCACGGGCTGCAGCGCCGTCACCCTCGAGGGCAAAGGCTCCGTCGCCGCCATCGCCGCTGGCGCGGCGGCCGAGGGCGCGGCGGGCGCGGGCGCCACGGACGCCTCGGGCGCGCCGCCCATGAGCTCGATGATTTGCGCGAGCGTGCGCGTCGCCGCCATCTTCGCGGTCGCCACCTGCGGCAGGTCGGGCACGGCCGCCTTCATCGCCGAGAGGATCTCCACGCGCTTGATCGAGTCGATGCCGAGGTCGGCCTCCATGTCCATGGAGGTGTCGATCATCTCCTCGGGGTATCCGGTCTTCTCCGACACGATCGCCAGGAGGACCGGCGTGAGGGCGCGCGCGGCGGAGGCGGGCGCGGGCGCGGGCGTGGCGACCACGACCGGCGCTGACGGGACCACGACGGGCGCGGGCGCGGGCGCGACCACGACCGGCGCGGGCGCGACCACGACCGGCGCGGGCGCGACCACGACCGGCGCAGGCGCGACCGCCACAGGCCTAGGTGCATGAACCACGGACGCCGCGGTCGCGGGGCTCACGGTGGCGTACGAGGTCTCGACGGCCCGCAGGAAGGCCATGTGGCTCTCCGCCATCATGCGCTGGAACTCGAGCTGCGCCGCGATGGCGGGGGCCTGGAGGCGTTGGAGCGACTCGACCCAGTCGGTGGCCGCCTCCGCCGCGACGGGGGAAGGAGCGAGGGCGGGCGCGGACGGCGCGTTCACGGGGGGCTTCTGCATGGCGGTTCTCGACGGGGCGGGAGGCGGCGCGGCGGCGTGAGGAGGTGCGACGACGGGCGGGTGGTCGGCGGCCGCCCGCATCGTCGGCGCGGTCGGTGGCCGGGCGGTGTTCTACGAACTGCTCGCGGCGCGGCCGGCGGTGCTGCAGCTGTTCACCGATG
>DAORJJ010000338.1:0-7438 GCA_035439005.1 Polyangiaceae bacterium | reverse complement strand
CGCCGGGGGGACCACGCGCGGTGCGCCGCTTGAGGCGCGCCGCCCATGGCCCGCGCGGGGCGCGCGCGCTCCTCGCGGCGGCGGCCGTGGCGCTCGCGTCGCTCGCGAGCTGCGGCGCTCCGAAGGCCCCGCGCGAGGGCACGACCGTCGCGATCCTGCTCGTCGACGCGCGGGGCGCGCGGCTGCCGTTCGACCCAGAGGCGATGCGCGCGCGCCGAGCCCGAGACGCCCTCGACGGCGTCACGCGGGCGCACTCGGGCGGGCCGATCGAGCTCTCGGTCGACCTCGCCCTCCTCCCCTCCGACCGCGAGGGACGCGAGGGCTACCTCGCCGACACGATGGAGTCGCTCGCGCGCGCGCTCGACGAGCTCGGGCGCGCGTCCCCCACGAGCTACGCCGCCGCCGCGGGGCGCCTCCGGCGCGTCTCCTTCCGCTTCGATCCGCTGGCGCGACGCCCGCGCGCCTCGCTCTCCGACGACGGCGAGACCCTGGAGGCGCGCTCCGACCGCCCAGGCCAGGCGCTCCTTCAAAGTGCAGACTACACACATCTCTTGCGCGACCGCGCACGAGAGGTCGCGTGGGCCCGCTACGCGAGCCGCGAGCCCGCCGACGTGCCTCCGCTGGAGCGCGGGGCCTACCTCGACACCCTGCTCCGCGGCAGACCCACCGGAGGACGCGACGACGATCCCGACGGCGCGGCCGGCGCAGAGCGCGTCTTGCGCCTGCTCCGGCTCCACGAGCTCGCCCGCGCCGACCACGACGACGCGCTCGCCCGGGCCGCCCGGCACGCGCTCGTCTCGTCGGGCGGAGACCTGTTCCGCGACCTCGCCCACCAGCGGCCCGAGGTGTTCGACCGCGCGGCGGCCACCTCGCCGCTCCGCCGCGCCGAGCGCGAGTACGCGCGGTTCCTCGTCGCCGCGCTGCACGACCTGGACGAGGAGGAGGCCCTCGCGGCGGTGCGCGCCGGCTTCGCGCGCGCCTCGCGGGGCGACGCGCCCGCCGCGCGGTACGTCCTCCCCTCGTTCGATCGCCTCCAGGTGGCGCTCGCGGTGCTCGCCGACTGGCGGACGCGTCGCGCCGATCCGACGCCGGCGCAGCACTTCGTGGTGTGCCCCGAGGAGCGCGTGCGCTCCGGAGACCGCGTCGCCGTCTCGCAGAGCTCGTACTGCAGCGACGAGCTCTACCGGCTGGCGCGCGCGGAGCCGGAGGCCCTCGACGGGCTCGCGCGGGACGCGCTCCGCGCGGACGACGTCGCCTTCACGCGCCTGCTCTTCTCGCGCGTCGCGCGGGGCGGCGCGGGGCTCGGGCGCGCGCTGCACGCCGCGCAGGGCCTCTTCGGCACGCGGCTCTTCCCCGTCGCCATCGACGCGATGGCCTCGTCCCTCGACGGCCTGGGGGACGACGCGCTCGTCGCCGACGCCCGCGATCTCGCGCGGGACCTGCCGGCGGCCCGCGGAGACATCGCGTACCTCGTGGCGCGCGCCCTCACGCTGCGGGCGTCCGCCCCGGTCTTCACGCGCTTCGGCGAGCTCTTCGGGGCCCCGCTCGAGCTCGGGGACTTCAGCCGCTTCATGGCGTACGGCGAGGCCGCCGTGCAGTCGACGCGCGCCACCCTGCCCGCGTTCGCGAAGGGAGCGCGCGGGGCGCCGCGCGCCCGCGTGTTCCTCACGAAGCTCGACGCTTACCTCGATCGCGCTGGCGAGCGCCGGGCCGAGCGGGGCCCGGACACCACCCTCGCCGAGCTGCGCGAGGGCCTCTGCGCCGAAGGCGACGACGCGGGGCGCGCGGAGATCGGCAAGGCGATCGCGGCGCGGCGCCAGGCGCACCCGGGCGAGGGGCTGACCGAGGTGTTCGCCGAGCCCTGCCCTCGCCTCCCCGCGCCGAGCGCCCCGCGCGCTCCACACGCGCCGCCGCACGCCCGACCGCGGGACGGAGGACCCGCGAGCGACACGCCTCGCGCGCCGCGCGCGCCTCGCACGCACCAAGGCGCGCTGCGATGACGCACCGTGCATTCTACACGTTGTTGCTCGTCGCCCTCCCGCTCGCCTGCGGCGCCCCCGATCCGCGGGTGGTCGTCCGGGCGGACGCGCCGATCGTGGTCGAGCCGACCCCGGATGGCGGCGGCTTCGACCCTCGCTCGGCGAGGCTCCGCGCGGCGGCCCGCGAGGTCGAGCGGGTCGCCGGCCACGCGGTGGTCCTTCACGTCGACGGCGCCCTCGTATCGAACGACGCGCGCTCGCTCGAGGAGGCTCTCGGCGCGGCGACCTCCGCGCTCGCGCAGGCGCTCGCCTACGCGAAGGAGACCGACCCCGACGCGTTCGCGTTCGCGGTGAACGCGGCGCCCTCGCTCGACCGCGTGGCGGTGAGGTACGCGCCGCTCGTTCCCCGGGGGGCGCCGACCGCGCGGGTCGTCGTGGAGGGCAAGGGTGGCCGCGCGCTCGTGATCGAGCTGTCCGACCGCGTCGGTTCGGGTCGGGAGCTCGCGCCGCGTGGCGCGATCCTCGAGGCCATCCTCGACGCCTACGACGACGCCACCGAGGCGCGCTTTCGCGGCGCCCCCCCGGACCCCGCCCACCACGAGGCGTATTTCGCGTGGCTGACCCGCACGCGCCCGGGGCGGGGCTCCGTCGTCGTGCACCGCGCCGCGCTGCGAGCGCGCGGCAGCGACGAGAGCCGGCAGGCCGCGCGGCGCGACGCCGAAGCGCGGGTGCGGCTCGCGGTGCTGCGCTTGGAGGAGCGCGCGGCCCCCGAGCTGCACGCGCGCATCGAGGCGTGGCTCGTCGCAGAGCTCCCGCGCGTCGCGGAGGGGCGCGCCGCGCGCCAGGGAGCGCTCGCGCTGCTCTCCCGCGACGACGTGGTCTTCGAAGCGGAGCGCGCGTACGGGCGGTGGGTCGCCCGACGGCTCCGCTCGCTCCCCGAGCGGGGCGCCCTTCTCGTCGCGGACGCGCTGTTTCCGCGCGGGCACCTCTGCGACGAGGACGACCGCGCCCCCGCGTGCCGCGCGGTGCTGCCGCCCGAGGCCGGCGTCGACCGCACGGCCCTCGGCCTCTCGCTCCTCGGCGAGCTCCAGCGCGCGGGCTTCGATCCGGCGCGGACCGAGCACCCCGCCCTGGTGACGCGCGTGCTGTGCCCCGCCCGGCGCGACCCGCTAGGCCGCACCCACGACGCCTGCAACCCCTCGTTCGCCGCGAGCGCGCTCGCCACGACGCCCGCGAGGGCGCGGCTCGTGCAGGCGCTGGTCGACTCGCGCTCACCGCGGCTCGTCGCCGAGGTCGCGGCCACCCTGCACTACGCTCGGCCGGAGGACGTCCGGGCGCTGCTGGCCGCGCTCGACGGGCACCCGGCGCTGTACAAGGAGGCGGTGCGGGCGCTCGTGTTCGGGCTGTCGGACCGGCACCGGCTCGTCCTCGACGACGAGGCGCGGCGCGCGTGGGCCCGCGGCGACGCCGAGCACCGCGCCGCCGCGCTCACGATCTTGGCCGAGTCCCGCGGGAAGCTCCACCCGCACTACGCGGACGGGTTCTTCTCGCGGTTCGCGGCCGAGTGGGGCTCCGCCGCGGACGCCGCGACCGTGGACGCGATGCTCGCGGGCGCCCCGCGCCTCGTGGCGGCCGTGCCGCGCGTGTGGCTCGGGCTCGCGCCCGGCGCGCGCGCCGAGCCCGTGATTTCCAGCGTCGACGCCCTCATCGCCACGCCGGACGACGCCCTCGAAGAGCCGGCCCAGGCGACGCTCACGGCGGTGATCGCGCGGCTCTGCGCCGACCACGCGAGCGCCGATCTCGCGCGCCTCCGGCGGGCCCTGGAGGCCGCGACCCAGCGGCACCCCGAGGCCGGCCGCCGAGTCGCGAACGCGCTCGACGACGCGGCCCCCGGCCGGTGCGCGCGCGGCGCCGGTTCGCGCTGACGCGACGCCCGACACGCCCCCTCACGCGCGCGTCACGCTCACTCGCAGCTCACTCGACCGGGCACCATCCGAGCGCGAACAGGCGCACCTCGATGTGGGTCTTCTTCGGCCGAACGAGGGCCGACTCGATCTCGATCGACGCGGTCGCCGACGTCACCCGCGCCGCCTCGGCGCGGTACTCCGCGTCGAGCGCCTGCCCCTTCGCCTGGAGCTCCGTCAGGGCGCGCCGCTTCTCCTCCAGCGCGTCGCGCGCGCGGGAGAGCCGCCCCGCCTGCCGGGTCACCTGGGCCGCGCCGCCGAGGATGCGCCGGCCCGGAGAGCGCGCGCCGAAGAGAGACATCACCTGCGCGCCCACCGAGAACGCGGAGCCGACGCCCTGCACGCGGGCCTCTGCCTCGTCGCGGACGACGGCCGCGTGGGCTCGCTGCAGCTTCTCGCGGAGCGCCTCGAACTTGGCGCTGTACTTCGCGTTCAGCGCCTCGAGCGCGGCCTCGCGCTCCTCGCGGGCGCGGAGCTCGAGCCTCCCGCGGAAGGCCCCCTCCGACTCGCCCGGCTCGCCGTAGACCTTCCATTTGGGCGAGTACGGGCGGGCGACCCCCTGCGACTCGGCGAGCCACGACACGAGCGCGCGCTGCCAGCCGGCGTAGCTCTTGGGCTTCGTCGCCTCCTTCGGGAGCGGACAAAAACGTGCATCTTGCACGGGTTCGCGCGTGAGATCCTGCGCGCGCAGGGGCGACCAGCGCGCGCGGGTCCAGTCGGGCCCGAGGGCGCCTTCCTCCAGTGGCGTCGTGAACGTGCCCTCGCGGGCGTAGTCGAGCTTGGTCTTTGGGTCGACGAAGCGGACGCTCACGCGCGCGACGAGGGCGGGCGCGTACGTCACGGCACCCGTCGACGCGCGCGACGCTGGCAGGAACACCTCGGTGACCTCGTCGGGGACCGCCGGCTTGTCGCGCGCCGCCGATCCCGACGCCGGGAGCGCGCCCGGCGACGTGCCCTCGGTGACGCCCGCGGGCGGGGCGGCGGCCTCCGGCGCGAGCGCCTCCACCCGGGCGGGGTGCGCCGCCATCAGCGCGCGCACCTCGTCGCGGCGGAGCGGTCCCTTCAAGTACGAGAGGCAGAAGCGGCTCTCCATCAGGAAGGGCCCGTCCTCGCGCACGTCGTGCACGACGAACGTGCGCGGGGGGAGCCCGGCGAGCGTGCGCTCGACGGCGACCTTGTCGAAGGGGCGCCCCTGCGCGCTGCCCTCGAGGCCCTCGAGCACGCGCGCCTTGTCGCGCTCGGTCTGGAGGCGCCCGAGGAACCACGTGCCGCAGTTCGAGAGTCCTTTGTAGTCGATGTCGACCGGGTTCTGCGTGGCGAGCACCACGCCGAGGCCGAACGCCCGCGCCTGCTTGAGCAGCAAGAGGAGCGGCGCCTTCGAGGGAGGCGCCTTCACGGGCGGGAAATACCCCACGATCTCGTCCATGAAGAGGAGCGCGCGCAGGCTCGTCGCCCCTGACTGCGCGCGCATCCAGGCCACCACCTGCGCGAGCAGCACCGAGACGAAGAACATGCGCTCCGCGTCACCGAGGTGCGCGATCGAGAAGATCGCGACGCGCGGCTTGCCCTCTTTCGTGCGCAAGAACGCGCCGACGTCGAGCGGCGCCCCCTCGAGCCACGCCTCGAAGCCCGGCGCGGCGAGCAGGTTGTTGAACGCCACCGCGAGGGTGAACCTGTCGCGCTCCGGGTAGAAGCTCTCGAGATCGAGCACGCCCACCTTCTTCAGCCCCGGCTCGCGAATGCGCAGCACGAGCGAGGAGAGATCGAGATCCTGACCTCGCTGCCAGGCCTGGGCGAGCAGCGTCGAGAGCAGGATGTGCTCGCGCGACTTCACCGGATCGGCGTCGACACCGACCAAGCCGAGCAGGCTCGTCGCGACCGTCGCCACGCGCTCGCGGAAGAGCTCGCCGTCCTCGACGAGGTCGGCCGAGGGCGCGGCGAGCGAGCCCACGATCGACACCGGGATCCCGGTGCGACTGCCGGGCGTGTAGATGGCGAAGTCCGCGGCCTCCCTGAGCCGCGCGACCCGAGCGCCGTCCTGGTGCCCGGCCGCGAGCCCCGCTCGCCACCGCGACGCGACCGCCTCGGGATCCTCGCCCTCCGGCACGTAGGGCGCGAACGACGCCGCGTCGAGCGCGGGGAACGTGAGGAGGAGGTTGCCGATGTCTCCCTTGGGGTCGATGACGATCGCCGGGACGCCATCGAGCGCGGCCTCCTCGAGCAGCGCGACCGACAGGCCAGTCTTGCCGCTGCCCGTCATGCCGATCACCACGGCGTGCGTGAGGAGGTGCTTGTGGGGATAGAGATACGGCGCGCTCTCCTCGGTGCGGCCCAAATAGAAGGCCGCGCGGCCTTCGATGTCGATGTCGACACTCGGCGCCTCGGGGCCGCCACGATCGCGTGAGTCCATGGACTCGGGTTACCGCTTTTCGAGGCGCGTTGATCCAAAATGGTGTCGCGTCGGGCGCGGGTCGGGGCCGAATTTGTTTGCCGGATTGGGCACCTGCCGCTCCAATGAACCCCGCCGCCCCCGCCCACGACCGCAATGGAACCCCTGATCGACGCCCTCACGCTGCACGGACCGAAGGTCCTGTTCTTCGTGGTCGTCGCGCTCCTCGCGCGGTGGGGCTACCGGTGGCTCTCCACGCGCGACGAGCGGGCCTCCGAGGAGGAGCTGCGGGCAGCGCTCGCGGCCGGGGACCACCGGGCGGCCGGCGATCTGCAGATGCGCCGCGGCCTCTTGCGCGAGGCCTCGAGAATCTACGAGCGCGGCGGCGAGCACGCGCGCGCGGGCAGGGTCTTCCTCAAGCTCGGCGAGGAGAAGAACGCCGCGGAGGCCTTCGAGAAGGCGGGAGAGCACGCCCAAGCGGCCGCGCTGTTCCGGAAGCTCGGCGAGCCGCTGCGGGCGGCCGAGCAGCTCGAGCGCTCCGCCGCGCGCGCGGACAAGCTGCTCGCCGCCGAGTGCTTCCGCGAGGCAGGCGAGCACCTCCGGGCCGCGAGGCTGCTGCAGGACGCCGAGGAGTACGAGAAGGCCGCGGACGCCTTCGCGGCGGTCGACAAGCTGGAGGCCTTTGGCTACTCGCTGACGATGCTGGAGAACGCCGCGCTCGCGGTGCCTCCAGAGGGCGGCAGGAGGAGAGACCTCTGGCGGCGCGCCGGCGAGGTCGCGCAGAAGCTCGGGCAGCACGAGAAGGCGGCGAAGGCGTTCGACGCGGCGGGGGAGCTCGCGCGCGCGGCGGGCGTCTACGAGAACGCGCTCAAGCAGTTCGACATGGCGGCCGCGCTCCACGCCGAGCTGAACGACGCGGCGTCGGTCGAGCGCCTCACCCTGGCGGCCGGCGGCATGGAGCACGTGCTGGCCCGGCGGGCCGAGCGCGCGCGCGCTCGCGGCGACGGCGCTCTCGCGCTCTCGCTGAAGACCGAGCTCGACGCCGCGACGCGCAAGCTCACCCCCGAGGAGATCGCCGGGGCGACGGCCCTCGCGGGGCCTGTCCC
>DAORJJ010000337.1:0-7448 GCA_035439005.1 Polyangiaceae bacterium | reverse complement strand
ACGCGGCGATGAAGGCCCTCGACGCGATGAACGGCGTCGTGGAGCACGCGAGCGAGCAGGAGATCGCGGACGCGGCGGCCCGCGCCGATCGCACGGGGCTCTACGTGTGCCCGCACACCGCCGTCGCGCTCGTGGCGGCCCGCAAGCTCCGCGAGCGGGGCGTCATCGCGAGGTCCGACCGGGTGGTGGTGGTCTCCACGGCGAGCGCGCTGAAATTCACCGAGTTCAAGGTGGGCACCCACGAGGGGACCCTCCCCCGCGGCGTCGGCGACGGGGTGATCCCCAACCGCCCGCTCGAGCTCGCGAACGACGTCGAGGCGGTCGTGGCGGCCCTCGCGCTCTGACGCGGACGCGCGCGTTCCTACATTGTCTCAAGGACCTTGCTCGCGGCCGGGCGACGTGCATTTTTGTGCGCCATGAAGCCCTCCCTCGCCTCCCTCCCGCTCGCGCTCGCGGCCTCGTCCATCCTGGCGGCCTCGGCCCTCGCTGCGTGCAGCAGCACCGCGACCGCGGGCGACGCGGGGGCCGACGCGACGACGGCCGTCGACGCGGCCCCGCTGCCCCCCACGCCCGACGCGGCGACCGACGCGGCGCCCCCTCCCCCGCAGGACTCGGGCGCGAAGGACTCCGCGGCCGACGGCGGCGCGCTCACGCCCGAGGAGAAGCTCATCTGCGACGCCCGCGCGAGCCGCGCCGCGTGCTCGGACGGGGGCGGCACCGCTGAGCCGTGCGACGAAGCGACCAAGTGCATCTACGCGCAGATCTCGGAGCCCGCCGCCGTCGCATCGTATGCGCGCTGCTACGGCGCGCCCTCGTGCGGGGGCGACGATCTCTGCATCGCGCAGGCGGGCGAGGCGGTCGGCGGCCAGGCCTCGCGCGACTACGTGACGGCCTGCCTCGCGAAGGTGAACGAGTGCGGCGCGGCGTTCCCCGATGACGAGCTTTGCTCCACGGCGGCGTATGCCTACAAAGGCGTAGGCGCTGGCGCGACGGCGTGCCTCGCCAGGCCGTGCGCCGAGCAGAAGGCGTGCTTCGACGCCGCGCTCAAGCCCATCAAGGACTGCAAGGTGCGCTGAGCGCCCTCGAGGGCCGGCGGCTCAGGGCTTGACGTCGAGGGAGGTGGGGACCTCCTCGGCCTTTGCGCAGCCTCGATCGAGCAGGAGCCGCACGGCCCGGACGGCGTCGACGCGCACCTGCCGATCGCGGCGCTCGTCGCGGGCGGCGGCGAGGAGCCACTTGCATCCTGCACGCATTTCTTCGGCGTCCTCCGGGTCACGCTGGTCGCGGCCTCGCCCGGCCAGGGCCACGGCCGACCGGGCGGCCTCGCGCGCGACCTCGAGGTCGTCGGTGGCGGCGCGCTCGCCGAGCCACGCGAGGCCCGCGAGGCCGTGCGCGTGGGCCATCGCCCGCGCCGCGAGCAGCCGCGTCTCCGGCGTGGTCGCGCCCTCCGCGAGGCCCGCCGCGCCCTCGGTCTGGCCGAGGCGCATCAGGTCCTCCTCGACGCCCTCGCCCGCGCGCTTCCAGAGCTCCACGAGCTCGGGCGTGCGCTCGGCGCCGCCGTCGGCCGCGAGCGTGACTCGCGGCAGACCCGCGGTGTCGGGCACGTTGGCGGAGGGGGACGCACGACCGCACGCCACGAAGCACACGGCCAGCGCGACCTCGGCCCGCAGGCGCGCCGCCGGCGAGGTGCGGAGCAGCTCCGCCCCGGCGCGCGCGTACCCGAGCAGCCGCTTCACCGAGCCGAGAAGAGCTCGAGGGTGCGCTTGCCGCTGCGCGTGTCCTCCGCGAGCTTCTTGTTGTACGCCTCGACCTCGCGGTTGATGTGCATGGAGCAGAACTTCGGCCCGCACATGCTGCAGAACTCGGCGGTCTTGAAGTACTCCTCCGGGAGGGTCGCGTCGTGCATCGACTGGGCCGTCTCGGGGTCGAGCGAGAGGCGGAACTGCTCCTTCCAGTCGAAGGCGTAGCGGGCGCGAGAGAGGGCGTCGTCGCGATCGCGCGCGCCTGGCCTGTGGCGCGCGATGTCGGCCGCGTGCGCGGCGATCTTGTAGGCGATGAGGCCCTGGCGGACGTCGTCCTCGTCGGGGAGGCCGAGGTGCTCCTTCGGGGTCACGTAGCAGAGCATCGCCGCGCCGGCCGTGCCCGCCATCGTCGCGCCGATCGCGCTCGTGATGTGATCGTAGCCGGGGGCGATGTCGGTGACGAGCGGGCCGAGCACGTAGAAGGGCGCCTCGTGGCACACTTCCATCTCCTTCTTCACGTTCATCTCGATCTGGTCGAAGGGCACGTGGCCGGGGCCCTCGATCATCACCTGCACGTCGCGCTCCCACGCGCGCTTCGTGAGCTCGCCGAGGGTCGCGAGCTCGGCGAACTGGGCCGCGTCGCTCGCGTCGGCGAGGCAGCCCGGCCGGAGCCCGTCGCCCGCGGAGATGGTGACGTCGTACCGCGCGCAGATCTCGAGGACCTTGTCCCAGTGGGTGTAGAACGGGTTCTGCTTGTGGTGCTCGAGCATCCACTGGGCCATGATCGAGCCGCCGCGCGACACGATGCCGGTGATGCGGTCTTTCACGAGCGGCAGGTGCTCGACGAGCACGCCCGCGTGGATCGTGAAGTAGTCGACGCCTTGCTGGGCTTGGTGCTCGAGCATGTCGATGAGGTCGGCCGCCGAGAGCTCCTTCACGCTCTTTCGGTTCTGGAGGGCCTGGTAGATGGGCACCGTGCCGAGCGGCACGATGGACTCGGCCACGAGCGCGCGGCGGATGCCGTCGATGTCGCCGCCCGTCGAGAGGTCCATGACCGTGTCGGCGCCGTATTTCATGCAGATCGAGAGCTTACGGAGCTCGCCCTCGGCGTTGCCGGTCACGGCGCTGTTCCCGATGTTCGCGTTCACCTTGCACGAGAGCGCGATGCCGATGCCCATGGGCTCGAGGCGCACGTGCCGGATGTTCGCGGGGATGACGAGCCGGCCGCGCGCGACCTCGGCCCGAACGAGCTCGGGCAGCACCCGCTCGCGCGTCGCCACGTGATGCATCTCCTCGGTGACGATGCCCTGGCGGGCGTAGTGCATCTGAGTGACGTTCGGCTGACCTTCACGGGGGGCTACCCAGGTGGCTCTCATGGGCCCAGGTCTTAGGCTGGAGCGACGCCCGGAGCAAGGCCGACCGACCGCGCTCGCCGGGGTTGGACGGGAGGGCGTGAGGCCCTATCATCGGACGATGAGCGCGCAAGCGACCGCGTCCGCGACCGCGGCCTACCGCACGGGCGACGTCCCAACGCTCTCCTTCCCGCTGGGCGCGCGGCCGGGCCCGGGGGTCGCGCGGCGGCGCGTGGTGCCCGCGTACGTCGCGTGCAGCCTCACGCTCGTGGGCGTCCTCGGGGGCCTCGCGTGGTGCACGCCCGACCCCATCTTCGCGCGGGTCTTGAGCTCGCCCCTTTTTAGTGCAGTCTACACCTTCTCGGTCCTCGGCCTCGTCGGCCTGACGACGCTGACGTTCCTGCGGTTCACGCTGATTCAGGGCAGCCGCAGCGGCCCACGTCTCTCGCTCGAGGCCGAGCGCCTGCGCATCGCGCGCCCGGAGGGGGTCCTCTCCGCGCCCGCGGGGCGTGTGTCGGCGAGCCCGGTGTCGCTCACGCACGACCACCGCGTCCGCAGCGGCATCGAGCTGCGCTTCCCCGAGGGCGAGGTCGTGCGCATCGTCCTCGCCGAGGAGGGCGAGCGCGTCGAGTTCGACGAGCCCTGGGACTTCACCCTGCGCGAGGACGACCTCCTCGAGCTCCGGCAGCGCCTCGTGCGGCCCACCCACTAGGCGTCGTGTGCCGAGCTCGCCGCCAGCGCCGCCACCGGCCAGCGACCGCGCGGCCGGCCGCGGCACGGCCGTCGCCACGCGCCGCGCGACGCAGGCCCTCAAGCTCTTCGGAGCGCTGCTCGGGCTCGGCCTCAGCGCGTGGACGGTGGCGCGCCTCGGCCCAGGTGAGCTCGCGCGCGCCCTCGCGCCCGCGGCGGCGGCGTTGCCTCTGTGCCTCGCCTGCGAGCTCGCCAAGATCGGGTGCGAGACGCTCGCCACGCGGCACGCGCTCGGGCCGGTGAGCGCGCGCGTGCCCCTCCGCCGCCTCTACCTCATCCACCTCGTCACCTACGGCGTCGGGCAGGTCTTTCCGCTGCCCCGCCCGGCGGCGGAGGCGACCAAGGCCGCCCTCCTCTACCCCTACGGCGTCCCTCCAGCGGCGGCCGCGGCCTCGGGCGCGTCCCTCCAGACCGCCACGTTCGTCTCGGTCGGCGCGCTCAGCCTCGCGTGCGCCGCCTTCGTGCGCGCGAGCGCGGAGGTGCCGCTGCGGGCGCTGCTCGTGGGCAACGGCGCGGGCCTCATCGCGCTCGGCGTAGGGCTGCGCGCGCTGGTGCGCTCCGCGCGCGTCATCGGCTGGCTCGGCCGCCGCTGGCCGCGGCTCGCGGGCCCCCTGGGGCGCTTCCGCGACGAGAGCGCGCGAGGCCCGCTCCTCGCGCCGCTGCCGAGCGCGCTGCTCGCGGTGGGCATGTTGTTCAACGTGCTCGAGCTCGGGGCGATCGCGCGGGCGGTCGGGGCCTCGTCCCACCCCAGCGCGGCCTTCGCGGCGTTTGGAGCGCAGCTCGTCGCCGCGACCGCGGCGGTGTTCGTGCCGGGCCAGCTCGGCGCGCGCGAGGCCGCGTTCTCCCTCTCGGCGGACGCCTTGGGCACGACGCCGCTGCTCGCCGGGACCATCTCGATCGTCGCGCACGCCGTCCAGCTCGGCCTCTCCGCCGTGAGCTTCGTCGTGCTCCTCGCCCTCCTCGCCGTCCGCGTCGGCCGCGTCCCGAGGCCGGAGGCCTGAGCCCGCGAGGACCTTCCGCTCGAGCTCGCTTTCCGCCATCATCGTCGCAGGCCATGCTCCCCTCGTCCCCCGCCGCCCTGAACGACCTCCGCACCCTCGTGGACGAGGCCATCGAGGTCGCGCTCGTCGAGCACCAGAGCCTCGCCGAGCTCATGGGGCGCCTGCTCCCCGTGGTCCGCGAGCGCCTCGGCGCGACGGTGCTCTTCTTCGAGACGTTCGGCGAAGACCTCGCGCTCCAGCGATTCCAGTCCCCCGACGACGCGACGCTCTCCGGGCTGGACGAGATCGCGCGGCGCACCGCCGACGACGCGCGCGAGCTCGTGCGCCAGGAATCCCCCACGGGCACGGTGATCGCGCAGCCGATCGACGTGGCGGGCGAGTGGTTCGGTCGCGCGGCCCTCGAGCTGCCCGCGGGGCTGCCGCCCGAGGCCGTCGAGCACGCCGCGGCCGGCCTCGGCGTGCTCGCCGAGCTCCTCGACAATCACCTCTTCGCGATCCGCGCCGCGCGCGAGAAGCACCTCGTGATGATGGAGATCGGCAACGCCCTCCGCCACCGCGTGCTCTCGTGTGGGCTCGCGACCGCGGTGAGCATCCTGAGCCGCGCCGTCCCGCTCGACAGGCTCGTGCTGCTCTACGCCTCCGAGGAGCCCGCCGAGCGCTCCACCCTCCGCGTGGAGCTCTTCGAGGGCGGCGTGCCCGTCGACGATCCCGCGGCACGGCTCGGCCTCGAGGCGCCGCGGCTCCGCGCGCTCGGCCGCGCGTGCCTCACGGGGGAGTCTCGCGAGCTGCTCGAGCGCTTCGGCGCCCGAGGCGCCCAAGAGGAGGTGCTCATCAACGGCCTGACCAACGGGGTGCTCGTCGGCAAGGTCGTCGCCACGGCGAAGCGCGGCTCGTTCAACACCTACGACAGAGACCTCATCGCGAGCTTCGCGGGCTTCGTGCGCCAGCGGGTGGTCGACTTCAACAAGGAGTGGCGCTCCCTCGCGCTCGCGTTCCGCCCCGACGACGTCGCCCGCCTCCTCTCCAGCGAGGACTACGTCGAGGCTTATCTCGCCCCGCGCGAGGCCGAGGTCGCCGTGCTCTACGTCGACATCTCCGGCTTCACGCGCGTGTCCGAGCAGGTGCTCCGCACCCCGGCGAACGTCGCCGCGTTCGTCGAGCGTTGGAGCACGCGCGCGGTCGACCTCGTGTGGAAGCACGGCGGCGTGTTCGACAAGATGGTGGGCGACTGCGTCATCGCGCTCTTCGGTCCGCCGTTCTACGACGCGAGCCCCGAGGAGCGCCTCGCGGCCGCGCTCCGGTGCGCGCGCGACATCCGCGCGATGACCAACGCCCTCCCGGAGGAGCCCGAGCTCGCCAGCCTCCGCGGCGCGAACGTCGGGGTCGCGAGCGGCGTCAACCTCGCGCCGCTGTTCGTGGGTCAGTTCGGCCCGAACGCGAACTTCACGGGGTTCTCCAGCGGCATGAACAACACCGCGCGGCTCCAGGGGTGCGCGACCAAGGACCAAGTCCTCGTGATGGAGGCGGCGGCGCGCCGGCTGTCGACCGCCGAGTTCGCCTTCAGCGAGCCGGCGGCCGTCACGGTGAAGAACGTCGCGGAGCCGCTCCGCTACGTGCACCTCGTGGGCTAGCCGAGCGAGCTACAGCGCCCTGGCGCAGCGGAAGCCCACGCCGTGGCTGCGGTCCACGGGCTCGGCGGCGAAGCGGTACGTGGGGCGGAGCCACATGGGGTTGCCCGCGTTCCAGCCCCCGCCGCGGACGACGCGGCTCGCCCCCTTCTCGGGGCCCTTGGGGTCGGTCACGCGGGGGCCATTCGTGTAGTTTGCAAAGAAATCCCCCACCCACTCGCCCACGTTGCCGACCATGTCCTTCATGCCGTGGCTGGTCTTGCCGCGCGGGAAGCTGCCGACGGGCGAGGTGTGCGCGAAGCCGTCGTCGGACTTGTACATGGGCGCGAGCACGTTCGGGTAGTCGGGGTTCTTGCGACCCCACGCGGTGCACTCCGCGCCGCACGCGTTGAGGAGCCCCGGCTCGGGCGGGTCGTCGCCCCAGGGGTAGATGCGACCGTCGGAGCCGCGCGCCGCGAACTCCCACTCGGCCTCGGTGGGGAGGCGCCCGCCGCGCATCTCCACGCAGAAATTCTGCGCCTCCTGCCAGTCGACGCAGTTCATCGGGTGAGCCGCTCGGCCCGCGTAGTCGTTGGCGTTGCAGATGGGGTCGTAGAGCTTCTGCTGCTTGGCCGTGATGCCGTCCCAGCGGTTCGTGGGCGTGGCCCGCTTGCACTTGCCCGCGTCGCTGCACGCCTTGAACTCGGCGGCGGTGACCTCGAACTCGTCCAGGCAGTACCGCCCGAGCCGGACGGGGTGCGCGGGGCTGGAGTCGGCGCCGGCCTTCTGCTCGTCGGCGGCGTCGCTCCCCATGAAGAAGTCGCCGCCGGACACCTCCAGCATCGTGGGCGGGCACTTCGGGGCCGCGCTGGCCGAGGGGGCGACGAGCGCAGCCACCGGCGCGCTGACGGTGGCCGAACTGGCTGTGGTGGGGGCGGCCAGCGTGCTGGTGCCCTTCCCGCATGCGGTGGATGACCACCAGACCGGCAATGCGCG
>DAORJJ010000336.1:0-7452 GCA_035439005.1 Polyangiaceae bacterium | reverse complement strand
CGGCGCCCCATGTCCCGGGACACTTTCGGGTGTCCCGGGGACACCCTCCAGGCTCGAGCGCGCGACGCACGACGGCCTCGGCGCCCTTGCGGTCCTGCGTGACCATCACGAGCGACAGCCCGGTGATGATGGGCAGATCGGTCGGATCGCCCGGCTCGAGCCGCTTCCAGATCTCCCCGTCGGACGAGACGAGGTAGGTGTCCCCGGCGGCGACGATGCCCGCGGCGCGGCGCTCTTCGACCACGAGCGACACGGTGCCAGGCAGGCGCCGCTCGAGCCGCGCCTCCTTGATCCACGGGTCGGCGAGCAGGTGCGCGCGCGCCGCGTCGAGGTCGGTCGAGAAGACGTTCTTGCCCTTCACGATCCCCGCGATGGCGACCAGGTCTTCCTCGCTGCGGTGGCTCGCCCCGGTCACCACGATCTCGGTGACGGCGAAGCGCGGGGTGGTCTTCACGTACCGCCGCGCCGCGTGCGCCACGCCGCCGGCGATGCCCACGACGAGCACGAGGCCGAGGAGGGCGCGGCCGAGCTCGAGCAGGCGCGCGACCGAGCTCGAGGAGACGCGCGACCGAGGCGACCGCGCCTCGGCCTTGCGTCGGCGCGCCGGGCCCTCCGGCGCCTCGGCCCCCGCCGCGCCTTCGTCATCGCCGGACGCCTCGTCGAGCGGGATCTTCCTGTTGGAAGGGCGGATCACGTCGCCGGCCCCTCCGCCGCGAGGCGCTTGGCGAGCTCGCGCACCTGGGCGTTGATGTCGCCTGCGCCGAGCGCGAAGACGATGTCGCCAGGCCGGACGATCTCGTGGAGGGCGGCGGCCACGTCGGCCTTGTCGGCGACGTAGCGCACGTTGCGGTGGCCGTGCGCGCGGATGGCGCGCGTGAGCTCCGCGCCCGTGGCCCCCGGGATCGGCGCCTCGCCGGCGGCGTAGACCTCGGTCACGAGGAGGACGTCGGCGTTGTTGAACGCGCGGGTGAACTCGGCGAACAGCGCCTGAGTGCGCGAGTAGCGGTGGGGCTGGAACGCGACGACGACGCGGCGCTCGAACCCGCGCTGGGCGGCGTCGAGCGTGACCTCCACCTCCGCGGGGTGGTGCCCGTAGTCGTCGATGATGAGCACGTCGCCGCGCGCCCCGTCGCGCTCGATCGACGGCTGGGCCACGAGGGTGAACCGGCGCTGCACGCCGTGGAAGCCCGCGATGGCGTCCTTCACCACGTCGAGCGGCACCTCGAGCTCGTCGGCGACGGCGATGACGGCGGCTCGGCGGCGCCGACGTGGAGCGCGCGTACGAGCGCGGCGTGAATTTCTTCTTCTGGGGCCTGCGTCGCCGCGGCGGCTTCGGCGCGGGGCTGCGCCGGCTCGCCGCGCGCGACCGCGAGAAGGTGGTGATCGCGATCCAGAGCTACACGCGCGTGGGGTGGCTCATGGGCCCATCGGTGCGCCTCGCGTTGCGCTCGCTCCGCACGGACTACGTGGACGTGCTCGGCCTCGGGTGGTGGAACAGCATGCCCCCTCCGCGCATCCTCGACCGCGCCCGCGCGTTGAAGGCGAAGGGGCTGGTGCGCCGCCTGGTCATCTCTTCGCACGAGCGCACGCTGCTGCCGCGGCTGGCCGAGCTCGAGGGGATCGACGGCGTGATGGTGCGCTACAACGCCGCGCACCCGGGCGCCGAGCGCGAGGTGTTCCCGCACGTCGGCGCCGGCCCGGCCGTGCTGGCGTTCACCGCCACGCGCTGGGGATCGCTCATGAACCCGGGCCTCGTCCCACCGGGAGAGGCGGTGCCGAGGGCGAGCGACTGCTACCGCTTCGCGCTCTCGAACCCGCACGTGCACGCGACTCTGGCGGGGCCGAAAGACGGCGCCGAGCTCGACGAGGCCCTCGTGGCGCTCGAGCGTGGCGCGCTCGATCCGGCCGAGATCGCCTGGATGCGCCGGGTCGGCGCCGAGGTCCGCGGGGACCAGAAGGCTCACCAGGCGGTGGGCGCGATCGACAAGGTCCGCTCCAGGTTGTTCGGCGCCGCCTGATGCGCGCGCTCCCCGCGGCGTGAACGGCCGCGGGAAAAACGCGAGGACAGTTTGCGGAGAGGGCGGGATTCGAACCCGCGGCAGGCTTTTGACCCGCGCTCCCTTAGCAAGGGAGTACCTTCGGCCACTCGGTCACCTCTCCAAAGGCCGCCCTCGACTTACCCGGCCAGCGGCCTACGCGCAAGCCCTTCCGGTAGCTTGGCCCACGATCCTCGCTCACTCGGGCCACGTGGCCAGGATGGTGCGACACTGCGCGCATGCAGCTCGTCTGTCCGAAGTGCGGTCGCGCGGTCGTGGGCGCGGATCTCGATCTGTCGCGCGGGCTGGGGGTCTGCCGGCCCTGTGGCGAGCTCGTGCCGTTCCCCTCGGCGCTCGCGCTGGGCGAGGCCGCGCCCACCGTGACCCCTTTCAACGCGGCGCCCGCGCGCCTGTTCCGACCGGAGTCGTACCGCTTGGTCGAGCAGATCGCCGGCTCGCGCTACGAGGCCACCATCACGCCGAACCGCCTCGCGGCCGCGCCGCTGCTGTTCTTCTGCCTCTTCTGGGACACCTTCATGGCCGTCTGGTACGCCATCGCGATCGCGGGCCACATCTGGGCCATGGCCCTCTTCGGCTTGCTGCACCTCGGTGTCGGGCTGCACCTCACGCACAAGGCCATCGCTGGCCTCTTCAACACGCGCCGCCTGGTGATCGACGCGGACAAAGTGACCTGGAAGAGCGGGCCTGTCCCGGATCGTGGCAACACCCAGGTCCCGCTCGAGCTCGTGGCGGGCTTCGCGGTGCGCGAGAGCGCGGGGTCGAAGGCCACGACGTTCAAGGTCGGGATGAACCTCGCCGATGGCACCGTGCGCGAGCTCGAGGTGGAGGCGAGCGACCGACCGACCGCCGAATACGCGGCGTCGTGTTTCGAGGAGGGGCTGCGGCTCGCCAAGCAGAGCGAGCCGGAGGGGATCTACCGCGGCTGAGCCCGCGAGCCGCGGGCCTTGCGTCAGTTGCTCGGGAGTCCCATCAAGGTGAGGTCCGGCTGGTCCGTGCGGATGCGCTCGGCGATCAGGTTTTTGATCGAGTCGTACCCGGCGAGCCCGAGCCGCTCTTGCTGCTGGAGCCCGTGCTGGACGTTGTGGTGCCAGTACCCAGGCTGCTCCGAGCTCGTGGGTCGGCGCTGCCCTTTCGGCTCGAACCCGGTGGGAAAAAACGAGATGGTCTGCAGCACCACCCCCCGGTCGTCGAAGGGCAAGGCGCGCACGTTCTTGCGGTACTGCGCGCTGAACGGCCAGAACTGCGGCGCGTTCGAGGTGTAGAAGACCCGCATCGGCACCCCGAGCTTGCGCGCGGCCTCGGCCACGCCCAAGAGGGCGCGGTCGCCGAGCAGGTTGCCCTTCAAGATGCGAATGCGCCCCTGGCGAAACAAGAGCCGCACGTAGCGGTACTGGTCGGCGTTGCGCAGCCAGCCGTACGCGGGGTCCGCGGGGTCCGGCTGGGTGAGTCCCTTGTAATATGCATGTACCTTGCCGGAGACGCCCTCGAAGGTCTCGCGGTAGGTCTTCCGCGCGGGATCGTCGGCATAGACCGCGTCCAGGATGCGGAGCGCGGCCTCGCGGTCTTTCGGATCGAAGCGCCCGGCGAGCTCTGCCGGGGTCTCCGAGCGCAGGATGAAGGCCCGCAGCACGAAGTGCAGATTCACCACGGTGGGATCGTAGTCGAACACCCACGCCCAGGTGGAGCGCGCCGCGCCGATGAACGAGTAGGCCTGGTCCGAGCCGACCCCGGCGTAGCCGCCGCCCAGGTTGGCGATGTACGGGCGAAACACCCACTGCCGAGGCTCGTTGGACTTCACGTAATGGTTCGGATCTCGGCAGTCCACGCCCGAGCCGTCGGGGGTGCGGCAGAGCTTCACCTTCTCGATCTCGTCGTCTGGCACGGCCGCCATGATCGCGAGCTCTTGCGGTGTGGGCTCCGGTGGATCCGCGGCGAGCGCGCGCGGCTCGGTGAGCAGCCGCGGCGGGAAACGCGTGAGATAGGGATACGAGGTGGCGCAGCGCGTGCTCAGGCGATGCCCTGAGTCCTCGTGGGTCGACTCCGCGCGCCGGTGCGAGCCCGGCAGGTGATCGGCGGGCCAATACCAGGAGCCGCCGCGCAGGATCTTCTGCTCTCTGCGCGGGCAGAAGAACGCGCCCTGGCAGGGGCCGCGTGGATCCGGGCCGGTGCAGTCGGCGCCGCAGACCTCGGGGCTCGCGGCCCACGTGCCCGTCCACTCGTAGCCATTCCCGGCCAGGTCGTGGAGTCCGTAGTGGCCGGCCGCGTAACTGCCGACGGGTTTGGTCGCGTGGGACGGGCAATCCCACGGGTTTTTCGGCTTCGTGGCGGCGTCGCAGGTGGCGGGGGCGCACTCGCGGTACTGGGCTTTGTCGCAGGTGGGGGGCGCGTTTCCCCAGGGATACACGTCGCCGTCCGGGCCGCGCGCGGCCTTCTCCCATTCCCACTCGGTGGGCAGGCGTTTGCCCATGAAGGCGCAGACGCGCTCCGCTTGTATCCAGTCCATCGGCACCATCGGCTGCTTCGGTCCGACGAACGTGCGCATCAGCTCGGCGGTGCGAGGCAACGGGCGCTGGAAGGCGCACATGCCGCCGGCCACGCAGGCGTCGAAGTCCGCCATGGTGATTTCGTGCCGGTCGATGAAGTAGCTCGAGAGCTGGATCTTGCGGCGTGGCCTGTCGTAGGCCGGGCCGTCGTCGCTGCCGACGATGGCCTCGCCCGCGGGGATCTGCACCATCCCGGGCAGCTCGATCGGCCTCGCGGGGGCGCTCCCCGAGGGCGCCGGGGCCGCGTCGGTGCTCGCGTCGGACGCCGAGGCGCTCGCCTGCGCCGCGTCCGTGACGTGGGCACTTGGGTGGCTCTTCGCCGGCGAGAGCGGGCTGTCCGTGGTCGGGGGCGTCCGCCCGCTGCACGCGACCAGCGCCCAGGTGGCGCCGGCCAGCGCGGCGCGGATCGCGGCCTCGCGAGTGGCTCGGTGGGGACTCATCTCGCTCTCATCTCGCTCTCATCTCGCTCTCATCTCCGCTCTCGTCTCGCTCGTCTCGTTCGCGTCCGGCTCGTGTGGCCGATCGCCTCGCTCGTGTACTCTGGAGCGGAGATCCCGGGCAAGAACGGACGCAGGCTCTCGCCGTGCGCGAGCCTCACGGTTTCGGCGCTGTGGCGGCCTTTGGCGGCGGCGGCGGCGGCGGCAGGTGCTCGATGTAGCCGCGCCAGTGCGCCGCGAAGGGCCCCTGATGGAGCTTCGGGTAGCCGTTGCTCGTGTGCATGGGGATCCAGCGAGAGGACCTCACGCCGCCGCGGTCGAGCTCGAGCTCGAGCATCGCCGTGAGGATGTCGCGGCCGTCGAATACGAAGTCTCCCAGGCTGTAGGCGATAAGCCCGCCGTGATACCGCTCGATCGCTTGCAGCCGGTGGGGGTGCGTGCCGAGCACGGCGCTCGCGCCGTGGTCAATCGCCGCGCGCGCCACGCTGTGTTGGATCGCGTTGCTCATCATCATTTCCTCGCTGCCGGCGTGCAGCAGGACGATGACCAAGTCCGCGCGCGTGCGCGCCTCCGCCACCTCCGCGCCCACCCGCAAAGGCTCCGCCCACGCCACGCCCGGGAGGCTGCCTTTTGCCTCCCATTTGCGGGTGTCGAAGCCGGCGGCGGTGCCCTCCGCGGGCACGTTCACATAGCCAAGAAACGCGACGCGCAGCCCGCGCGCGGTCACGATCGTCGGGGCGTGGGCCTCGGCCTCGGTCAGCCCCGCGCCCGCGTGGCGAATGCCGGCTTCGTCGAGCGCGGCGAGCATCGGTCCGAGCGGCTCGGTGCCGAAATCGAGAATGTGGTTATTGGCCACGAGCACCACGTCGAGGCCGGACCGTTTGAGCAGAGGCAGGGCCTCGGGCGGCGCGCGGAACGTGAATGCCTTCTTCGCGGCGGTCCCGCCCGGGGCGAGCACGCACTCGAGGTTTCCCACGGCGATGTCCGCGCCGGCCAGCGTGTCGGCGACCTCGGTGAACGGCGAGCGCGAGGGATCCTTGGCGATACGCTCACCGACCGAGCGGCCAAGCATGATGTCTCCGACGGCGATCATGCGGATGGTCGCCGGGACCGCGGCGGCCGGCGGTGCCGCGGGCGTTGCGGTGGCCACGGCTTCGGGCGGCGTGGCGGCGGACGCGGTGGGCGCCTCGGCGAGCGTGCGCGCGGCCGACGCCGGGGGCTGTGGCCGCGGCGCGGGCGCGGATGTCCTGGGCCCTGGGCGAGCGCAGTCCAAGCCGCCGATCGTCAAGGCGAGGGCCGCGGCGCCAGCGAGGGGAGGGGACAAGCGCATGGCCGCCGCGCGAGTCTACCGCGCGTGACGCCTGCGGGGTCAACGACGTGTTCGGGACCTCACGCTGGAGCGGGCGCGGCACCTTGCCCTGCGGTTTGCCCAATCGCGCCGGGAGCGAGTAGATTTGCCGAATGGCGTCCGGGTGGTTCACCAGCGTGTTGCTCGTGGGGGTATTGCCGCTCATCTGCGGCGAAGTCCGCTACAGCCCGCCGCTCCCTCCGGTCACCCGCGTGCTGGTCAAGAAGAGCGCGCGCACCATGGATCTCTACAGCGCGGACACGCTCGTGCACTCGTACGCGGTGGCGGTGGGCAAAGGCGGCGCCGGGCCGAAGCTCCGCGACGGGGATCTCGTGACCCCGGTCGGGCGCTACCACGTGGTGAAACACCTGCCCTCGCACCTGCGTATTTTCCTCGAGATCGACTACCCGAACGCGGAAGACCGCGCGCGCTTCGCCCGGCTCAAGGCCAGCGGCGCGCTGCCCAAGGATGCGCGTATCGGCAACGACATCGGTATTCACGGGCCGCCGCCGGACCGCAAGCCGTTCGCAAAAGCCACGTACCAGAGCCACGGGTGCATCGTGGTGGAGAACGCCGAAATCGACGCCATCGCCGCGGCCGTCGCCGACGGCACGACGGTGGACATCGAGGATTGAAGCGCGCCGCGAGCGTGGCGCTGCTGCTCGCGCCTACGGCCGACGGCGACGGCTACGCCGCGAAGCGGGTTATCGGTCTCGAGGTCCGACGCTGCCGCTTGACGGGGGGCCGCCGGGCGTGTAGCCAACTGAACCGCGATTCATTCTCGAACCGTCCGTCCCCTTGGAGTCTCCGAGGGCCGTACCACCCTGCAGGAGAACGTCATGGCCGTCGATATCAAGAAGCTGTTCAACGAGGAGCTCCCGGCGTCGCTGACCAAGAACGCCGAGGACGCGAAGACGATCGGCGCGAAGTACCAGATGAACATCACCGACGAGGGTGAGTGGTCCATCGACGTGTCGGCCACGGGGCCCTCTTGCGTGGCGGGTAACGGCCCGGGCGGAAAGGCCAAGCAAAGCAGATTTTGCGCCGAGGGAGGTCGTGCCGTCGTT
>DAORJJ010000335.1:0-7472 GCA_035439005.1 Polyangiaceae bacterium | reverse complement strand
CCGGAACGGGGCGATGAGCCCCATCGCGGCGGTCATGTAGGCCGCGCTCGGCAGGTGGTGGCACTCGTCGAAGACCACCAGGCCGAAGCGCGCGCCGAGGTGCTCCATGTGGATGTACGCGGAGTCGTAGGTAGAGACGGTGATGGGGCGCACGTCGTGCTCGCCGCCGCCGAGGACGCCCACCTGCTCGCCGAAGGTGGCGGAGAGGAGCCCGTGCCACTGCCGCACGAGGTCGAGGGTGGGCGCGAGCACGAGCGTGGCGCGGCGCTTCTCGGCCATCGCCATCACCGCGACGTGCGTCTTGCCGGAGCCTGTGGGCAGCACGACCACGCCGCGACCGCGCTCGCGGAGCCACGCCGCGACCGCCTCACGCTGGAACGGGCGCGCCTCGCGGTGGACACGAGGCTCGGCGGCGAGCTCCGGGTACGCGCGCGCCTCGTCGACGAACGGCACCTTGTCGCGCACGAGCGCGCGCACGAGCTGCGCGTAGGCGACGGCCGGCGCCCGGTGACAGGCGGTGCGCGCGTCCCACACGAGCCCCTCGAGCGGCTCGGTGAGGCCCCTCACCTCCAGCGTCCCGGCCGAGAACGCGAGCGTGATCGGCGCGCGCGCGCCGGCCTCGCCCGCTGCGCTCAGGGGCACTCCTGGCCGAGCGGCGGATCGGGGTTGCAGTACACGAAGCCGCCGCCGGTGGTGCGCGTGACGAGGACCACGGTGTCGGCCCGCTTCTGCGCGTCGATGGTCATCCACACGCGCTGCACGCCGTCGGCGCTCGCCTGGGTGGCCGCGAAGACGTGGAGCACCTGCTTGACCCACTTGTCGGACGGGGCGACGTGCGCGGTCGACGCGTTGATGCCGTCGAGCTTCTTCTCGAGCAGGGTCTTGAGCTCGGCGTCGGTCTGGGCGCCCTGACTCTGCGGCTTGTAGGCGCGCGTGACGCTGACGCCGACCTTCTTGCCGTCGATCTCGACCATGAGGTCGGTGATGGCGGCCGAGCCGCCATCGGTCACGGGCACGTAGCTGACCTCGGTCTCGGTCTTGAGCAGCTTCGCGCCCTCGCAGTAGCGGAGCACCTCGTAGCTCATCACCTCCGACTCGGTGGAGCTGCCGCCCGCGTTGGGCGTGTCGAAGATCTTCTGGCCGCCGGGCGAGAGCGAGGCGCGCTCGTAGGTCTCGCCCGCGACGAAGCGGAGCTCGTCGGCCTTCAGCGAGGGCCGCGCCATCAGCAGCTCCGCGCGCACTTCGCCGCACGAGCCGGAGAGGGTGCCGAGGATGTCGCCCTGTGGTCCGGTGTCGGCGAGCGGCCCCGTGTCGGCGGGGCTCGCGTCGAGCGGGCCACCGTCCGCGACAGGAGGCGCGCTGTCCGGCGACGCCGCGTCGCGCGAGCTCACGTCCGAGGTGGATCCGTCGACGCCGTCGGTCGCGCCCGGGTCGGCGCTGCACGCCGCGTAGGCCCACGCCCAGCACACCACCGTCGCCAGCCCCAGAAGGCCGCGCAGCCCTCGCCCCGTCGCTCGCCCCGTCACCCTCGCGGTCGCCATCGCGCGAATCTACCACGGCGCGCGCGCCAAAGGCGCCACGGATCGGAGGGCTAGTGGCGCCCCTCGCTCGCCGGACCCCGCGCCACGACGTCGACCATCGCGTCGATCACGCGAAGCATCGAGTCGCGCGTGAGCCCCTCGGCGGTGAGGCGGCGGGTGAGCTCCTCCGCGAGGGCGCGCTCGCGCGGGGTCTGCGCCCCGTCGCGGCTCGCGTCGCCTTGCGCGAGCCCCGCGCTGGTCGGCTCGTCCAGATCCGCGGGGTGCCGCGCCGGATCGGGTCGCGTGCGTCCGATCTCGACCGTGAGCGTGTAGTCGCCGACCTGCAGGATGTCGCCGGGGCCGAGGGGCGCCGGCGCGCGGAGGGCGACGCCGTTGAGGAACGTGCCGTTCTTGCTGGCCAGGTCGCGGAGCCAGGGCACGCCATCGCGGAGCTGGAGCGTCGCGTGCCGCTTGGAGACGCGCGGACAGAGGAGCACGACGTCGTTCTCCGGGGCTCGCCCGAGCGTGATGACGCCCTCCCCATGGAACGTCTCTCGACGAGACTCACCGCCGCGCCTGCGCAGCGAGATCGTGGTGGCCATTCCCATGGAGCGTAGCGGAGGCTCGCGCGGTCCGCGATGGCGAAAAGAGAGTCGTGAGCCCCGCGCCGGCGGCCGCGCCGCGCGAAAATGCGACGGCCCGCGCCGTTCCCCTTGACCTCGGTCGAGGACGTGGATTCCCTTGCGGCCCATGGACCCGTACGCACCGATCGCAGGCATCTCCCTCGAGCTCTACGCGGAGCTGTCCGCCGACGTCTCCGACCACCTGAACGACGCCAACGCCCAGGTCGAGATCGTGGGCAAGAAGGGCATCACCCGGGAGAGCTGGGACGCGGCCAAGGCCGGCTGGACGGCGCGCATGCAGGACATGTCGCTGATGGGCCAGGTGGCCATGCGCTACATGCCGCTCTACCAGGCCGCCCTCGCGAAGAAGTCCGGCGGCAAGCCAGAGGTCACCTTCGAGGAGTACGTGGCCATGAGCGGCGCCGCGAAGGCGATGAGCATCGAGGGAATGCTTGCATTCTACAAGCTATCGATGAGCGACTGGACGATGATCGCCGGCGACTGGAACTCGAAGATCCCGCTCGACATGGGTCGCTACGGGATGTTCGGCATGCTCGTCGAGCAGGAGGGCGCGCGCATCGCCCAGGGCGGCCCGCCGAAGCCCGTGCAGGTCGGCCGGGGCGGCGCCGGCGGCGGGGGCCAGCCTCAGGCGGCGCAGCCGCAGGGATACCCGCAGCCCGGACAGCCGCAGGGATACCCGCAGCCCGGACAGCCGCAGGGATACCCGCAGCCCGGACAGGGGTACCCGCAGGCCCACGGATATCCGCAGCAAGTCCCGGCTTTCCAGGTGCAGGCCGCGAGCCTCGGGGCGGCCGTGGGCGGCGCGCTCGGCTCGTTCGGGTCGGCCCTCGACTCCTTCGCGACGAGCGCGGTCGGCGGCTTCGCCGTGGGGACGCCCGTGCTCGTGCTTTGGTCGGACGGGCAGCGCTACCCTGCCACCATCACGCAGCTCGGCGGAGGCCAGTACCACTGCGCGTTCCCCGACGGGCGGCAGGTCTGGGTCCCGAGCCACGCCGTCTCCCTGCGGCGCTGAGCGGGGCTCCTACCGGCCCTTGGCGAACACCATCAGCCCCACGCGGCCGCCGCCCTTCGTCGCCGTGACGTCCACGCGGTACGGGATGGCGATGGGCGAGATGGGGCAGATGGGCGCGGGCACGCGCCCGATGGCGGCCGGCTGACCCCTGCCCTTGCCCGCTTCCATCGTGAAGAACGGCGGGAGGAGCAGCTTCACCTCGAGCTCGGAGACGACCCCGGGCACCCCCGCGGCGAGGAAGGTGTAGCAAGTGTTGGGCTGGAGCGTGAAGACCATGCCGGCCTTCTGGCCCTCGGCGAGATCGACGCGCAGCACCTGCGACTCGGGCATCGCGCCCTTCTGCGCGTACTTGAGGGCCTGCTGCCGCAGCGCGACCTCGATCCCCTGGTCGATGATGTCGGGGGTGGTGTGCGGCACCGGCTCGCCCGGCGGCGCGTTGACCGAGGGGACGCCGCTCGCCGTGGGCGCCGAGGGGAGCGCGCTCGGCGCCAGCGCGTCCAGCGGAGGGCCCGCGTCCGGGGGCGCGACCGCGGCGTCGGGGCAACCCGCGCCAGCGCACAAAGGAGGGCCACCGAACTGCTCCTGGCGCGCGCACGCGTCGAGGGCGGACACGGCGGGGACGGCGGCGGCGAAGGCGAGCACGGCCGCGAGGCGGCGGCGAGGACGGTTCATTTCGTGGACTCCTGAGCGGCGGACGGCGCGCGGCGCGCGCGGCGGAGGCCGGACTAGCACAGTTGCCCCGGACGTGTGCGCCGAGACGGGCGGCCGTCCGCCCCGTCACGGGTCGAGCCCGCTGGCGGCGCGCCGACACGAGGACCTTTCCCACGGGCGGGAGAACCTTGTAGGGTCTCGGGCGTTCGAGGCAGGCGGCGACGCGCTCCAGGCGGTCGACGCAGCCCGTGAACCGTCCCCCGGAGGCTCGATGCAACGCTCTTCCCGTCTTCGCTCGATCTTGATTTTCTCGGTGTTCGCGTCCGTTCCTCTGCTGGTCGGCTCGGGGTGCAAGAAGGACCCGCCGCCCGCGGTCGACGCGGCGCCGCCCCCGCCGCCGCCCGATCCGGTCGACTCCGCGCCGGTGGACATCGCGCCGATGGAGGAGGACGCGGGCGTCGACGCGGCGGACGCGGCCGAGGCCGGCAAGAAGGGGCCGTACGTGAACCCGAACGTCGCGCGCCTTCGGCAGTGCTGCGCGCAGCTCCGCGCCGAGGGGAAGCGGCTCGGCCTCTCCCCCGAGGCCGGCTTCTTCACGGGCGCGGCGGCCCAGTGCGACGCGATGGCCGCCCAGGCCGGCCCCTCGGGCACCGCGCCGGAGCTCGGCGTGCTGCGCACCGCCCTCCAGGGCCGCGTGCTCCCGGCCACCTGCGCTCGCTTCTAACCATTCGATATCACGCTGTTTCTCCTCACTCCCGGCGACCCACGGCCGCGGGGAGTGGGGGCGCGCGCGGGCGAGAGACATCTCGCGCCGGCGCAGGTACGCTGGCGGGATGGCGGACAAGCTCTCTCCCGGTGACAAAGTGTGCGTGCTGACCTCGGGCGGCGACGCCCCGGGGATGAACTCCGCGCTGCGCGGGCTCGCGCGCGTGGGCGCCGAGCTCGGGCTCGAGATGGTCGGCGCCGAGGACGGCTACGAGGGCCTGCTCGCGGGGCGGTTCGTGCCGCTCGACATCCGCGCGCTCGACGAGGCCTCGCGGCGCGGCGGCACGGCGCTCGGCACGGCCCGCAGCGCGCGCTTCCGGACGCCCGAGGGCCAAGAGACGGCGAGGCGCGTGATCCGCGAGGCGGGCATCGCGGCGCTCGTGGTCATCGGCGGGAACGGCTCGCTCACCGGGGCCGCGGTGCTCGAGGGCTGCGACGCGGCGCGCGGGCCGCTGCGCGTCGCGGGGCTGCCGGCGTCCATCGACAACGACCTCGGCGGCACGTCGATGGCCATCGGCGTCGACACCGCGATGAACACGATCGTCGAGGCGTGCGATCGCATCTGCGACACCGCGCGCGCCCACCGGCGCGTCTTCCTCGTGGAGGTGATGGGGCGCGACTGCGGGTACCTCGCGATGACCGCGGGGGTCTCCGCCGGGGCCGACACGGTGCTCGTGCCCGAGAGCGATCGCACCGAGGAAGAGCTCGTCGCGCAGGTCTGCCACACCATCGAGCGCGCCCACGCCGACGGCGACCGGCGGCGCCGGGTGCTCATCCTCAAGTCCGAGGGCGTGAAGATGCCCACGGCCACGCTGAAGGAGCGCGTCGACGCGCGGCTCGCGAGCGAGCACCACGAGATCGACTCGCGCGTCACCGTGCTCGGTCACGTGGTGCGCGGCGGCACCACGTGGGCCTTCGATCGGCTCCTCGCGGTGCGGCTCGCGAACGCGGCCGTGCGCGGCCTCTTCGACGGGCGCTCCGGCTTCATGGCGGGCTGGGTCGGCCCGGGCGTGACCACCCCGCCTTGCCCGTACGATCCGTACGTCGTGCTCGTGCCGCTCGCCGAGATGCTCGCCGAGACCGAGAAGCTCCACCGCGGCGAGTCGGCGCTCGCGATGTGGCGCAAGCGCGTGTACCGCGAGGTCGAGTCGGTCCTCGAGCGCTGAGTCACCGATCGCGGTCGGCGCCGCCGGGGCGCACGTGGTCGTAGCCCGCGGGCTCGACCTCGCGCTCGCGCCCGCCGACGACGAGCGCCACCCCCGCGCCCGCCTCCACCCGCCCGATCGCCACGAGGCCGGCCAGCG
Organism: Polyangiaceae bacterium; assembly: GCA_035439005.1. Lineage (GTDB taxonomy): Bacteria > Myxococcota_A > Polyangia > Polyangiales > Polyangiaceae > JAAFHV01. Next base: position 1,576 of record DAORJJ010000335.1, on the reverse strand, counting down.
GGGCGCCCCCGGCGCCGAGGAGCGGCCCCGGCGCGCACGCGACCACCACGTAGTCCTCGCCGCCGCGGAGCGCCGCCTCCAAGGGATCCTCGCCGAGCCTGCGCGCTGCGGCCTCGAGGACAGGCCCGCCGCAGGCGAGGAGTGCCTCGGCGTCGAGGACGAGGCGCACGCCGCTCCGCGCGGCCAGCCGCGAGGCGTCGAGGGCGAGCCCGTCCGACACGTCGATCGCCGCGGTGGCGCCGCGCAGCGGCCCTGCGAGGTCGTAGCGCACCCGGGGCCGGCGGAAGGCGCGCCGCGCAGCCTCAAGAGTTTCACCAGCGATTTCGCGCATATAAGAGAGAAGGCCGAGCCTCGCGAGGCCGAGGGGGCCGGTCGCCCACACGAGGTCTCCCGGGCGCGCGCCCTCGCGGCGGACCGGCGCCTCCGCGCGACCGAGCACGGTGGTGGTCACCGAGAGCGTCGCGCCGCGCGAGAGGTTGCCGCCGATCACCGGGGCCGACGCCTCGCGCGAGGCGTCGCGCTGCCCTCGGGCGAGCGCCTCGACGTCGGCCTCGGTCGTGCGCGGGTCGAGCGTCAGCGCGGCCAGCGCGGCGATGGGGGTCGCGCCCATGGCCACCACGTCGCTCGCGGCGGCGGCGAAGGCGCGATACCCAATGTCCGCGTAGGAGAGCCAGTCCCGTCGGAAATGGACCTCGTCGACCTGGGCGTCGACCGTCCAGACGAGCCGCGACGCCGGGCTCCGGAGGACCGCGCAGTCATCGCCAATCCCGAGCTCGACCTCCGCACCGCCGGACACCTCTCCGAGCGCCGCGGCGAGGCGCGCGAGCAGTGCCTCCTCGCCGGTCACGCGCGCCCCCGCCGGCTGGGGCTGTTCAAGCGGCCGCGGACGGGTACAGAATCGCTCCTCGCCCCCGTCGCGCTCGCCCGCGCACGCTCGCTCACCCCGGAAAGGTCCCGCCCCGTGCTGAAGGTCACAGAAAAAGCCCCCAAGCTCACCCTCCAGGGCGACGACGGGGAGGTCCACGAGGTCGGCGGCGCGGCCGGCACGGTCATCGTCTATTTCTACCCCAAGGACGACACCCCGGGGTGCACCACCGAGGCCAAGGAGTTCTCCGCCGCGGCCGCGCGCTTCGCGGAGGCGGGCGCCGTCGTGGTCGGCGTGTCGAAGGACTCGGTCGCGAGCCACCGCAAGTTCCGCGACAAGTACGGTCTCTCCGTCCGGCTGCTGTCGGACCCCGACCTCCGCGCGCACACCGCGTTTGGCGCGTACGGCGAGAAGACCCTCTACGGAAAGAAGGTCATGGGGACGATCCGCAGCACGTTCATCCTCCGCGACGGCAAGGTGGCGCGCGTGTTCCCCAAGGTGAAGGTGGCGGGGCACGTCGACGCGGTGCTCGCCGCCCTGGGCGAGCTCTCGGGCGGCGAAGGGGCAGCGCCCGCCGCCAAGAAGCCCGCCGCCAAGAAGCCCGCCGCCAAGAAGCCCGCCACCAAGAAGCCCGCCACCAAGAAGGGCGGCGGCGCGGGCCCATGACGCCCGTGCCCGAGGTCACGCTCGTCTGGGTGGACAGCGGGGGTG
>DAORJJ010000334.1:0-7543 GCA_035439005.1 Polyangiaceae bacterium | reverse complement strand
CGCGCGGGGCGCGGGACGTGCCGCACGCCGGGCACGCGGGCGCGCCGAGGGGCACGACGGCGCCGCACGCCACGCAGGTCGGCGAGCCCGCGCGGGCCATCACCTCGGTCTGCTCCGCGACGGGCGCGAGGGGCGGGCGGCCGTCGCCGGTGAGGTCGAGCGCGACGTCGAGCGCGAGCACCGGCGCCGGCGCGAAGGTGGGCTCTCCGGCGCGGGGCGTAGCCACCGTGCGCTCGAACGCCGCGCTGACCTCGACCTCGACCTCGATCTCGAGCGGCGCGCCCGCGGGCCTGGCTTGCGCGCGCCCGGGCGAGGTCGATCGGGGGCGACTCCGGGACGGGGTGCCGACCGCCTCGTCGAGCGCCGCCCGGAGCTCGTTCGCGTTCTGCGGGCGGTCCTCCGGCGCCTTGGACAGGCACCGGAGCACGAGGTCCTCCACCGCGCGCGGGACGTGGGCCTCGGGCGCGCGGACCGACGGGCGCTCGGGCGTGACCTCGAGGTGGTGGTGGATGAGGCCGCTGCGCGCCACCTTGGGGAAGAGCGCCGAGCCGCAGAGCATGCGGTAGAAGAGCGACCCGAGGGCGTAGACGTCGGCGCGCGCGTCGAGCGGCGCGGAGCCGAGGATCTGCTCGGGGGCGATGTACTCGAGCGTGCCGAGGAACATCCCCGCCTCGGTGAGGTGCGTGGTCGCGTTCTCCGATTTCGCGATGCCAAAGTCAAGAATCTTGACCAAGTCGTGCCGGTTGCCGTGGCGCACCAGCATCACGTTCGGCGGCTTGAGGTCGCGGTGAACGACGCCCGCCGCGTGTGCCGCGCCGACCCCGTCGCACATCTCCCCCGCGAGCGTCACGAAGTCGTCGAGGAGGACGTGGCCCTCGCGCTGCAGGCGCACCGCGAGCGACTCGCCCCGGAGCAGCTCCATCACGAAGTAGAGGTCGCCGGTCTCGGTCTGGCCGAAATCGAAGACCTCGACGATGTTCGGGTGGCGAATCTGCGCGGTGCTGCGCGCCTCGCGCAGGAAGCGCTCGCGGGTCTCGGGCGACTTGGCCTGAGGGCGCACGACCTTCACCGCGACCTCACGCTCGAGCGTCAGATCGGTCGCGCGGTGGACGGCCCCCATGCCGCCCTCGCCAATCAGCCCGTCGAGGCGGTAGCGGCCCCCGAGAACGGTCGTGCGCGAAGGAGCCTCCATGCTTGCGCAGAGTAAAGGATATCGAGGCGCGAGGGGCGCATGAACTCAGGCGTGGCGCACGTACTCGAAGTCGACCGGGCGCCCCTTGATGCCGTGCTTGGGCGCCGCGATCCAGTGGGCCATCTGCGTGGGATCGAACACGGGCTTCTGCATGAGGCTCTTCACGAACGCTTTGTCGGCCTCGGTGGGGAGCCACTCGGCCTTCCGCGCCTCGAACTCGTCCTTCGACAGCACCTTCCCCGTGGGATCGCAGCTCACGTCGGCCGCGAGCCCGACGTGCCGGAAGAAGCGCCGGTGCGGGAGCTTGAGCTCGAACGGCACGCCGGCGGCCGCGATCGTGCGGTTCCACTTGTCGACGCCGCGCTGGCAGTCCTCCACGTACTCGTCGCGGAGGACCTCGTTCATCGCGTTGCGGAGCGGGATGTGCTCGCGAGCGAGCTTGCCGTCGCGCACGACCTCCATGTCGTAGAACGCGTCGAGGGCGACGTGATCCTCGTAGCGCTCCTCTTTCGCGCGGCCCTTGAGGCCCGCCGCGAAGAAGTTCGCCGCGTTCGACGAGACCTCGCCGCCGAAGAGATCGAGCGACAGCGCGTACCACAGGTTCAGGTAGCGCTGGACGAGCGGCAGATCGAGGAGGCCGTGCTTGCGCACGTCGTCGGGGTGCTCGAGGCCGAGCTCCTTCATCTGCGTGGCCGTGCGCTCCACGATGCGGAGCACGCCGGTCTCGCCGACGAACATGTGGTGTGCCTCTTCCGTGAGCATGAAGCGCGTCGTGCGCGACAGCGGGTCGAACGACGACTCCGAGAGCGCGAGCAGCTGGTACTTGCCGTCGCGGTCGGTGAAGAACGTGAACATGAAGAACGAGAGCCAGTCGCTGCACGGCTCGTTGAACGCGCCGAGGATGCGGGGCTTGTCGGGGTCGCCCGAGCGGCGCTCGAGGAGGGCGTCGGCCTCCTCGCGCCCGTCCCGACCGAAGTACGACTGGAGCAGGTAGACCATCGCCCAGAGGTGGCGGCCCTCCTCCACGTTCACCTGGAACAGGTTACGGAGATCATACACGGAAGGGCACGACTGCCCGAGGAGGCGCTGCTGCTCGACGCTCGCCGGCTCGGTGTCGCCCTGGGTCACGATGAGGCGACGGAGCGCGTTGCGGTGCTCGCCGGGGACCTGCTGCCACACCGGCTGGCCCATGTTGTCGCCGAAGCCGATGCGGCGGTCGGCGACGGGATCGGCGAGGAAGATGCCCCAGCGGTACTCCGGCATCTTCACGTAGTCGAAGTGCGCCCACCCGTCGGAGGTGACCGAGATGGCCGTGCGCAGGAAGACGTCGTCCTGCTGGAACCCCGCGGGGCCCATGTCGGTCCACCACGAGATGAAGTTCGGCTGCCACGCCTCGAGGGCGCGCTGCAGGCGCTTGTCGTCGCCGAGGTGGACGTTGTTCGGGATGCGCTCGTTGTTGACGTTCGACATGGTGCGAGCCTCAGGTCCGGTGAAAGTTGAACTCGGGCCGCTCGGGGCGTCCGTAGAGGGTGAGCGCGCCCTTCTCGCCGACGGCGTTGGGGCGCTGGAAGATCCAGTTCTGCCAGGCCGAGAGGCGCGCGAAGATCTTGGTCTCGAGGGTCTCGGGGCCGCCGAAGCGCAGGTTCTGCTCCATGCCGGTCATGGCGTCGGGCGACATCGCGGCGCGCTCCTCGAAGGCGATGCGCAGCTCGTCGTCCCAGTCGAGGTCGTCGGGCGCGAAGGTGACGAGGCCGGCCTCGAGCGCCTCGCTCGTGGGGAGCGGCGCGGTGGTCTCGAGCAGCCGCGGGACGGTCGCCGGCGCCCCGAGGAAGCGCGACTCGAGCCGCGAGAGGCCGTTGCCCATGGGGAAGAGACCGCTCTGTGCGCGTGTCACCTGCATGAACACGCCGTCCTCGTCCTTCATGAAGACGCGGTCGGACGCGAGCGCGAGCTCGAGGAGCACGCCGGCGAAGCACGAGCCAGGACCGGCCACGCAGAAGAGGCTCTTCGCGGTCATGTCGAGGCGCTTGAGCGCGCGCTTGACGAGCAGGCGCACCTCGTTCACGAGGCCGTCGCTCGCGTGGTCGAACAGGATGCGCTCCGCCGCCACCACGGCCTCCGCGGAGCCCTCGGTCTTCACGGCCACGACGCCGATCTCCGGCTCGTTGAAGCGGAGATCGAGCAGCGCGTCGTCGAGCTCGCGGAACGCGCGCACGAGCCACGCCGCGTCGCCCTTCGCGGCGAGCTCGGCGGGCGTCGTGGGCTCACCGCCACGGGGCGCGCGCACGGTGAGCTCGGCGGTGCGCGCGGCGCGATCGAGCGCCACGGTCACGTACGTGTACTCGGTGCGGTCGGCCTCCCGCGTGGGGGCGAGCGGCCCGAGCTTCATCGCCTGCGCGGGGCGACGCGTAGAGCGCGCGACGAGCGCCTTCACCCGTCGCACGACCGCCTCGTCGAACTTGGCGCGGGAGGGCGCCTCGTCGACGAGGCCCCACTGCACGGCGCGCTTGCCCCGCACGCCCTCGGCCACGGTGGAGAACGCGTCGGCCAGATCGCGCCGGATCTTGCGCTTGTCGGTGAGGCGCGTGAGGCCGCCGGTGCCCGGCAGCACGGCGAGGAGCGGCGCCTCGGGGTAGCTGACGGCGGACGAGCCGTCCTCGACGAGCACGATCTCGTCGCACGCGATCGCCAGCTCGTAGCCGCCGCCCGACGCCGTGCCGTTCAGCGCGGCCAGCGTGGGGACGCCGCCTTCGGCCGAGAGCTCCTCGAGCCCGAGGCGCGTCTCGTTCGTGTACTTGCAGAAGTTCACCTTGAACGCGTGGGTCGAGCTGCCGAGCATGTAGATGTTGGCGCCCGAGCAGAAGATGCGGTCCTTCGCGCTCGAGAACACGAGCGCCCGCACCTCCGGGTGCTCGAAGCGCACACGGTTCACCGCGTCGGCGAGCTCGATGTCGACGCCGAGGTCGTACGAGTTCAGCTTGAGCGGGTAGCCCGGGCGCAGGCCGCCCTCCTCCTTGATGTCGAGCGCGATCTGCGCGACGGCGCCGCCGTACGCGGCGGGGAACGAGAGCACCACGTGGCGGTAGCTGTCGGGGTGGGTCTCGAAACGAACGGGCGGGTGGGTTGCAGCGTCGTGCGCCATGGGGAAGGTCTTCGCACACGACCCCCGACCGAGCAAGCGGTATACTGCATGAAGTCAACAAGTTGCGCACTATAATGCACACACTGCGCGGGCCCGCGTGACCGGAGCTGCGGAGACGCTGGCCGCCCCTTCGGACGCGAACTACGCTCTCGCGCCATGACCGCGAAGCCCCCCGAGGAGCGCGCCGCGTCGTCGCGCGCGCTCGCCGCGCTCGGCGCCGAGGTGCGCCGGCTGCGCCACGCGGAGGGCGCCACGCTGGCCGAGCTCGCGGGCCGCACGGGCCTCTCCGCGCGCTTCTTGGTCTCGCTCGAGGGTGGCCTCGGCAACATCTCGGTGCTCCGCCTCCTCTCCCTCGCGCGCGCGCTCGGCGTCCGCGCCGCCGACCTCGTGGACGCGGCGGAGCACGCCTCCGAGCGCGGCCCGCGCGTGGTGTCGCTCGTCGGCCTCCGCGGCGCCGGGAAGACCACGGTCGGCGCGGCCCTCGCGCGCGCGCTCCGCGTGCCGTTCGTGGAGCTCGACGTGCGCATCGCGGAGCGGGCGGCCATGAGCCTCGGGATGGTCTTCGAGATGCACGGCGAGGCGTACTTCCGCCGCCTCGAGCGCGAGGTGCTGGCCGACTTCCTCGCCGAAGGCCGCCCGGCGGTGCTCGCGACCGGCGGCTCGCTCGTGACGGCGCGAGACACCTACGCCACCCTGCGGCGAGAGACCCACACCGTGTGGCTCCGCGCGCGCGCCGAGGACCACTGGAGCCGCGTGGTGGCCCAGGGCGACGGGCGCCCCATGAAGGGCCGCGACGACGCGATGAACGAGCTCCGGGCGCTGCTGCGTGAGCGCGCGCCGCTGTACGGCGCCGCCGAGCTCACGATCGACACCGCGGGCCGCGACGCGAGCGCCGTGACGGCCCTCCTCGTCGAGCGGTTCTCGGGCCTCCGCGCGGCGGCGGCGGCGCGCCCGCGCGCCGGTCGTTGACAGTGCACACACCCTTTGCTCTACCCACGCCATGACCGAGCTCGCTTCGTATCTCTCCGGCGCGTGGACGTGTGGCTCGGGCGCGGGGGCGGCGCTCCTGAACCCCTCGACCGAGGAGGTCGTGGCGACCGCCTCGACCGAAGGCCTCGACCTCGGCGCCGCGCTCGCGCACGCCCGGGACGAGGGCGGCCCGCGCCTCCGCGCGATGTCGTTCGCCGAGCGGGGCGAGCTGCTCCGCGCGATGTCGAAGGCCATCTACGCGAAGCGCGACGAGCTCATCGGCCTCGCCATGACGAACGGCGGCAACACCCGCTCCGACGCGAAGTTCGACATCGACGGCGCCACCGGCACGCTCGCCTTCTACGCCGACCTCGGCAAGGAGCTCGGCGACGCCCACGTCCTCGCCGACGGCGACGGCGTGCAGCTCGGGCGCAGCGCCCGGCTCTTCGGCGCGCACGTCTACACCCCGCGCCGCGGCGTCGCGGTCCACGTGAACGCGTTCAACTTCCCCGCCTGGGGCCTCGCCGAGAAGGCCGCCACGGCGCTGCTCGCGGGGATGCCTGTATTCTGCAAGCCGGCGACCAGCACCGCCCTGGTCGCCCACCGCATCAGCGAGCTGCTCGTCGAGTCGGGCGCGCTCCCCGCGGGCGCGTTCTCCCTCCTCGCGGGCGGCGCGGGCGCGCTCACGTCGCACCTCGGAGCCCAAGACGTGCTCGCGTTCACGGGCGGCAGCAGCACGGCGCGCACGCTCCGCGCCGAGGCCTCGGTGGTCGAGCGCGGCGTGCGCCTCAACGTCGAGGCCGACAGCCTGAACGCCGCCGTCCTCGGCCCCGACGTCGAGCTCGGCTCCGATCTCGAGAACCTCTTCACGGCCGACGTCGCGCGCGACATCCAGCAGAAGACCGGGCAGAAGTGCACCGCCATCCGCCGCGTGTACGTCCCCCGCGAGCGCCTCGCCGAGATCGCCGATCTGCTCGCCGAGCGGCTCCGCGCGATCAAGGTCGGCGTCCCCAGCCACGACGACGTGACCATGGGGCCCCTCGCCACGCGGAGCCAGCTGCGCGACGTCCGCGAAGGCGCCAAGCGCATCCAGGCCGCCGCGAAGCTCGTCTTCGGCGATCCCGACCGGGTGGCCGCCCTCGGCCGCGACGGCGACAAGGGCTTCTTCATGAGCCCGCTCCTCTTCGTGCACGAGCAGCCGAGCGCGGCGGACGTCGTCCACTCCCACGAGGTCTTCGGCCCCTGCGCGACCGTCATGCCCTACGACGGCACGGGCGAGGACGCCGCGCGCCTCGTCGCCGCGGGCGGCGGCGGGCTCGTCACCAGCGTCTACTCCGACGACCCGCGCTTCCTCGCCGCGGCCGTGATCGGCTCCGCGGCCTTCAACGGGCGCGTGGTGATCGGCTCGAGCAAGGTCGCCTCGCAGGCGATCGCCCCCGGCCTCGTGATGCCGCACCTCCTCCACGGCGGCCCCGGTCGCGCCGGCGGCGGCGAGGAGCTCGGCGGGCGCCGAGGCCTCTCATTCTACATGCAACGCACGGCGGTCCAGGGCGACCGCGCGCTGCTCGACGCGCTCACCGGCAAGCGCTGAGCGCGCCTCACGGCAGGCGCTCGGGCGCGGGCACGGCGAGGCCGCCCCGCACCTCGGCGACGACCGCCGCGGAGAGGGCGTCGTCCGCCCGCTCGCAGGCGCGGGTCACGGCGCCGCTGATGGCCCCCTTGCACTCGCGGCCACGGAGCTGGTAGGCCGCCAGCACCTTCGGGCTCTTCAGCAGCGCGGCCTTGGTCGCGTCGGAGTAGAAGCGAAACGGCAAGGGCGCGGCCTTCGGCCTCGGCGGGACCTTCTCGGTGACCTCGCCGTCGTCGAGCGTGTAGCAGTGCCCGTCCCAGCGCATCACGAGGTACCCACCGCCGCTGCCCACCACCACGCCGCTCGTGGCGGCGGCGCGGCGACGCAGCACCAGCACCTCCTCGTCGAAGAGCAGGCGGGCCTTCGGGCTCGCGCCGCCGTCGGCGTTCCAGCCGTCCACGTCGCCGCGCATCGCCAGGCGCTTCCACGGCGTCCCCTTCGCGAAGAGCGCGAGGCCCACGTCCGGGAACGCCCCGTCGCACAGGCGCTTCACGAAGCCCGCGTCGGGTACGCACGGCGTGGCGGAGGGCGCGCAGCTCGCGGGGAGCGTCGCGCTCGGCGCGGGCTCGCTCGGGGCCGCGCTCGGCGCGAGCGGCGCCGCGGCGCTGGG
>DAORJJ010000333.1:0-7554 GCA_035439005.1 Polyangiaceae bacterium | reverse complement strand
CGGCGTCGCGGTTCCAGAGCGGCGACGCGAGCCGGCTCGAGTCCGACCTCGTCCGCGGCGAGGCGCTCGCCGCCGCGGAGCTCGCGGGTCGGAGCGCCCGCGAGGAGACCGTCGCGCGCGCGCGGCTCCGGCAGCTCCTCGGCCTCGGGGCGAGCCCCCTCGGGGCGGGCGTGGACGTGCGCGGGCCCGAGCCCGACGCGCTCGCCCTCGAGCTCCCCCGCGATCCTGCGGAGCTCGAGCGCGTGGCGCTGGCGTCACGGCCCGATCTCCGCGCGGCGGAGCTCGCGATCGAGGCGGCCGGGGAGCGCGTGGGGCTCGAGCGCGCGCGCATCGTGCAGCTCTTCGCGCGCCTCGACGGGAAGCCGACCGGCGCGGGGGGCGGGGCTCCGATCGTGTGGCCGCCTGGCGTGGGCGGTGACGCGCCGATCTTCAACCAGAACCCCGGCGGGCGCGGGCGCGCCGAGGCGGAGCTCGAGCGGGCGTCGTGGTCGTACCTCGCCGTGCGCCAGCAGGTGCTCACCGACGTCCGCGTCGCGCGGGAGGAGCTCATGATGGCGCTCGCCTCGAGGGAGCCGTGGTCACGCGAGCTCGTCCCGCTGCAGGAGCGCAACGTCGCCACCGCGCTGCGCGCGTACGAGTCGGGCGCCGAGTCCACCCTCGTCGTCCTCGAGGCGACGCGCCGCCTCGTCGACGCGCGGCTGCGCGAGCTCGAGCTCGGGCTCGACGTGCTGCGCGCCCGCGCGCGCCTCGATCGCGCGGTGGGCTGGAGGATCCATGCGTCGGGCTGAACGCGCGGCGCGCGCCCTCGTCGTCCTCTGCGCGCTCGCCGCGTGCGCGCTCGCCGCGTGCAAAGGGAAGGGGCCCGCGAAGGCCTCGCCGCCGGCGGTCGTCACGGGCAAGAGGCCCGAGGGCGAGCTTGGGCGCGTGACGTTGACGGCAGAGGCCGAGCAGCGCATCGGGCTCGTCGTCGGCGAGGCCGCGCTGCGGCCCGCGTCGCGCTCGCGCACCGTCGGCGGCGACGTGCTCCCGTCGTCGGGCCGCTCGATCCTGCTCGTCGCGCCGGTGGCGGGGAGGCTCGCACAGGCCGCGGGCGCGCCGCTCGCCGTGGGCCAGGCGGTGCGCCGCGGGGATCCGCTGCTCCGGCTCACGCCCGTCGCCATGGCCGACCGTGATCTCACCGCGACCGCCGGCCGCGCGGTCGCCATCGCGGCCTCGAGGCTCGAGGCGATGGAGCTCCGCCTCGCGCGCGCCGAGACCCTGCTGAAGGACGGCGCGGGCTCGGCCCGGGCGGTCGAGGAGGCGAAGGTCGAGCGCGACACCGCGAAGGCCGACCTCGACGCCGCGAAGAGCCGCGTCGCCATCCTCGCGAGCGCGCCGCTCGACGCCGACGTGACGGTGACGCTGCGGGCCCCCGAGGACGGCGTCGTCCGCGCGGTGAGCGCGCTGCCGGCGAGCATGGTGCCCGCGGGCGCGCCGCTCGTCGAGCTCGTCGGCACCGGCGCGCTGTGGCTCCGGGTCAACGTCTTCGTCGGCGATCTGCGCTCGATCCGCCGCGACGCCGGGGTGCGCGTCCGCCCCCTCACCGCGCCGCCGAGCGCGTCGGATCCCGAGGCCCTGCCCATCGCGGGCCCGCCCACCGCCGATCCGGCCACGGCGAGCTACGACCTCTACTACGCGCTCCCGAAGGACGCCGAATTTCGCCCCGGTGAGCGCGTCGCCGTGACGCTCCCCTACGCCGCGCACGGCGCGGAGGAGCGCGCCCTCCATGTCCCGGACAGCGCGATCGTGCGCGACGTCTCCGGCGCGGCCTGGGTCTACGCGTCGGTCGGCGAGCGCGCGTACGAGCGGCGGCGGGTGGAGGTGGCGAGCGTGGGCCCGGAGGGCGCGCGGATCTCGCGCGGCCTCGGGGAGGGCGCGCGGATCGTCACCACGGGCGCCGTGGAGCTCTTCGGCGCCGAGCTCGGGGTGGGGAAGTAGTGCGCGCCCTCGTCGCGGCGTGCCTGCGTCTGCGGTTCGTGGTGCTGCTCGCCGCGGCGCTCTTCCTCGTCGTCGGGGGGCGCGCGGCGACCGGCGCTCACGTGGACGTGTTCCCCGAGTTCTCCCCACCGCGCGTCGAGATCCAGACCGAGGCGCCGGGGCTCTCCGCGGTCGAGGTCGAGACGCTCGTCACCACGCCCATCGAGCGCGCCGTGCACGGCGTCGCGTTCCTCTCGGCGCTGCGCTCGAAGTCGGTGCTCGGGCTCTCGTCGGTCACGCTCGTCTTCGCGGAGGGGACCGATCTTCTCCACGCGCGCCAGCTCGTGCAGGAGCGCCTCGGGGGGCTCGGCGGGCAGCTCCCCATGAGCGCGAAGGCGCCGGTCATGCTCGCGCCGCTCTCGTCGACGAGCCGCGTCTTGAAGATCGGCGTGTCGTCGACCACCCGCTCGCAGCTCGAGCTCTCGGACCTCGCGCGCTTCACCATCCGCCCGCGCCTCATGGCGGTGCCCGGCGTCGCGAACGTGGCCATCTGGGGCCAGCGGAGCCGGCAGCTCCAGGTCCTCGTGAACCCCGACGCCCTGCAGGCGCGCGGCGTGCGCCTCGATCAGGTGCTCAAGGTCGCCGCCGACGCGAGCGCGCCGGCCCCCGCGGGCTACGTGGACACGCCGAACCAGCGCTTCGCCGTCGTGCACGCGGCCTTCGCCGGCACGAAGGAGGCGCTCGGCGCGACGGTGGTCGCGAGCCGGCCCGGGGGCGCGAGCGTTCGCCTCGCCGACGTCGCGACCATCGTGGAGGGCTGGCCGGCGCCGATCGGCGACGCGATCATCGACGGCGCCCCGGGCCTCTTGCTCATCGTCGAGAAGCAGCCCTGGGGGAACACCCTCGAGGTGACGCGCGACGTGGAGCGCACTTTGGCCCTGCTCGGGCCCGCGCTCGAGGGCGTCAAGGTCGATCCGACCATCTTTCGGCCCGCGACGTTCATCGAGCGCGCGCTGTCGAACCTCGGGCATGCGGTCGCCATTGGCTGCGCGCTGGTCGTCGCGATCTTGTTCTTCTTTCTCTACAACTGGCGCACCGCGCTCATCAGCGTCGTGGCGATCCCGCTGTCGCTCGTCGCCGCCGCCGCGACGCTCGCCTGGAGCGGCGTCACGCTCGACACGATGACCGTGGCGGGGCTCGTCATCGCGCTCGGCGAGGTGGTCGACGACGCCATCATCGACGTCGAGAACATCGAGCGGAGGCTCGCGCTCAACGCCGCCCTCGCGCGGCCTCGGCGCGCGCTCGGGGTCGTGCTCGACGCGTCGCTCGAGGTGCGGAGCGCGGTCGTCTACGCGACGCTCGTGGTCGTGCTCGTGTTCGTCCCGGTGTACTTCCTCGACGGGCTCTCGGGGGCCTTCTTCCGCCCGCTCGCGCTCGCGTACGTGCTGGCGGTCGGGGCCTCTCTGGTGGTCGCGCTCGTGGTGACGCCCGCGCTGTCGCTCGTGCTCTTGCCGGGCGCCGCGCGAGGTCACGGGCGGGGGCCGCTCTCGCGTCTCCTCCAGCGCGCGTATGCGCCCCTCGTGCGGCGTTTGGTCCGCCGCGGCAGGATGGCGGGGGTCGCCTTCGTGGTCGCGCTCGCGGGCGCCGCCGCCGCCGTGCCATTCCTCGGAGAGGCCTTCCTCCCCGAGTTTCACGAGACCGACTTCCTCATGCACTGGATCGGCAAGCCCGGCACGTCGGTCGCGGAGATGGACCGGATCACCGCGCGTGTCTCTGGCGAGCTCCGGGCCATCCCGGGGGTCCGCAACTTCGGCGCGCACATCGGGCGCGCCGAGGTCGCCGACGAGGTCGTCGGGCAGAACTTCGCCGAGCTCTGGATAAGCCTCGACGACAAGGCCGACTACGACGCGTCCGTCGCGAAGATCCGCGCGGTGGTAGAGGGCTACCCCGGCCTCTACCGCGACGTGCAGACCTACCTGCAAGAGCGCATGAAAGAGGTCCTCACGGGCGCGAGCGGCTCGATCGTCGTCCGGATCTACGGCTCGGATCTCGCCACGCTCCGCGAGCGCGCGGCCGCGGTTGGCAAGGCCGTGTCCTCCGTGAAGGGCGTGACGAACCTCAAGGTCGAGCCGCAGGTGCTCGTCCCGCAGCTCGAGCTCACGCTGGACCCCGAGGCGCTCGCGCGCTTCGGGCTCACGCCGGGCGACGTCCGCCGCGCCGTCGCCACGCTGCTCCAGGGCACGCGCGTGGGCGAGATCACGCGCAACGACCAGGTGATCGACGTCGTCGTGTGGGGCGACGCCACGCTCCGCGGCGACGTCTCCGCCGTGCGCGACCTCCGGATTCCCGTGTCCCCGGCGGGCGCGCCCCCGTCCGCGGCCCTCCCGCCGGACGTGCGGCTCGCCGATCTCGCGTCGGTCGACTTCGTGCCTGCGCCGAACGTCGTGCAGCGCGAGGCGGCGTCACGACGCATCGACGTCACGTGCGACGCGTCGGGGAGAGACCTCGGCGCGGTGGTCGCGGATCTCCGGCGCGCCGTGGACGATGTGCCGTTCCCCGCAGGGCACCACGCCGAGATCCTGGGCGAGTACGCGTCGCGCACGGCCGCGCGGACCCGGCTGCTCCTCCTCTCGCTCCTGTCGGTCGTCGGCATTGGGCTCGTCCTCTATGGCGATTTCCGCTCGGCGCGCGTCATGGTGTTCCTCGTCGCGACGCTCCCGTTCGCGCTCGTGGGCGGCGTGGCGGCCGTCGTCGTCACCGGCGGGGTGGTGTCGCTCGGCTCGCTCGTGGGCTTCGTGACCGTGCTCGGGATCGCCGCGCGCAACGGCATCATGATGGTGAGCCACTTCCGGCACCTCGAGCGGGAGGAGGGCCTCGCGTTCGGCGAGGAGCTCATCCTGCGCGGCGCCGTGGAGCGCGTCGTGCCCATCGCCATGACCGCCCTCGCGACGGGCCTCGCCCTCGTGCCGCTCATCGTCTCCGGCGCGAAGCCCGGGAGCGAGATCGAGTATCCGATGGCGGTCGTCATCCTCGGCGGGCTCGTCACGTCGACGCTGCTCAACCTCCTGCTCGTGCCGCCGCTCTACCTCGCCTTCGGGGCGCCCGTCCCGGTCGAGCCCGCCGACGAGGAGGAGCCCTCGGCGGAGCTGCGCGCGGCGTCCCTCGGGGAGTAGGCGAGCTGCAGCTCGCAATTCCAGGTTCGCATGTCGAACCGCTCGGGCCTGGCAGGTGTGTCGGTCGCGGCGTGCCAGATCGTGTCGCTTGGGCTGGGCGGAGGCGCACTTTTTAGCACAAATTGACGCGGCACGCCTGCTGCATTTCCGGGGCATGCCCACCCGCCCCCTCGCCGGCGTCACGCTGGTCGCGCTCCTCTCGCTCACCGTCACAGCGTGCGGCGGCGGCGACGAGCTCGACAGCCGCTCGGCCTCGCTCGGCCTCGCGCAGCCCACGAACGCCTTCGGCCTCACCTTCGGCCAGGCGCTCGGGGAGACCCCTCCGGGGACGATCGCCATGAGCTGCCACGGCGCGCCCAAGGGGGTCGAGAACCCCCACGCCGGCTCGTGCAACCCGTACGCAGGCGACACCCGCTGCGACCACGCGCTGCCCATCCTCTGCATCAAGAGGGACGCCCGCCCGGCGCCGCCCGGCTTCACCTCGAGCTTCTACAACGGGTGGGTGCATGGCGAGCTCGCCTCGAGCGCTCCGGTGGTCGGGCGCGCGCTCACCTCGCGCGCCGCCGCGGACGCGGTGTGCGCCCACGACCTCGGCCCCGCCTACCGCATGGCCGAGTTCCACGACGGAGACGGAGGGTGGGCGTTCACGGGCGCGCACGGCGGCGTCATGGCGGAGGCACGGCACTGGGTCCGCATCGACGACCAGCCCGGCAACTGCTGGGACGCGGCGTCGTCCGCTGCGGCTGCGCACTAGCCCGGGCTCGTCGCTGTTGGCCGGAGCGCCCTGCGCTACTTGAGCTTCTCCATCTCCTTGCGCTGCTCTTCGAGGAGCTTCTGGAGCTCCTCGTTCATCTTCTTGAGCTCGTCCGCGGACGCGGGCTTCAGCTTGTACTTGAAGGTCTTCGAGCTCGTGACCTTGCCGTCGGCGTAGACCGTGAGCCCCATGAGCTCGCCCTCTTCGGTCCACACCTTGGAGGTGCCGCTCATCTTGCCCTCCTTGTACGGAGTCTCGGACTTGCGCTTTCCGTTCGGGTGGAACGTGACCTGGAGCCCCTCCTCGCGCCCGTCGCGGTAGGCCGTGCTGCTCGTCGGGCGCCCCTCCTCGTCGAAGTCCCACCACCGCCCCGACCACTCGTGCTGCTCGTAGGAGCCGCTGCGGTGGACCTTGCCGTTCTTGTGAAACCAGATCGCGGGACCTTGTCGCTTTGACAGCGATTTGCCCGCCGCGCCCGCCGAGCGGCACTCGATGACGTTGTCGCCGCTGACCTGCTTCGTGCCGGGCGGGCAGGGGAGCTTCGACGTCATCGACGGGTTGGCCACGATGGGCGTGTAGCTGCCGATGTCGGTCGGGCGGCTCTCGTCGGCCGTGGCCGCGACCGGCTCCGTCGGGTCCGCGCTCGCCCCCGAGCCCACCGGGGCGGTGACCCCGGAAGGCGTGGGCGCCGTCGTGTGGGTCGCCTGCGCGCTCTCCGCCGCCGCTTCGCTCGGCGGATCCGCCGTCGCCTCGCCCTTCTTGTCGCACGCCGTCAGCGCCATCGCCGCCACCATCGCCCCCATCACGCCCACCACCGTCCACGGGCCACTCGCGCTCGCTCTCATGTTGGGTGTCCTCCCGAGGGGAAGGAGACACGACCGCCCTGCGCTTGTCACGGGGGAACCTCAGCCGCACGACGCCCTCGACGCGCGCCGGCCCCGCGGGCTCGGCTAGACTCTCGTGAGGCGCCCGCGCGCCCACCCTGGGAGAGATCGTGGCCGAGCCGCTCAAGGACTTCTTCTCACCCGCGCTCGCGCGCGAGCTCGGCGCGACCCTCGCGCGCGTGCACCCCGCGTTCCCCGTGCGCGCGTTCGTGCGCGACGCCACGCGAGGCCTCGACGCGCTCGGCCTCCTCGACCGCGCCCACCTCATCTCCGCGTCGATGGCCAAGCACCTGCCGCCTCGCTACGAGGACGCCCTCGCGGTGCTGCTCGCGTCGCTCGGGCCCGAGCACGCGACCGACGAGCTGCTCGGCGCGGGGATGGCGCCGTTCTTCTACCTGCCCCACGTCCTCTTCGTCGCCGAGCACGGCACGGAGGCGTTCGAGCCCTCGATGCACGCGCAGCGCGAGCTCACGAAGCGGTTCACGGCGGAGTTCAGCCTGCGCGCGTTCCTCGAGCGCGACCCCGAGCGGACGCTCGCGGTGCTCGCCGAGTGGACCTCCGACCCGAGCCCGCACGTGCGTCGCCTCGTGTCCGAGGGCACGCGCCCGCGCCTCCCGTGGGCGAAGCGCGTGCGCTTCCTCGACGAGCACCCCGAGCGGCTCACGCCCCTCCTCGAGCGCCTCAAGGACGACCCCGCGCCGCTCGTGCGGCGGAGCGTGGCGAACCACCTCAACGACCTGGGAAAGTCGCGGCCCGAGCTGCTCGTCGCCCTCGCCTCCCGCTGGCT
>DAORJJ010000332.1:0-7562 GCA_035439005.1 Polyangiaceae bacterium | reverse complement strand
CGGGTGCACGGGCTGCCACGCCGCGCACCCGAAGACCCCGAAGGTCGCGGCCGCCTGCTCGTCGTGCCACACGAAGGCGCGCGACGACCAAGCGCTCCACGTCCCCGGGCCGAGCGGCCCGACCTGTGCGCGCTGCCACACGCCGCACACGTTCGCGCTCTCCGGGGCCGCGGCGGGGGCCGCCCTCTGCGGCCGCTGCCACGCCGCCGAGGCGAAGGGTGCGCGCGCGGGCCACGCGACGTGCGCCGGGTGCCACGGCGCGGCGCACACGCCGGTCGCAAAGCCCGCCTGCACCTCGTGCCACGCGGCCGAGGCGAAGACCGCCCCCGCGGGGCACGCGCGCTGCGTCGCCTGCCACGACGCGCACTCCGGCTCCCTCGCCAAGGTCCTCGGCGCGAGCGCGAGCGCGGGGACCGGCGGCGCGGGCGCGACGTGCGCGACCTGCCACGCCGCGAAGGCCACGGCGCTCCATGGCGGGCTCCCGGGCGGCTGCGCGACCTGCCACCGGGCCCATGGGCCAAAGGGCGTCGCGGCCCCTCCGGCGTGCGCGAGCTGCCACGCGCCCGCCCGACTCCCGGGCCTCCACTCGGTCGGCGCGCACGCCGCGCGCTGCGCGTCCTGCCACGTCGCGCATGCGCCGCCGCGGGCCGAGCGCGCCGCGTGCACCACCTCGTGTCACCTCGATCGCCGCGCCCACCAGCCCGAAGCGCAGGTCTGCTCGGGGTGCCACATGTTCCGGCGCTGACGGGAGTCGCCGGCGCGACGGGAGCGCCGTCGCGTGGAGGGCAGCGCCTCTCTCTAGAAACCGAACGCGGCGGGATCCTCGAGGCTCGGATGTCCCGCGCTGCGCGCTCTCGGGCGCCGACGATGAACTCGACCTCATTCGGCCAAGCGCCCTCTACCCTCGCACCCACGGCGTGGTCTCCAATGGCGTTTCGGGAGCCCGCCCTGGGGAGGGGGTTCTGGGGAGGCTAGGCTTCGATGAGGGGAGCGGGAACGGAAGAGGGAGCGTGGCGGCGGCCTCTGCTGGCAGTGACGATCCGCCCGACGCCCGGGCCTCGGAGCACGAGAGCGTCGCGGGTCGCGGGTCGCGTGTAGCGTAGGGAGTCATGGGAGGACCCACGCCGCTCACGCGCCCGCTTCCGCTCGCCGCGCTCGCCGGCGCGCTGCTGTGCGCTCCCGACGCGCGCGCCGTCCCCGCCCCGCCGCCGCCGGGGATGGTCGCCGGGCCGTCGAGGGCTGGCGAGGCCGCGACCGCGCTCGAGCTCGTCGAGGCGGCGCTCGAGGTCACCTGCGAGGAGCCCGGCAACTACCTGCGGTGCACGCTCGTCACGACGACGCGCCTCCACAACCCCACCGCCGCGGAGGTGCGCCAGGCGATCCGGCTCGGTCCCGAGGGCCCGGGTGACGCGACCCTCGACGGGCAGCCGCTCCCGCGCGCGCCACGGGACCGCCAGCGGCGCGATCGCGTCGGCGCCGCCGGCGAGGCCAGCGTGCCCGCGGGCGCGACACGCACGCTCGTCGTGCGCAGCACGTTCACCGTCTCGAACTCGCGCTCCTTCCCGATGTTCGCCCTCCCCGCGAACACAGCGCGCCACGTCGTCTTCGCGAACCACCAACCCGTCAAGACGTTCTCGCTCCGCTTCGCGATCGGCGCCCTGCGCACGTGGGCGCGCGCGAGCGCGCCTGCGCCGGTGCGGCTCGCGCTCGCGGTGCCGAGGCGGTACCTCGTGTCGAGCCCGCTCACGGCCTCGGGCGAGGGCCGGTACGGCGCGACGTTCACCTCGGAGACCCTCCCGACGGAGCTCTCGGCCGAGCTCGTTTCCCCCGCGCCGCCGGTGATACTGGGCGGGCTGCTCGCCGGCATCGGAGGGAGCACGGGCGCCGCGTCCGGGCTGCGCCTCCGCGTCGGCGGGGAGCTCGCGGCGCGGTCGTGGCTCTTTGGCTCGTTGGTCTACGAGACCGACGCGAAGTCCGCGCACTACGCGATCGTCGCGGCGCACGCGGCGCTGCCCATGGTCACGGCGATCCCGTCCCTCGGCGCGGGGCTCGGCGTCCCGGTGCGCCTCGGCCCGAGCGTGCGGGCCGGCGCGCGCCTCGCGCTCGACGCGCACTTGGCCTCCCTCGGCTTCCTCGCCGCCTTCGACCTCTACCCGGCGACGGCGACCGAGCCTTCGCTCGTCCAGCCTTCGCTGTTCTTCCAGCTCGCGCTGTAGCCGTCGTCGACGCAGCGCTAGAGGACGCCCGCTGCGCGGCGAACCGCCGCGATGCCGGCGGGCGTGACCGGCCCCACGGTGCGCGCGATCAAGCGCCCGTCCGCGCCGTGGACCTGCACGACGACCTCTTGGCCCGCGGGGAACCCAAGGAGCGGGCGGTACACCTGCCCCTTCCAGTCGAGGAGCACCGGGCGCCGCGCCACCTCGCGCAGGTTGCTCCGGATCGCCCCGCGCGGGACGAAGAACGGGACGCTGTCGAGGTCGGCGATGCCATAGAGCGCGAGCCCCGCGCCGAGCCGCGCGAACCACTCGCCGATCCGCTCGCCGGTCGCGCGCTTGTCGCCCCCGACGAGCACGACCGGGGTGCGCGCGAACACCGTGAGCTGCGTGTGCTTGCGCTCGAACTGGTCCTCGAGCGCGAACACCGGCGCGGCCGCGGCCGCCGTGCCGCACACCCCCGTGGCCCCGACCGCGAGGGCCCCCAGGCCAAGGCCGAGGAACTCCCGACGTGTGTGTTGCGACCGCATCGTCATCCGACTGAGGCCATCATGACACACCGCTCGGCCATCGGCATGCCGCGCAAAGGCGCTAAAATCGCGCGCGCGGGAGGGGCCTCGCGACTGTTCAGCGCGCGGGCCGCGGCACCGTGACACAGTGCGGGCCTATGCGCGTCTCCCATGTGCTGGTCGGCGCGCTCGCGCTCGTGGTCGCCACCGGCTGCCGCAAGAAGCCCGTCTTCCTGAAGGCGACGGCCTCGAGCGCGACGGTGGCCGCCTACAAGTACTCGCCGTACGCGGCCCCCGAGCCGAGCGAGATCGTGACCATCGCGATCGAGTCGACGCCGAGCACGACGGTCACGCTCACGGGCGTCTCGACGTTCGAGGGCAAGACGAGCCTCGACACGCTCACCGACGCCAAGGGCAAAGGGAAGCTCGAGCTGCCCTTCCAAGACGTGCGTGGCGCGCTCCAGCTCGAGGCCATGCGCTCGGACCGGGGCAAGGTGCAGCGGGCCACGCTCGCGGATCTCCCCATCGCGCGGGAGCCGGGGATCCACGCACTGCGCGGCTCGTTCGACGTCGTGCCGGGGACCTGCACGGGGCACGTGACCGCGGGCACCCTCACGGCCACCGGCTGCCCGAAGGGGACGCGGATCACGCTGGCGACCGCGTCAGCGAGCGCCGACTCGGCGCCGCTCACCCTCTCCGTCGACCTGAGCGATCGCCTCGTGGCCCTCCCGGCGGCGCTCGACACCGAGAAGCCGCTGCGGATCCCGTTGCCGCTCTCGGTCGCGCTGCCGGGCCAGAAGCCCTTCACCGCCACGTTCGAGGCGAGCGGCTTCGAGCAGCAGGTGCGCGATCGCTTCGCCTCGGTGAAGTCGGGGCCGGTGTCGCTCGGGCCGCGCGACGCGAGGGGCTCCCGGCACGGGGCCGCGCTGATCGAGGGTCGCGGCTGGCACCTCTCCGGCGACGCGGTCGTGGCGCGCGAGATCGACCTGGTCGCGTTCCGCGCCGCCGCCGGGACCCGCACCTCGAGCTGCGGGACCTACACCCAGCGCACGACCGGAAAGACGCAGACGCTGTCGCTCACCCTCACGGACACCGCGGCCACCCTCTACGACCGGCGCAGCGGGCGCGTGCTCGGGAGGCGCACATTTCGAGCGACCGGCCGCTGCGGCGACACCGCCGGGGCGGCCGCGGGAGGCTTCTCGGGCACGGTCATGAACAGCGAAATCGACAAGTGGATCGCGGGCTTCCTCCGCTAATTTCGGGGACGACAGCCTCGCTTGTCTCCTGCCTCAGGAATCCGCACGAGCGTGGGGACGAAGACGGCGGGTCGAGCGTGGGTGTCAGCTAGCTTTGATAGCGCGCAGAGGTCAGCACATGCACGAAAACACCCGCGAAGCGAAGCTGATCGCGCACGCGCTTTACCAGGTACGACTTCTCCTCTCTGGCCACCTGGGCTCCGACTGCGGGAGCCCGACGGAGGTGCGAGCCGCCGCGCACCTGGCCTATGCGCTGCACAACGAGGCGCTCGCCGTCCTCGACGACGTCAGCTTCGATGTCGACGCGGCCTTGGGCAAGGTGAAGGCGATGGATGCCGTCCTCGCCACCAACGATGGAAGTGCGCTGGCGAAGCTCCTCGCTGCGGGGCCTGTCCAAGAGGAATGAATGAGCCGTGTCCGCTTCGCTCCGCGCCCGCCCTACGCGGGCGCGCGGGCGAGCAGCAGCGCCGAGAAGTTCTGCCCGCACCCGAGGGTCAACAGCACGATGTACGGGCTCTGAATCGCGTGGCGGTGGGTCGACAGGGTGATCGTCGTCGTGGCGAGCGTCGCGTTGCCATAGGTCTCCATCACCGTGGGGAGCTCGGCCGGGCGGAGCTCGCGCTGCCACGCGTCGAGCAAGGGCTGGCTCGCTTGATGGGCAATCAGGGCCACCTCGGAGGAGTCGAGTCGATTGCGCTCGAGGAGCGTGCGAAAGAGGCGCGCGGGGACCTCCACGGAGAGGGCACGGAACGCGCTCGAGCCCTCGCCCTCGAACACGAACACGGGGCGAACGTCGCCGCCTGCGCGGGGCGCGCGGACCCTCAAGGTCATCGCGTCGCGCCAGGCGCTGTGCGTCTCGGTCACCTCGTCGACGAAGCGGAGCGGGCCCCCGCGACCGACCACGAGCGCGCCCGCGCCGTCGCCGATGCCGAGCGCGCCCGGATCGGAGTAGTCCACGAGGCGGCTCCAGCCCGCGGCCACGACGACGAGCGCGCGCTCGCAGCGCCCCGCGGCGACGGCCTCCCACGCCGCCGTGAGCGCGACGTCCACGTTGGTGAAGTCCGAGTGGATCGGGATCACGGCCGCGTCGCAGCGGAGCCCGAGCGCGTGATGGACGGCGAAGAGCCCGCTCGGGACGAGGTGCGTCGACGGGCTCACGGCGCCGTAGAGGCGATCGATCGCGCCCGGCTCCACGCCCGCGTCGGCGAGCGCGCCCCGGGCCGCCCGCTCGGCGAGCTCCTCGAGGCGCTCGCCCGGCTGGAGGACCCGCCGCTCGCGGTACCCGGAGAAGAGCTCTTCGGCGCCGGTGAGCACGCGCTCCCCGGCGAAGAGCGGATCGTCGTTGCGCCGCACCGTGTCCGGCACCGCGTGGGCGAAGCCGAGGATGCCGATCTCGCGCCCGCTCACGCGGCCCCCGCGGGCCCACCGACCGACCCCGCGCGGCCGAAGAACTCGGCGACCGACCGCGCGCGGCGGCCGAGCGTGGGCGCGACGATCGACGGATCGATCCGCGCGTTGATGACGGTGGGCCCGTCCGCGGCGATCGCGTCGGAGAGGGCCTGCCGGAGCTCGTCGACGCTCTCGACCGAGACGCCGCGCGCGCCGAGGCCTCGCGCCACCATCGCCGCGTCGATGCGGTGCTTGAACGCGTAAAACCCGAGATCGTCCCCGAACGCGAGGCGCTCGCCCTGCTGGATCATGCCGTGCCCCGCGTTGTCGAGGACCACCCAGATCGCCCGCAGTCCAAGCTCCGCGGCGACGTGCACCTCGAAGCCGTGCATCGCGAACGCCGCGTCCCCCGTCAGGGCCACGGCGACGCGCCCCGGCGCCGCGAGCGCGCCACCGACGACCCCCGCGACGGCGCTCCCCATCGCGGCCACGCCCATGTCGATGAAATAGGTCCCGGGCCCGCGCGCCTCGAAATAGTGCCCCGCCCAGAGGCTCACGTTGCCGGTGTCCACGAAGAGCATCCCGTCCGCGGGCATGGCGGCGCGCAGCTCGGCGACGAGGCGGGGAGGGGAGAGCGGCGCGGCGTCCGACGTGAGCTCGCCCTCCTGCTCATGGCGAGGCACCTCGCGCGCGATGCCCTCGAGCCGCTCGAACACGCGGCGATCGGTCGGCGGCTCGAGGCGCGCGGCGAGGCGCTCCATGGTCGCGCCGGCGTCACCGAGCAGGGCGACGCCCACCGGGTAGTTTTTGCCAATCTCCGCCGCGTCCACGTCGATCTGGATGAAGGCGGTGTCGGCCCGCAGGCGCGCGCTCCAGGCGCTCGACGCGAACTCGTTGAGGCTCGAGCCGACCACCAGGATCACGTCGTCTCCCTCGAGGTAGCGATCCGCGCGCGCGTGCCCGCCGAGCCCGAACACGCCCAGCGACAGCGGGTGATCCTCCGGAAATACGGACTTGCCCTTCGGTGACGTCACGACGGCGGCGCCCGCGCGCTCGGCGAGGCGGAGCAGGGCGGCCTCGCCGCGCGCGAGCGCGACGCCGTGCCCCGCGAAGATGGTGGGCTGCTCGGCGCCCTGGAGGAGCTTCACCGCGCGCTCGAGCTCGGCGTCGACGGGCACCGACGCGACTCTGGGTCTGTAGCCCTCCGGGGCCTGCACCTCGTACGGCACCGCCTTCCGCGCCAGATCGGCGGGAATGTTCACGTGGACCGGCCCGGTGCGCCCGCTGGTCGCCGTCCGGATCGCGTGGCGGAGGAAGCGCATGCCGGTCTCCGCTGCGGCGACCATGACCGACAGCTTCGTCACGGGCCGGAAGATCTCGACGACGTCCACGCCGTGCCACGTGCTCTCCTGGATGGCGCCGAGCCCGAACATGCGGGTCGCCACTTGCCCGGTGAGGTAGAGGACAGGGAGGGAGTCGGCGAAGGCGCCGGCGACGCCCGTGAGCGCGTTGGTGGCGCCCGGGCCCGAGGTCACGCAGCACACCGCGAGCCCGCCTCGGACGCGCGCGTGGGAGTTGGCCATGAACGCCGCGCCCTCCTCGTGGCGGGCCATCACGTAGCGTATCCGCCCGTGCGCGCGCATCGCCTCGAAGAACGGGGTGAGCGGCCCGCCGGGGACTCCATAGATGTGCGTGACGCCCTCGCGCTCCAGCTGCTCGAGGATCTGGCGAATGAGCGGCGTGTCGGTCATCCCCGCGAGCCTACCATCCGAGCGCGCTCCCGGTCCTCGTCACCTCCGCGAGAGCGCCGCCGCGAGGCGCTCGGCGTCCGCAACCGCCTTCGCGTCGTCCCCCATCCACAGCGTGAGCTGGCCACCCGTGATCGCCTGCTCGATCTTGGGGCGCATCCGCACCTTCCCCTCGACGACCATCTCCATGACCTTGCCGACGTTGGCGCCCGTCACTTCGGCGAGTTTGTCCTTGCCGGACGGGGTCAACGTGCAGCGCAAGAGGGCGCTGCCCTCGCCTCGCTCGCTCGCGCAGCGCGCGATCTCCGCCGGCGTCACGAACGCCGCCGAGCCCTCGAGCCGCAGCTCGAGCAGCGGCGCGGCGGGGGCCGGCGTCGGGGGCGCGGGTGGCCGGCTGCTCGCGACCGGACCCGGGGGCGGAGCTGGCTCGCGCGAGCAGGCGAGGAG
>DAORJJ010000331.1:0-7589 GCA_035439005.1 Polyangiaceae bacterium | reverse complement strand
GGCTCGCCCTTCGGGCCGGCCTGGCCCTCGCGGAGGACCTCGGCCACGGCGACGCCGCGAGGCTGCTCACGGCCCGACTCGCGCGCCTCGCGGCCCGCATCCGTGCCCGTTGTCCTCGCGAGCTGCTCTCCGCGATGCCCACCGACCACTGGGCGCGCGCGCGCCCGAGCGAGGTGCCTGGCGCCGATCTCGCGCCCGCCCAGATCGAGCAGCTCGAGGGCATCGTGAAGGGGCTCGCCTCGCGCGACGGCCTGCGCCCCCTGCTCGACCAAGTGCTCGACGCGCTCGTGCTGTGGACCGGGGTGGAGCGCGGCCTGCTGCTCCTCCGCGCGCCGAACGGGCGGCTCGTGCCTCGCGCGGCGCGAAACCTCGCGCGGGGGGACCTAGTGGGCGAGCAGCTCTCGCTGTCGATGGGCCTCGCCAAGCGCGCGTTCGAGAGCGGAGAAGCGGTGATCGCGCTCGACGCGCTCACGAGCCATGGCGACGCGCACGCCTCGGTGCACGCGCTCCGCCTGCGCAGCGTGCTCGCCGTGCCGCTGCGCGCGCGCGGCGACGTGCTCGGCGTCGTGTACCTCGACGACCGCCTGAAGACGGGCGCCTTCGGCCCGCGGGAGCTCGCGTGGGTGCGGCTCCTCGCCACGCAGGCCGCGATGGCCCTCTCCGACGCTCGCGACAAGCTCCTGCTCCGGCGCGCCGTGCGGCGCGAGGCGCGCGCCGCGGAGCGCGCGACCCGGTCGCTCGGGAGGGCCGAGGCCGAGCTCGTCGCCGCGCGCGCGACCCTCGCCGCGAGCTCGCCGCTCTCCGACCTCGGCATCATCGGCACGAGCGAGCCGCTCGTCGCGATGCTGCGTGTGGCCGTGCGCGTCGCGGCGAGCGACGTGCCCGTCCTCGTGTTCGGCGAGTCGGGCACCGGCAAGGAGCTCGTGGCCCGCGCGATCCACGAGCGAGGCGCGCGCAAGGGGCGGCTCTTCGTCGGCGAGAACTGCGCGAGCGTTCCGGAGTCGCTGCTCGAGTCGACGCTCTTCGGCCACGTGAAGGGCGCGTTCACCGGCGCCTCCGCCACGCGGGTGGGCCTCTTCGAGCTCGCGCACAAAGGCACCCTCTTTCTGGACGAGATCGGCGAGATGTCCCCGGGCATGCAGGCGAAGCTCCTGCGCGTGCTCCAAGACGGAGAGGTGCGCCCCGTCGGCTCCGAGCGCTCGCGACGCGTGGACGTGCGCGTCATCGGCGCGACCCACCGCGACCTCGCCGCGATGGTGCGCACCGGCACTTTCCGCGAGGACCTCTACTACCGGCTCGACGTCGTCACGCTGCGCGTGCCCCCGCTGCGCGAGCGCCCGGCCGACATCCCGCTCCTCTTCGCGCATTTCCTCGAGAAGCACGCGGGCGGCGCGCCGCCCCAGGTCACCCGAGCGGCGCTCGCGAAGCTCACCGACTACGCCTGGCCGGGCAACGTGCGGCAGCTCGAGAACGAGGCTCGCCGCGCCATCGTCCTCGCGGACGGGCGCGTCGACGTGGCCGAGCTGTCGCCCGAGATCGGCGCCTCGCCTCACGCTGGCGACCTTGGCGAGCGGAGCCTCCGGCAGCGGCTCGACGCGCTCGAAGAGGAGCTCGTGCGCGCCGCGCTCGTGGCCTCCGGTGGCAACCAGACCCGCGCCGCGACCGCCCTCGGAGTGTCGCGCTTCGGCCTGCAGAAGATGTTGAAACGACTTGGTATTCGGTGACGCCTCGCCGGGGCGCGCTGTCCTTTTTTTGGGCCTTGGCGCACACTCCTCGCCATGCCTCAGCCTGTGGACGTCTTCTTCTCCGCGGACATCGAGAGCGACGGCCCGGTGCCGGGGGCGTACTCGATGCTCTCGTTCGCGCTCGTCGTCGCGGGCCGCTTCGACGGCGCGCGCTTCGAGCCTCCCGCCTCGTTCGACAGCGCGCTGGAGCTCGAGCTGCGGCCCGTGACCGAGCGCTTCGACGCCGATGCTCTCGCCGTGTCGGGGCTCTCGCGCGAGCGCCTGCTCCGCGAGGGACGCGAGCCGGACGAGGCCATGCGGGAGGCCGCCGCGTGGGTGCGTGAGCGCGCCAGCGGAGCGACGCCGGTGCTCGTGGGGTACCCCCTCGGGTTCGACTGGGCGTTCCTCTCGTACTACTTCGAGGTCTACGGGGGGGGCTCGCCGTTCGGGCACTCTCGAGGCTTCGACCTGAAGACCGCGGTCGCCCTCACGTTGGGCGTCCCCATCGCGCGCGCCGGCCGGGCGGGCCTGCCCGAGGCGCTGCGCGGCGATCGCGCCCACACGCACCGCGCGCTCGACGACGCGATCGAGCAGGCCCAGGTGCTCGGCAAGCTCTTCGCCGCGCGCGGCGCCTCGCGCCCGGGGGCCGCGTGACGCCCGGCTCGGGCGCCACACCCGGCGCGGTCGCCGAGGCCTTCCAGGTGCGCCGCGCCGCCTCCGACGCGCGCCTCGCGGCGTTCCGCGAGGGCTTCGCGCGGCACCTCGATCGCGCGGACGACCTGCTCGGCGAGCACACCACGGTCTATGCCACCGGCTCCGGCGGGCGAGGCGAGCTCTCGGCCCACAGCGATCTCGACGTGTTCCTGCTCCGGCGGGGTCGCCCGGCGTCGACGCTCGACTCGGTCGAGCTCCAGGCGGCCGTCGTGCGCGCGCTGCGCGACGCGGGGTTCCCGCCGCCGTCGCGCGACGGGGAGTTTCTGCGCATGCACACCGCCGAGCGCCTGGTCGCGAACATCGGCAAGCCCGAGGACGACGCCGAGAACACCTTCACGGCGCGCATGCTGCTCCTGCTCGAGAGCCGCGCGCTCGCGGGGGAGGCGGCGCACGCCGCGGCGGTCTCCGACGTCATCGCCGCGTATTGGCGCAACGCCGACTACCACCCGCGCGACTACCTGCCGATCGTGCTCGTGAACGACATCGTGCGCTACTGGCGCATCTTGCTCCTGAACTACGAGTCGAAGAACACCGAGCGCCTCCGCGAGCTGCCGCAGGACCGCGTGAAGGCCGACCTGCGCCTCCGCAGCTACAAGCTCCGCTTCAGCCGGTGCATGACCTGCTACTCGTTCCTGCTCGCGCTCCTCGCCGCCTCCAAGCGCCACGGCCACGTGAGCGCGGCCGACGTCGGCGAGCTCGTCCGCGAGTCCCCGATGGAGCGCCTCTCGCGCATCTCCGCGGGCGCCGTCGGCGACGCGGAGGTGGCGCAGCTGGTCGACACGCTGCGTGCGCGGTACGTCGAGTTTCTCGAGCGCACCGCGCAGAGCAAAGACACCCTCGACGGGCTCTTCGCCGACCCGGCGTACCGCCGCGCGCGGCTCGCGGAGGGCGACGCCTTCGGCGACGTCGTCTTTACGCTCGCGCTGCGCCTCGGCGCCGACAACAAGCTCTTTCGCTACATGGTCGTCTGAGCGTCGGAGGGACGCCGACCGCCGCCTGCGCGGCGGCGAACTTTTGTGGAGTCGAGGGGGATCGAACCCCTGACCTCATCCATGCCATGGATGCGCTCTCCCAGCTGAGCTACGACCCCGGGAAGGTGCTACGCGAGCGGCGAGCCGTCGCGAGCGCGCTGGCTTCATACTTCGCGGCGCGCGGGTTGTCTCGTTTTTTTTTCGCGATGTTCACCGCGCGAAATATTTGCGTGCGCCGCGCGGCAGGAATCGCCATTCTAGGCCTTCGGCGCGAGCTCGCCCTGGGGCGCGGGCGTGGGCGCGGGACAGGTCCCCGGAAGTAGAGGAGAGGCTCATGGTTCTTCGCGCGACAGGCATCGGCGTATTCTTCGTGTCCATCGGCGTGGTGTTCTCGGCGTGCTCGGACGACCCCGTCGCCACCGACGCGGGGACGACCCCCACGACGACGACCACCACCACCACCCCCACGACGACGAGCACGTCCACGACGCCGCCCACGCCCACCGGCACCGGCACCGTGCCGCCTCCGGCCGACGCAGGCGGGGACTCGGCCGTCCCCGACGCCGGCACGCCCGACGCGGCCGACGGCGGCCCCGCGGCGCCCACGTTCACGACGGTCTACAACACCATCATCTCGCAGAAGTGCGGAAACAACTGCCACCTCAAGGCCAACGGCCCCAGCGGCGGGCTCGCCATGGACACGAAGGCGAAGGCGCACACGAACCTCGTCGGCGTCAACGTCACCAACGCCTGCACGGGCGTCACCAAGCGCGTCGTCGCTGGCGACGCGGCCAAGAGCAAGATCTACGTGAAGGTCTCGGCCGGGGCGGCGACCATCCCCGGCTGCGGCAACCGCATGCCCAACCCGGGCACGACGCCGCTGCCCGCCGCCGACATCAAGGCCATCGGCGACTGGATCAACGCCGGCGCGAAGAACGACTGAGCGAATCCCGACGAGAGCACGGGGCGCCCGCGCACACGCGAGGGCGCCCTGAGCCATTTCTCTGGCGGCGCGCCCCGCGGGCCGCGGACTCTCTCGGCACCCGGTGGGCGCCGGCGCGCGGCGACGCACGCGCGGGAGGCGCGCGCGACCCACCTCTCGGCGGTCGCGCTCACTCGCCTACTTGCTCTTCTTGTCCTTCTTCTTCTGCTGTTTCTCCTTGGTGGAGAGCTTCGGTTTGTTCTCTTTCTTCGCCTTCTCGATGCCCTTGGCCATGACCCACGCCTCCTCCCGTGGAGGTTATCGCGAACCGCGCGCGAGTCGAAGGGGGAACGAGGCCCGCCGCGCTCGTCGCCGGGCGAACGCGGTCGGCACCGACGGGTTGAACCGCGCGGCACATCTTGCGATGCTCACCCGATGAGAATTCGCCTCCGCGCGCTCGCCGCGCTCGCCGCTCTTCCCTTCGTCGCGGCCTTCTACCTGGCCTGCTCCAGCGATCCCGAGACCACGGCCGACGCCGGCACCACGCCCACCTCGACGACGACCGCCACGACCCCGCCCAACCCGACGGGGACCTCCACCACGCCCCCCACGGACGGCGCCCCGCCCAGCGACGCGGCGCCCCCGCCGGACTCCGGCTGCACCTACGCGAAGCCCGGCATGGACGGCGGCGGGGCGTGCGGCGCGTACACGTTCGGCGCGCCCGCGGTGACCTTCACGGCCACCGACGCCGGCGGCGGGTTCAACGGCGGGGCCATCCCGCCCGGCATCTACGACGCGGTCCTCGCCGAGCGCGCGACGGCGAGCGCGGGCACCTGGCGCGAGACGCTCGTGCTCGACGGCGCGCGCTTCACGCGCACCCGCCAGCTGAACCTCACCGGCACGAGCGAGGGGCCGGTCACGCGCCGGTCGGGCACCTACACGGTCACGGGCGGCGAGCTGAAGCTCACGTACGACTGCGCGTTCAGCGACGACGCTGGCGCCGACGCGGGCTCGGACACCTTCATGTTGGACGTGTCCGGGGCCACCTGCGACAAGACCTTCCGCTTCGGCATCGCGGGCGTCGGCGTGACGTTCAAGCGCCGCCCGTAAGGTCGAAACTTGTAGTCATTTCGGAGGCTTCGAGGCGCTGCGGCGCGCGCGCTCAGCGGCGCCCGGGCGCGCACTGGCCGTTCATGAAGGCCCACTCGTCGCAGCTGGAGCCGTCCGGGAAGAGGCACACGCCGCTCTCGTTGCCTCGGGCGTCGGCGCGGATCTCGAGCTTGCCGCCCTTGTCGACGCAGTTCTTCGAGGCGGGGTTGGCCATCGAGAGGTTGCCGCCGGGGCCGCCCGGGCCCGGGCCAGCGGGCCCCGCGGGGGGCGGCTGCGGCGGAGGGGGCGGCTGCGCCGCGGGGCCCCCGCACGCGAGGAGCACGAACGGCAGGACGGTGAGGGCGACCTTCAGCGGGGAGGGACTCATCGCCGCGCAGCGTACCACTCGCCGGCGCCCCGTCGCGCCCGTGTTGGGGGCGCGGACGGCGAATGGACATGACCCCGCGAATTCGCGATGATGACGCCATGTCGGACCCCAAGGACACGAAGCCCCGCGAGGCGCTGCCGCTCCCGACGGAGGACGGCTTCATGTCGACCCAGGCGAAGATGTCGCTGGCCGACATGGCGCTCGCGCTCCGCGACGAGCAGCTCGAGGCGAAGGTCATTCACTACAAGGCCGACCTCGCGACCAGCCCGGAGCTCGACGAGATCACCGCCCAGGTCGTCCGTGAGCTCCAGGGTCTAAAGAGCGTGCGGCGCCCGGGTGGCGTGCCGGTCCCCCTCGATCGCGGCCAGCTCGAGATCGATCTGATCCAGTCGCTGAAGGAGATGCTCGTGCGCCTCTTTCGGGAGGGCAAGCTCGCGACCGTGTTCGAGCGAAAGCTCGGCGAGGTCGGCAAGCGCTTCGCGCGGGTGTTCTTCGAGAGCGAGCTGCACGACAAGATCCGCGGGTCCGCCGGCGAGGCGAAGACCATGCGCTTCTCCGAGCAGGCGCTCTACCAGCTCTTCACGAGGAACCAAGACGCGCTGCTCAAGCAGCTCGGGGCCTTCGAATACGCGAGCGAATCGGTCGCCGCGCGGGCGCGGGAAGAGCTCATCGACCACATCAAGGAGCTCCGCAACGGGTTCCTCTCGCGCACCACGCCGGAGCTGAACAAGCTCGTGAAGTTCCTGAACGAGGTGCTCACCCTGTTCTTCACGCGCGAGCTGCCCACCATGCTCGGCGAGCTCGCGTGGGAGGTGGTGAAGGAGGCGCGCCTGGCCGACTCGGCGCCGCGCGAGGGGTACAAGATCCCCGCGGAGGCGTTCCCGCGGTTTCGGCAGACGTTCGAGCGTCGCTTCCTCCAGCGGCTCGTCCCGTTCGCCGAGGACGAGATGCTCAAGCGCGTGCGCGAGAGCCAGGTCGACTTCCGCGCGGAGACCATCCGCTTCGTGGCCGACCCGCTCATCTTCAGCGACGTGTGCGAGATCATCTGCGACACGGTCTACGACAGCCTCTACAACGACGGCTTCCTCGATCTCCCGACCGACTGGCGCGCGCGGCTGCGCGCCTCGGCCTGAGCGTCCCGCGGTCGCTCAGCGCGCCGCGGGGGTCGACGAGGCCACGGCCGCGGGCGGCGCCGCCTGCCGCTCCGCGCGGTCGCGCATGCCCTCGATGGCGGTCGCGGCGGCGTCGCGGAGCTCCTCGTCCACGACCGACTGGGGCGCCGTCATGTTGGGCAGCACGAGGAGGTCCATGCGCAGGACGGTGCGCCGCGCGTCGATCGAGGTCAGCGTGTAGACGACGTTGGCGGTCTTGAGGTTGCCGCGCACGTACGAGCCCTCGATGCGCTCGGCCCCGGGCCCGGCCGGCGTGACCGGGCCGAAGCGCATGACCTGCCACAGCACGAGCATGCCCCCGAGGATGGGCACCTGCATGTACACATCGGTTTGACCGTTCTCCTTCGCGATGATGCGGGAGCGGTTGAACTTGTCGGGAGCGAGCTCGCGGTAGCGGTTGTAGGCCGTGACCTCGCGCCTCACGAGCTCGAGCGGCGCTGCGACGAGGATCTCGGCGCGCCCGTAGCGAACGGACTTCCCCTGCGGGACGACGTTGCTCTTCAGCGCTCGGCCGCTGGAAAATTTAGAAATATCAACGGTTTCGGTGGCGTGGGCGGCCCGCTCCAGCGGCGCGCCCGGGGCCCACACCGCGCAGACGGCGAGCGCGAG
>DAORJJ010000330.1:0-7625 GCA_035439005.1 Polyangiaceae bacterium | reverse complement strand
GTCGGCCTCCTCGGGCGGCTCCGGCGGGCCGGCGTCGCGCGCGGGCGGCAGGCCCCCGTTGTTGCCCGTGCCGGGAGGAGGCGCGGCGCCCTCCGAGCCACCCGTGAGCGACGCGCACTCGGGGTCGGCCGGGAAGTCGACGCGCCCGTCGAGGTCGTTGTCGAGCCCGTCGTCGCAGTCGGTCTTCGTGCCTCCGAACGCGGGCTGGGAGCTCGTCACCTTCTTCAGGAACGCGAGCGCACGCTTCGCGCGGTACCCGCCGGGCGCCGCGGGGTCGTGCACCACGACACCCCACGTGTACGGCGCGGGCGGCTCGTCGAAGGCCTCGTAGAAGATCGTGCCGGTCCACCACGGGCGCGTGAGCATCACCTCGAGCACCTGGCGGTAGTAGACGCGCTGCGCCTCCTCCTGGGCGGCGTCGCCGGCGGTCGCCTCGCGCCCGGTCTCGGTGAGCCAGAAGGGCGCGGTCACGCCGTGCTTGTCCATCACCTCTTTGAACGAGAGCGAGCCCTCGTAGACCTTCACCCCGCCGAGCTCGACGACGCGGTGGCGCTCGAGCTTGTTGAAGAAGCTGTCCGAGGTCGTGCCGGCGCCCCCGCCGCCCGGCAGCGGGAAGCCGGCGTAGATGTGGCCGCTGACGATGTCGAGCTTGCCCTTCGCGGCCCCGAGCACCTGGTCGAGCCAGTCGCCGTATTCGCTCCCGATCGAGGCGAGGCCGGGCCCCACGACCTTGCACGCGGGGCACGCGGCGTGGACCGCGTCGGCGCCCGGCACGAAGACGCGATCGAGGTAGTCGCGTGGCGTGCCCTCGAAGAACTGCTCGAGGTTCGGCTCGTTCCAGAGCTCGAAGTGGGTCACCTTCGCCTTGTACCGCTCGACGACCGCGGTCACGAAGGGCGCGTAGGTGCCGGCCTTGGGCACGTCGTTGTCGTTGCCGCCGCCCTTCCGATCGGCCTCGGACGCCCACGCCGGCGTGTAGCCCACGACCGCGAGCACGCGGAGCTTCCGCGCGAGGGCGCCGTCGATGAGCGCGTCGAAGCGGGCCCAGTCGTACGCGGCGGCGCTCCGAGGCTGCGCGTCGAACCAGTTGAGGTCGATGCGCACCCAGCCCACGCCGGCGTCGCGCGTGGCGTCGAGCCCGACGGTGGCGGACTGGTGCACGTTGAACCCGAGGTCGCGCGGCGTGGCCGCGTGCGCCACGCCCGCGCCCGACACGAGCAGCGCGAGGGCCGCGCTCGCGCTCGCCCTCCGTAGGATATCGTCGCGCATGGTCGGTCGCTCCCTCGTGGTGTGTCGTCGGGTGTCTTGCGCCAGCGTACCGCGGGCGCGGCGCGCGCGGCCAGCGCGGGCGCTACCTCGGCGCGCACGCGCCGCGCGAGACCCACGCCTCGGTCGCGCCGCCGCAGCCGGACACCGTCGTGTGGTCGCACGAGCAGAAGTCCTCCACGCAGGGCGGCGCGTCGACGCACGCGCCGCTCGGCTGGCCACGCGGACCACCGCAGCCCGGCTCGGTGTAGAGCCAGATCGTCCCCTCGGCGCACTTGGGAGGCCACACGCTGGGCTTCGCCTCGGGGGTGGAGGGTGGAGTCGCGGAGGGCTCGGCCGGCGGGCACCCCGCGAGCGCGAGGAGCCACAGCGCGGCGACGATCGTGGGAGGCAGTGAGCGGGCGCGCATGCTCCAGTCATAGCCGAGATCGCGCGAGGACTGCGAGCGCCCACCACCGTGGGGAGCTTCGTGCGTGGTGGCGGTCTCGAGTGCTCCGCCGTCCGCCCCGCGCGCGTCGTGTTACTCTGGTGCGGCCATGATTACCGAGCTGCACGCGACCGGCTACGGCTGCCTGAACGAGGTCCGAGTCAAGCTCGGTGGCCTCCACGCGCTCATCGGTCCGAACGACAGCGGCAAGAGCACCATTCTCCGAGCGCTTCGAACGCTGGGGCAGCTCGCGGCGGGGACCTTCGAACACGGAGCGAAATGGGAGCCGTTCGACCCAGGTTTGGACGGCGACGAGCCAGGCACGTTCGTCGCGCTGCGAGCGCACACTCCGTCTGGAACCTACGGCTTCGAGAGGCACGTCCACGGCGGGATGGGAGCCCATGGGATGGTCACGAGCGAGGAGCGCATTGACCAGGAAGGGATGTCGGAGGCCGCTCCCCGACTCGTCACCGACCCAACCTCGCTCCTCGACAGCAAGCATCCCAAAGTCGGCTCGTTCGCGGTGTGGAGCGCGCTAGCAGGCATTCACTTCCTCGGGTTGAGCGAAGAGGGGCTCCGAAGTCCGGGCGGGTTCCTGCCTCGTGGTCGGACACACCTCTCTGCGCGAGGCGAAGGGCTACCGGGTCTCTATTTTGCGCTTAGGAACGACCACGAGGAGGCCTTCGAACGCATTCTTCACGACGTTCGCACGCTCTTTCCGACCGTCAAGACCGTTCGGGCCCAGCCCAGCTCTAGCTCGGAGCTCGAGATCGAAGTCGAGCTGACCGATCGGACGCGGGTTCGCGCCGCGCACATCAGCACCGGGCTTCTCTACTACCTCGCGTTCGCCGCGTTGCCCGAGGCGTTCGGGCCGGTCTCCACGATATTGCTCGAAGAGCCAGAGAATGGGCTCCATCCGGCCCGAATCAAGCAGGTGATGGCGGTGTTGCGCACCTTCACGGAGAAGCACGACGCGCAGGTCATTTTGACCACGCACAGTCCGCTGGTGGTGAACGAACTCGAGCCCAGGGAGGTCAGTGTGGTCACGCGTCCGTCCCTCGAAGCGGGCACCCTGGTTCGCAGCATCGAGGAGACCGCGAACTTCGCCAAGCGCTCTGAAGTCTATTCGCTCGGCGAGCTGTGGCTGAGTTACGCCGACGGCAATGTAGAAGGCGCCCTCTTCGACCCAAAGGTCCGATGACGACGGTCCGGCTGCTCCTCGCGGGAGAGGGCCCGGATGAACTGGGCGAGTGGGCCAATGCGCCTCCCTACCGCCCTTCGCGGGATGAACCCGGCGGAGGCGGGGTTCTTCACGGCCTCGTCGGTCGGTATGCCCGGTACGAGACCGTCGCGGCCGTGACGTGGAAGGCTATCAGAAAATTCAGAGCCGGCGCTCACGCCAAGCCCGAGTCCCGAAACGTGATGGGCCTCGCTCTTCAGGCCGACGAGCTCGAGTGCCACGCGCTGGTCTTCGTTCGTGATCGCGACGGGGACCCCGAGCGCGAGGAGGACGTCGAGCAGGGGATAGAGCGCGCTTCACGCGAATTTCGTGTGCGGATCGTGGGTGGCACCGCCAACGAGGAGCTCGAAGCCTGGATCCTCGCGATGCTCGGAACGCGGAAAACGGAGTCGTTCTCCGACCCGAAGGCCAAGCTCGAACAACTGCACGGCCTGACGACCCGCGCGCAGAAGCGCGAGGTGGTCGAGAAGTGCGCGCTCGAAGCGCTTCCGGAGGATTGCCTGTCGTTGCGACGTTGGCTTATGCGCGCTCAGGCTGGCCTGGCACTCCAGACCCCATAGTTTCCGGGTCGCGAGGTGCGAGAGCCCGGGGGGGGGGCGAGTGCGGCGTGCGCCCACACCGCCCGACGAAAACGACGTGGCGTGCACAGCTCCTGTTGCGCGCGCGCACCTCCCTGATACCGCTGAAAAGATGCGGCTCGCTTCGTTCGCGGCGGTCGGTGTGGTTGGTCTCGCGCTCTCCACGCTCGCCGGCTGCAGCACGCCGCGCGACGAACCGGATCGCGCCGCCGCGGGGCGGGACGTGGGGCGCGCGAAGAGCGCGCTGGCCGAGGGCGAGGTGTGCCCCGACGGCCAGGAGCCGGACGGCGCCGACGGCTGCCAGGAGTGCGCGGCGGGGACAGCGTCGGCGGGCGGCGCGGCCTGCGCCGCGTGCCCCGCCGGCACCTCCGCCGATCCGGGCAGCGCCGCGTGCGTCGCGTGCCCCGCCGGCACCTTCGCCGACGTCGACGGCAGCGCCGCCTGCTCCGCGTGCCCCGCGGGCGCGGTCGCGGGGGTCGAGGGCAGCGCCTCGTGCGCGGCGTGCGAGGCCGGCTCCTACGCGGACATCGAGGGCAGCGCCGCGTGCTCCGCGTGCCCCGCGGGCACCTTCGCGGACGCCGGCAGCGGCGCGTGCACCCCGTGCGCGCAGGGGCAGTTCACCGACGTGGAGGGCAGCGCCGCTTGCGCCGCGTGCGGCGATGGGCTGAGCACGGCGGGGCCCGGCTCCACGTCGGCCGAGTGCGTCGCCTGCGCGCCCGGCGAGATCAGCAACGCCGACACCGGTTTCCTGTGCGTGCCCGACGGCGGCGGCGGCCCCGGCCCCGATCCTGGTGGGGGCGGCGACTGCGGCGGCCCCGGCGCCGTGGACGATCCCGCGCTGCGGTGCGCGGACGGCGTCGTGTGCGCGGCGGCGACCGACTGCAAGAGCGGCGTGTGCAGCGCCGCCACCGGGGTCTGCGTCGCCGGCACCTCGTGCGGCCTCGCCCCGGGCGACTCCACGGCGGGCGTGGACACCTGCGGCGCGGGCGAGACGGGCTCCGGCGGCGAGACCCACGAGAGCTGCTGCAAGTCGCTCCCGCTGCCGCTCGATCCTACGCGCCGACTCGACAAATACGAGGTGACCGCGGGCCGCGTGCGGCGCTTCATCGCGGGCGTCACGGCGACCTACGGCGCGGCGGATATTCGGCAGTTCGCGTACGACTTCGGGGCCGCGAATCCAGACTCGCAGCTCGGCTACCTGACAGCCAACTACCCCACGGTGGTGGACATCTTGCCGGCCTCGAGCGCGCTCAGCGCCAAGCCCCCGCTCGCCGTCCACCTCGGCGTCTACCCGCTCGATCCGATGAACGCGCTCGACGGGTGCTGGGTGGGCTCGGGCTCCTACGGACACCCCACGTATTGGCAAGATCCCGCCACGCTGCGGGCCTTCGGGATCGACAACGGCGGCAACCGGCGCTTCTCCCAAGCCGATCTCGACGAGAAGCCGATGAACTGCGCGATGTCGCTGCTCTTCATGGCGTTCTGCGCGTGGGACGGCGGCGAGCTCGCGGCGATGACCGACTACCAGCAAGTGTGGGGGAACAACCCGCAGCTCGTCGGCGCGACCAACGTCTACGTCCCCTGGGCGACGGTGCTCGGCCCGGGCGAGTTCAACTGGCGAAACGGGCAGAACGGCACGTTCGACTGCCCCATCGCGGGGTGGCCGGGGTGCGTCCCCAAGGACACCTGGCCCCCGCAGCCGATTCACTATCAATATCCGGCCGGTGTCCCTTCGGAGAACGACGCCTCCGGCCTCATCTCGGCGCCGGGGCGGTTCCCGGCCGACGTCACCGCCGCCACCTCGGCGAGCGGGGAGGGCTGGATGGACATCGGCGGCGCCTCGCTCGAGACCGGCTGGGTCCCCAGCCCGCCGGACGCGCCGTCGGGCGCCATCGCGGACATCTGCGACGTCTCCGCGAGCCCCGCGGCCGGCGAGAGCCCCTGCGTCCGCCAGGGCGCGAACGGCGTGCTGCGCCACGCCGGACCGCTGCCCCACCTGCCGCTCGTGGGGTATTCGTGGGAGGGCCACGCGCGCTACAACGAGGCCTATCTCGCCGGCAACACCGCCACCCCGAGCAGCTGGAAGCCCGTCACGTTCCAATATGGCAAGAGCGGCGGGCGCTGCGCGCGCCTGGCGCGGTAACCCCGCCCGTCGACGGACCACGACGGGCCTGATCTCCGGGAGTCTCTCATGCGCAACCTCATCGTCGCCTCGCTCGCGCTCTGCCTCACGGCCTGCCCGAAGGAGAACACCGCGAGCGCGCCGACCGACACCGCCATGACCCTCGGCGAGGCCTCGCAGGCGGTCGAGGAGGCCGCGCTCGACGGGCAGGCCGCGTCCATGACGGGGAACACGGTCGAGATCGCCACGTCGTTCACGCTGGGGGGCGCGGTCGAGCGCGCCGCCGAGGAGGTGCGCGCGTTCGTCGAGGCGCAGCTGCCCTGCGCCGAGGTGACGCTCGCCGGCGCGAAGCTGACGATCGAGTACGGCAAGAAGGCCGGCGTGTGCGCGTACCGCGGGCAGACCTACAAGGGCACGCACACGGTCGAGGTGAAGAAGACGGCGCCGGGCGAGGTCGTGGTGCTCCACGCGTGGGTGGGCCTCTCGAACCAGCGCGTGAAGGTCGACGGGACGGCGACGGTCACCTGGACCGGCGCGGCGCAGAGCCGGCGCGTGCAGCACGAGCTCACGTGGACGCGCCTCGGCGACGGGCGCACCGGCAAGGGCACCGGCGACCGCACGCAGACGCCGCTCGCCGGCGGCCTGGCGGAGGGGCTCAAGGTGGACGGCGCGCGGTCGTGGACCGGCCCGAAGGGCACGTGGGATCTCGCGATCCGGGGCGTCGAGGCGCGGTGGGTCGACCCCGTGCCCCAGGCCGGCGAGTACACGCTCGGCGCGCCGAACGGCCGCGCGATGAACCTCGCGTTCTCGCGCGTCGACGGCGACACGATCCTCGTGAAGGTGAGCTCCGGGGGCCGCTCCTTCGACCTGCGAGTGACCTCGACGGGCGCCGTGCAGTAGCGGGCATTTGCTCGTTATTGCTAACTATTTTCCGGTGCAGGCGGCGCGAATTTTGGGCGACACGGTGCGGGGATCGAGCTCCCACCGCGGGGCGTCGCGCGGGGCCGGTTGCACCGAGGCCTCGATGGCGGTGCGCCACGCCGTGCACGCGCCCACGGCCGCGCCCCACGCGTCGAGCGCCACGTAGGCCTCGAGCAGCGCCCGGTGGATGACGGCGAGCTGGGCGCGGGTGAGGTCGCCGCTGCCGAGCAGGCGGTTGCCGCGCGCGACCGCGTCGACGTACCGACCGCCGCGCACGTCGGCGAGCAACGGAGGGATCTCGACCTCCGCGCGGCGCTGCGCCACGTGCGCCTCGCCGCCGCCCTCGCTCAGCACGCGCTGGCCGCCGCGGCGCGCCTCGCGCTTGCCCACCTCGGTGAGCACGAGCTCGAACAGGGGCACCAACACCACCTCGCCGCGCACGAGCTGATCGGCCTTCGCCGAGCCGTCGTTCTTGCGGAAATTGTAGGCGTTCAGCTCCCAGTAGCGGTTGGGCTCGCCGAAGTAGCGCGCGGCGAGCGTGCTCATCTTCTCGTCGTCGCCGGCGATGTGAACGAGCACCGCGGGCACCTCGATCTCTTGGGCGATCGAGGGCGGCACCCACGCCACGGCGCGGTTGATCTTGGCGAGCGCGTCGGCCCGGCGGCGATCGCCGAGGAAGCGCTCGGCGAGATCGGGCCACG
This sequence comes from Polyangiaceae bacterium, assembly GCA_035439005.1. Lineage (GTDB taxonomy): Bacteria > Myxococcota_A > Polyangia > Polyangiales > Polyangiaceae > JAAFHV01. Next base: position 370 of record DAORJJ010000330.1, on the reverse strand, counting down.
TCTCGCGCTCGGCCACGCGGTGGTGGCTCGGGGCGGGCACCTCGAGGCGCATGCCAGGCACGACCGACGCCCCGCGCGCGTCGAGCCCGTTCGCGCCCGCGAGCACCGCCTCGAACCGGGCGCTCCCGTAGAAGGCGATCGCGAGCTGGACGAGGGTCTCGCCGGGCTGGAGCGTGTGAGGGAACGCGGCGACGTCGGCGTGACCCGCGACCAGGCCGAGCGCGGCCGCGGCGACGCACGCGAGGGCGCGGAGCCCGCGGGAGGCGCGGGGACGGCGGCCGCTCATCGCGCCCTCGAGGGGGGCGCGCCGCTCGCGCTGGGGGAGGCGCTCGCCGGGGAGGCGGCGCTCGCGTCGTCGGCGTCGCCGCCC
>DAORJJ010000329.1:0-7661 GCA_035439005.1 Polyangiaceae bacterium | reverse complement strand
TCGCGCCTCGCCGCCGCCGCCCTCGCGCGCGAGCGCCACGCGAGGCCACCGCCGAGGAGCGCGAGCGCGAGGACCACGAACGCGAGCGCCCGCGGAGGGGCGCGGCGACCCGGCGCGCCGGGCTCGGGCTTGGTGACCGAGACGCCCGACGTCTGGGCCGGCGTCTCGGTGGTCGGCAGCGGCGCGCTCTCGACCACGACGGCGCGCGCGGCCTTGGGCTCGCCGCTCCCCGTCGGCGCGAGCCTTGAGCGCGCGGTGCTCGGCACGAGCTCGGTGGGCGCGTGGGCCACGTCGGTCTCGCCGGAGCCCGCGAGCGCGTCGATGAGCTCGCGCGACGGCTGCTCGGCCGGGGGCGCCCCGAACGCCTCCGCGAGCGCCGCGATCGCCACGCCCGCCGAGGGGAAGCGCCCGGCCATCTCTCGGCACACGCAGCGGCCGAACCACGCGTCGAACGCCTCGGGCAGCGGGCCGTCGAACCCGACCTGCCCCGCGCGCTCACGGGCCGGGGCCAGCGGCTCGAGGCACACCTCCCTCACCAAGCTGAGCGCGCTGCACTCGGGCTCGCGCGCGCACAGCCAGTAGGGCCGGCCGGTGAGCAGGTAGAACACGATGAGCCCCAGCGCCCAGACGTCGGTGCCGGGGCCGATGTCCTCGACGGCGCCGGCCTGCTCGGGCGACATCCAGAGGGGCGTGCCGATCGCGTCGGTGCGCGTGATCTGCGCCTCGCGGACGATGTGGGCGATGCCAAAGTCAAGCACCTTGACGAAGAACGGCGAGCCCGTGCGCCGCGACTCGGCGAGGAAGATGTTCTCCGGCTTCAGGTCGCGGTGCACGACGCCCGCCGCGTGGGCCGCGTCCATCGCGTGGGCGAGCTGGCGCAGGATCTCCAGGGCGAGCTCGAACGGGAGCGCGCCGCGCGCCTCGACGAGGCCGAGCAACGTCTGCCCCGTGAGCAGCTCCATCGCGAGCCACGGGGCGCCGAGGTCAGGGTCGATGCCCGCGGCGACCACCGCGACGACATGATCGCTCGCGATGCGCGAGGTGACCTTCGCCTCCTGCGCGAAGCGGGCGCGCAGCTTCGGCTGGCTCACGAGCTCGGGGCGGATGACCTTGAGCGCGCGCTTCGCGCCGGTGGACACCTGCTCGGCGACGTAGACCGCGCCCATCCCGCCTTCGGAGAGCCTGCGCTCCACGAGGTAGTCGCCACCGACGAGGGTGCCCGGCTCGAGCATGGGGCCGATTGTACACGGGCGGCCCGCCGCGCATCCGAGGAAGGCCGGTGCGTGGATGGCGAGCCGGACCTCGCCCGCACGAGCGCCCGCGCCGCCGACGGCGAGCGGTCTGCGATCGGCTCATGGCAGGCCCGATGTCCGCAGCGCCCGCGGGCGTGCCATGCTGAGGGGCATGGGCCTCCGACTCTGCGCCGCATGCGACCGCCACGTGCGCGACCTCGACGCCACGTGCCCGTACTGCGGCGCCACGAGGGCACGGCCCGTTCCGGCGAGCCCGAGGAGAGAGCGACGCGGCGCGCTCCTGTTCGGTCTCGGAACGCTCGCCGTCACGGCGCTCGAGGCCTCGTGCTCTGCGATCGCGGTCTACGGCGCGCCGGGGGACGGCGGCGGACGAGACCCGATCGACTCCTCGGCAGGCCCCCTCCCTCCGCGGGATGCGCGCCCCGAGGCGGCCCCCTACGTGTGCTACGACGAGGCGGCGGCCACCCTCGTGACAGGGCCCGCCCCCGCGCTCGGCGCCGGCCAGTGCACGCGCGCGCAGATCGACGAGAGCATCCCTGCGTGTTTGCAGGGCCGCTCGACCGAGGCCACGTGCAGCGCGTATCGCAGCGCCAACGAGCGGTGCGCGGACTGCGTCTTTGGCCTTGGCTCAGACGCCGACGCGGGCCCGGCGCCTCTGGGCGCGCTCGTACTCGCGAAGGACGGATTCATCCTGAACATCGCGTCGTGTGCAGCGCACGCGATCGGTCGTCCGGACTGCGCGCTTCGCGCGACTCGAGAGTTCGTGTGCGTCACCTCGGCGTGCCCTCAATGCGAGAGTGATCCCACGTGCACTTCGGCGGCGCGTGCCGGCGTCTGCAGCGGGACAATCGACGCGCCGTGCAGCGCCGAGCTCCGCGCGCGCGAACCCGAGTGGAAGCCCGTGTGCTGGGGGGCGGGCTTCGAAGATGCCTATCCCAAGGTCGCGTGGGTGCTCTGCGGATCTCCCTCGCTCGACGGCGGGCTCTCCGACGCTGCGTCCGACGCCGACGCCTCACGCGACTGACTCGCGACTCGACGAGGCCGCCGAGTCCTTCGTGCGTTGACGGAGAGATCGGGGAGTGAAAGCCTGGGGCAAATGCAGCCTCCTCACGGGCCCCAGGGATACCCACCGCCACCGCAAGGCCAGCCCCCTTACTACCCGCCCCATGGGCAGCAGGCCGTCCCGCCAGCGAAGGGGGGCACGGGGCTCCTCGTCGGCGGCGGCGTGGGGTGCGGCGTCGCGGTGCTCCTCCTGCTGCTCGGCGGCGTGCTCTTCGGCATCGGGGCGAGCAACCGGCGCATGCGCGAGGCGCAGCCCGTGGGCGCGGTGGTCATCCTGTTCGCGGGCCTGCCGGGGCTCGTGGGCGGCGGCCTCCTGCTCGCGGGCATCATCAAGAAGAGCTGACCTTCGCGCGCGAGGCGCGCTCGCGCGCCGCCTCAGCCCTCGAGCGACACGGTGGACTCGAGCGGCACCGCGGGCTCCGGCGCGAGCTCGTAGCCCGCGGGGCCGAGGCGGAAGAGCACCTGCGCCACCGCGGCCTCGAACGCGACGGTGCGGCGCTTCGGCCGGTAGCCGTCGGTGAGGGGCATGCGCGGCACGTGCGCGACGACACGCGGACGGGCGTGCGCGGGCAGGCGCGACATCGCCGCGTCGAGGCGCGCGCCGCTGAGCTCCGCCGACGACAGGAAGGCCGCGTGCACCACGCGCTCCTCGCCCGCGCCCTCGGCGGCGAAGGCGCACGCGAGCTCGATCTCCGGGAGCGCGTAGAGCGCGTCCTCCACGGCGCGCAGCGACACGGCGCCGCCGTGGGTCGCCACGAAGCCGGAGCGGGAGTCCACGAACCACACGTCGCCGGCGCTGTCCTCGCGGACCACGTCCGAGCTGACGACCCACGGCTCGTTGCCGAACGCGGCGCGCACGACGTTCGCCTCGATCTCGCCGTGCTCCTCCGCGGGCTGCCGCATCGCGAGCAGGCCGGGCTCGCCCGAGAGCGCGCGCACGAGGTGACCGTCGACGCCGCGCAGCAGCTCGCCGGTCGCGAGGTCGACCTTGACCACGGCGAGCTCGGCGCTGCCTGGCAGCGGGCGCCCCACCGCGCCGAGCTTCTCGCCCGAGGCGTTCGCGAGCACCGCGCGCTGCGTGGTGGAGGCGTAGAACTCGAGGACGCCGACGTTGAAGCGCTCCTCCAGCTTCTCCCAGAGGTCGGGCCGCATGCCGCTGCCGGCCACCATGCGGACCGGCAGCGTGCGATCGCCGCGCTTGGGCGGAGTGTGCACGAGCGGGCGCAACATCTCGCCGGCGTAGAAGACCACCGTGGCGCCGTAGCGACGCACCTCGGCGAAGAACGTCTCGGGCGAGAAGGGCGCGCCGAGGGCGAGCCGCGCCCCCGCGACGAGCGCGGCCCCCACGGCGACGAGGATCGCGGCGGGGTGGTGCAGCGGGATGCACGAGTACACGGTGTCCGCGGGCTTGAGCGTGCACGCCGCGGCGGCCCCGTGCGCGGAGAGTGCCCACCTGTGGAACGTGACCGGCGCCGCCCGCAGCTCCCCGCTGTCCGCGGGGCGGAGCAGGATCGCGCCGAGGTCGTGCGCGCGCCCCGCGTCGAGCCGCAGCTCGGTCGGGAGGGTCACCCTCGCGGGGTCGATCGCCTCCATGTCGAGCGCGCGGGGGTCGAACGCGCGCGGCGCGCCGCGCTCGGTCCCGCCGAGCACGAGCACCGTGGCCGCGGGGCCGGCCGCCTTCAGCACGATGGCGAGGTTGCGCGGATCGGCGGCGAAGAAGCGGCAGTCCGACCGCGCCGCGGCGCGGCCGATCTCGGCGGGTGCGGCGTCGGGCGGGGCGAGCACCGGGACCGCGCCGAGGCGGATGAGCGCCGTCGCGAGCGACAGGTAGCTCGGGCGCGACTCCATCACGACGAGCACACGATCGCCCGGGCGCACGCCCGACTGGTAAAGCCCCTTGACGACGTTGGTGACCCGCACGTCGGCCTGCTCGTAGGTGAAGGCGCGGTCCCGGAAGAGGAAGAACGTGCCCTGGGGGCTCGCCTTCGCCGCCGACGCGAGCCACTGCGACGGGTTCGTCACCGTGTCGGCCCTCACCTCCTCGAGCGCGCGGAGGTGGGGCTCCTGGTAGCGCACGCCGTCGAGCGCGTCGGCCGCGGAGGACGACACGTCGCCGATGCGCCGCCAGAGGCGCCGCGCGGTCTTCGACACGGCGGCCGCGAGCAGGTCGAGCTCGGCGTCCATCCCCCCCTCCGCGGCGGGCTCGGTCTTCGCGACGACGGCGCGCGGCGCGGGCCCCACGCCCTCGCGGTGCGCGACCCACTCGGCCACGGTGGGCCACGAGACCGTCATGGCCCGCGAGCCCACCACGAGCCCGAAGTGCCCCGCCTCGATCGAGACGAACGTGACGCTCGCCTCTGGCGCCGCCTTGACGATGGCGCGAACGGCCTGGGCGCGCGCGATCTCGTCGTTCGTGCCGACGAAGCACAAGATCGGGCACACGATGTCGGCCAGCGTCACCGTGCGGCCGTCGATGAGGAAGCCCCCCGAGATCATGCGGTTGTGGACGATGAACTCGTCCACGAAATCGCGCAGCGCCGGCCCCGGCCACGCGACGAAGCCCTCGCCGCCGAGGAAGCGCCGGCGCGCCTCGCGCCGCACGAGCGCGTTGCGGTCGTGGAGCTTCGAGAGAAACTCGAAGCGCTGCTGGATCTCCTTCTTCGTGGAGAGGAGCTTGAAGCCCGTGCTCGTGAGCTTGCCGGGCAGCGCGCCGATGCGATCGACGAGGCCCGTGAGCGCCGGCTCGATGAACTGCGCGAAGGCCGCCATCGCGTCGCCGCGCACCTGCGCGGGCAGGTTCTTGTGGATGTCGACGGGGCTGCCGAACGTGACGATGCTCTTCACGCCCCGCGAGCGCACGTACGCCGCGGCCTGGTAGGCGAACATGCCGCCCTGCGAATAGCCCACCACGTGCGTGTCGCGGCCCTCGAGCTCGCACACGCGCTCGATGCTCCGCGCGACGGCCTTCACGTGGTCGGTGAGGTTCCGCAGCAGGCCGTCGGCGCTGCGCTCGGGCGCGCCGAAGTCGACGAGGTACGGCGTGATGCCCGCCCGGCCGAGGGCCGCCACGGCCGAGAGATCCGCCTCGATGTCGTAGATCTCCGAGGCGACCATGAGCGGCGGCACGAGCAGCACGGAGGGTCCCGGCGAGCCGCCCGTGGCAGGCGGCGCGCCCGCGAGCGGCGTCCCCACGCGGGTCGCGTAGCGACGCAGCTTGTGGTGGGGCCCCTCGTCGACGACGTCGTAGGGCGCGCTGTACTCGGGCCCGAGCTTGCCGAGCCGGACGAGCTCGAGCGCGTTGCGAGTCGACCGAGTAAGGCGGGAGAGGACCGACATGGGCGCATGCTACCCCACCTTTCGCGCCGGCGACGCGACGCTTGCGTGACACGCGCCCTCGCGGCGGAGACCGGGAGGGACGCGAGCCCCGCCACGCCATTCCGCGATCGCCGCGATTTCGCGCCGCGGCAGGCGCCCGATGGGGTAGGAACCCGGCCGTGGGAACGGCCAGCCCTGCCCCGAAGCACGGGGGCATCCCCCACGTCCCGGCGCTCGACGGCCTGCGCGGCGCCGCGGTGCTCGGCGTGTTGTTCTTCCACTCCGAGGGCGCGCTGCCCGGCGGCTACCTCGGGGTCGATCTCTTCTTCGTGCTGTCGGGGTACCTCATCACGAGCCTGCTCGTGGCGGAGCACGCGCGCACCGCGGCCGTCGCGCTCGGCCCGTTCTGGGTGCGCCGCGCGCGGCGGCTCCTGCCCGCCGTGCTCGCGCTCATGCCGGCGATCGGGCTGTACTGCGCGGTGTGGGCCAAGCACGGCGAGCTCGCGGGCGTCCGCCGGGACGCGCTGGCGACGCTCGGCTACGTCGCGAACTGGCGCGCGATCTTCACGAACAAGAGCTACTGGGATCTCTTCGCGGCGCCCTCGCCGCTCGAGCACACGTGGAGCCTCGCGATCGAGGAGCAGTTCTACGTGCTCTGGCCCCTCGCGTGCTGGGCCGCGCTCCGCCGCTCGCGGCGCGCCCTGCTCGCGCTGTCGCTCGCGCTCGCCGCGGCCTCGGTGGCGCTCATGGCGTGGCGCTACGCGCCCGGGCACACGGCGCGCGTCTACCTCGGCACCGACACGCGCGCCTCGGGCATGCTGCTCGGCGCGGCGCTCGCGTGCGTGCTCACGCCCGAGCGGCGCCTCGAGGGCGCGCGCGGCCGCCTGCTCGACGCGGGGAGCTTCCTCGCGCTCGCGCTCCTCGCCGTCGCGTGGGCCCGCCTCGACGGCGAGAGCCCGTGGCTCTACCGCGGGGGCTTCCTCGCCTGCGAGCTCGCGTGCCTCACGCTCATCGCGGCGGCCGTGCTCCGCCCCGGCGGGCCGCTCTCGCGCGCCTTCTCGGTCGGGCCGCTCCGCGCCGTCGGCAACGTGAGCTACGGCGTGTACCTGTGGCACTGGCCGATCTTCGTCGTGCTCACGCCCGAGCGCGTGCACCTGTCGGCCCTGCCCCTCGGCGCGCTCCGCTTCGCGCTCACCTTCGCCATCGCCGCGCTCTCGCTCCGCGTCCTCGAGAGGCCCATCCGGACGCGTGGCCTGCCCTTCGGGCGCGCGGGCGCGATCGTCCCGGCCGCCTTCGCCGCGTCGTTCTTGTCGGTCGCCGTCCCCACGTGGACGCGGAGGCCGCCGCCCGCGCCGCCGCCGCCGCCGGTCACGAGCTCCCCGTATGCGAGCAAATACTCGGTTTCGATGCAGACGCTCCCGCCCGCGGCCGAGCTCGCGCCGGGCGCGCTCCGGGTGCTCACGCTCGGCGACTCGGTCGCGTCGTTCCTGGGGATCGCCCTGCGCCACCGGCAAGACGACGCGCGCGGCTTCGCCGCCGAGCGCGGCGTCGGCTCGTGCACGCTCTTCGCCACGGGCGCCCACGTCCTCGCGGGCCGCGCGATCGTCGAGTCGAGCTGCTCGACGAGCTGGGAGGCCGACGTGGAGCGCCTGCGGCCCGACCTCACGCTCATCGTCATGGGCGGCGCGTTCCTCACGCAGGGCGTGTGCGAGCCCGCGTTCGGCGCCGCGTACGAGGCGCGGCTCGGCGCGCTCGTCGACGCGATGGGCCCGCGCGCGGGGCAAGTGGTCATCGCGCTGGTGCCCACGCCCGTCGGGCGGTGGCGCCACAGCGACGTGCCCGAACGCGTCGTGTGCCTGAACGCGGCGCTCGCGCGGTTCGCGGCCCGGCGCGCGCTGCCCACGCTCGACCTCATGGGCCACGTGTGCCCCACGAAGGAGTGCACGCTGCTCAGCCAGGGCGAGCCCGTGCGCCCCGACGGCCTCCACTTCGACGGCGTCGGCGCCGAGGAGACCGCCGCGTGGACCTGGG
>DAORJJ010000328.1:0-7668 GCA_035439005.1 Polyangiaceae bacterium | reverse complement strand
GGGCGCGGGGCCCGCTGAGCCCGCGTGGGCGCCGATGCCGAGCTCGTCGCGCACGCGCGGCCAGCTCTTCGTGCACTCCACGGAGGTCGTCGAGCCCGCGCCGCACGCGAGCTGCCCGCGCAGGCCCGAGAGGCGCAGCAGCGGCGCGAACGTGCGGCCGTCGTCGGCGCTCGCGCCCGCCACGAAGCCGCTCCGCTCGTTGGAGCACGCGAACACCCGGTCGCCGGCCGTCGCGAGGCACTGCACTTGGATCTTCGCGCGGGCCTCGAAGGCGAGCGAGGCGCGGTCGGCCACCACGAGGCCGTCCTTCACGCTGCCGGCGTACACCCGCGCGCCGTCGGGCGAGAGCGCGAGGCCGGTGAGCGGGCCGTCCGCCGCCCAGACCTCGCGGAAGGACTTGCCGCCGTCGTCGGAGGCGAGCAGCCGCCCTCGCGCCAGATCGGGGCCGCCCGAGAGGCGCACGTACAGCCGGTCGGGCTCCTTGGGATCGACCGCCCCGATGAACGGCGCGCGCTCGCCGGCGAGCAGCGGGATCGCGCGCTCGGTGAACGTGGCGCCGCCGTCGACCGACACGAGCAGCACGCCCACCGGCCCCGCCGCGCCTTCGCGCGCCCCGCTCAAGTATACCCGCGACGCGTCGCTCTCGGCCGCTTCGACGGTCTCGAGGAGCACGGTGGGGTCGAGCGCGGCGCCGGTGGAGGCGAACGTGAGGCCCTCGTCCTTGCTCACGAACAGGGTGGAGGCGTAGAGGTTCCCGCCCGCGTCGCTCCTGGAGGCGTAGCTCGACGAGAGCGCGAGCACCTCGCGCGGGCGGCTGCGAACGACGGTGACGTCGTTCATCACGCGCTTGTCGACGGGCCCCTTGCGGAGCGAGAACGAGCAGCCCTGGTCCTCGGACACGGAGAGGCCCGCGAACATCGCGCTCACCACCACGGGGCGCTCGGTGAGCGCGATCGGAGGATCCTCGATGCCCGAGTAGCCGAGGCTCTGCTCACAGACCCAGTCCCACGTCTGCCCCGCGTCGCGCGAGAACAGCACCCCGTACGTCGCGCGGAGGACGAGAAACGACGGGTCGCGCGGCGCCACGACGAGCGCGTTGGTGGCGGGGAAACGCCCGTTGGCGTGCGCGGTGGCGGGGAGCGAGAGGGCAGCGGCGCCCGCGAGGCAGACCGCGCGAGAGAGAGACCTCCAAGATGGACGACGAGGTGCCTTCACGACAGCGAACGTAGCACTCGGGCGCGCGCGCGCACCGCGCGGGCGTCGACGGCCCCTCGACCCTCCCGCCATCTGCCGCTACCCTGACGTCATGACGATCTGGACCTATCGGCGCCTCACCATGGATGTCCTCGACATCGAGAAGCCCGAGTTCGAGGGGCGCCTCGACGCGCTCGGCGCCGAGGGCTGGGAGCTGGTCTCGAGCTTCGACCGCGAGAAGGGCGGGAACTCGAAGGAGGTCTACTTCATCTTCAAGCGCCAGGCGTAGACGGCTCCGGCACCCGCGCGATCACGCGGACCTCGCGCCCGTCGTCGGTAGCTTGCGCGCGAAGCGACGGCGCGAGCAGCGCCTCCCAGGTCGCCGCCGGGAGCGTCATGAAGCGCACGGTCACCTTCGCCACGCGGTCCTCCGCCACCGCGCGCTCGGCGTCGACGCGCGAGACGGCCCGCCCGTCCTCGTCCGGCTCGCCGGGCGCCGCGTCGGCGTCCCACGAGGGGCTCGGCGCTTCGAGCACCAGCACTCCGCCAGGCCGCAGAACGCGCGCCAGCTCCGCTCCCAGGGAGGTCACGCAGCCTTTGCTTGGCGCGTGCGCGAGCGTGCCGTGGAGCGCGACGCACGCGTCGAACGCGCCCGGCAGGAACGGGAGCGGCGCCCAGAAATCGGCGAGCACGAGGGGCACGGGCCGCGCCCGTCGAGCGGCGCGCTCGAGCATGCGGGGCGAGAAATCCAGGCCCGTCGGCGTGTGGCCCGCGTCGAGCAGCGAGGCGAGCTCCCGCCCGGTGCCCACGCCGAGCACGAGCACGCGCGAGCGGGGCGGCAGCAGCGCCGCGAGCTCCGCCAGGCGCGCGCCGGCCTCGCGACCACGTGCAGCATACACGCGATCGTAGCGACCCGCGATCGCCTCGTAGAACCCGAGCGCCTCCCCCCCGAGCGCGTCGTCGGCCTCTCCCACGCGCCGAACGTAGCACCGTCTCGCGCGCCGCGCGCCCACGCCCCGCGTGGGCGTGGAAGGCGGGCCTCGGGTCCGCTATCGGTAGCCGGTGGCGTCGCTCGTGCACCTCGAACTCATGGCCCGCCGGCGGGTCGAGGCGTGGCTCGACCAGGGGCGCCTCGCCGGGCTCGCGGTCGAGGCGCTCACGGCGCCGCTCGTGCTCGCGCGGTCCGACCGGCGCGTCGCGCTGCCCGTCCGCGTCCCCACCGTCGGCGTCGTCGGGGCCCTGCTCGGTGGCTCGGGGAGCACCCCCGTGGCCATCGCGTGCGTGGAGCACCTCTGCGGGCTCGGCGTGCCGACGACCCTCATCGGGCACGGCTACGGAGGCGCGGTCACGGCGCCGCGCCTCGTGTCGCCGCTGGCCTCGGCGCGGGCCGTCGGCGACGAGGCCGTGGTCGCGTCCCGCGCGCTCGCGCACGTCGAGGGCGCCTCCGTGGCCGTCGGCCCCACGCGGGCGTGCGCGGCGGTGTTCGCCGTCGCTCACGGCGCGCAGGCGCTCGTGCTCGACGGTCGCCGTGGGGAGGCGCGTGGCGCGCCGAGCCTGTCGGTGCTCGCCCGCCCTCCCGGGCCTCGTCCGCTCACGTCGGTGCTCGCCGCGCGCGTCGACGAGACCGTCATCGTCGGGCTGCCCGGGGCCGAGTCCCTCGAGCTCGTGGGCGCGGCCCAGGACCTCGCGGCGGTGGCGCGCGCGCGCCTGCGCTACGGGCTGGCCACCGCGGTCGGCCGCCCGTCCCGCGTCGTCCTCGCGCTGCGGGCCGCCGGGAGCGCGCCCTGCGTCACGCTGGCGCTCGGCAACCACGGCGCGCTCACTCCGTTCGACGAGGCGCGCGCGGCGGAGCTCGTCGCGGCCCATGGCCTCGATCTCTGGGTAGCGACCGAGAAGGGGCCGCTCCTCGACGCGGTCGAGCTGGGGGGGCGCCCCGTGGCGCTGCTCCGCCACCGCGTCGCGCTGCCCGACGCGCTGCGACGTCGCCTCGGGTGGCTGGTGAGGGAGCTCGCCGCCGCGGCGCCCCGCCCGCCGCCGGCCGCCGGCGTCGACCCAAACGGCCCCCGCCCGACGGGCGGCGGGTGAAGTCATGTGTGTGCATGTGATGAAGGGCGTTTCCTCAGGAAAAGACTGGATAATCGGCGACGAACGGCGGGTCGGGCGCCTTGACCACCGCGCGCGATGCACGGTACGGTCCGAGGTGGAGGGCTGCGCCCTGCAGCGGGTTCCTTGAGCGGCGACGGCGACGAAAAGACGAGGGTTACGGCGATCGTGCAGAAGCCCGCGGGGGACCTCGGTCCCGGCGGCGGCGACTGCCTGGTCGTGATCTACACGAAGGAGCCCACGCTCCTCGGCAAGCGCTTCGTCCTCGACATGAGCCCCCTGCGTATCGGGCGGGGCCCCGAGAACCACATCGTCCTCGAGGGCGACTCGGTCTCGCGCCGGCACGTGCACTTCGAGCAGCGCGGCTCCGCGTGGCACGCGGTCGACGACGGCTCGACCAACGGCACGTACGTGAACGACGACCAGATCGTGCGCGAGTGCGCGCTCGCCAACGGCGACCGCGTGAAGGTCGGGCCCACGATCTTCAAGTACCTCTCGGGTCAGGACGTCGAGTCCCAGTACCACGAAGAAATCTACCGAATGACCATCATCGACGGGCTCACGCAGGCGCACGTGAAGCGCTACCTGCTCGAGTCTCTCGACAAGGAAATGATGCGGGCGCGGCGCCACGAGCGCGACATGTGCCTCATCATGTTCGACATCGATCACTTCAAGAAGATCAACGACACGCACGGGCACCTCGCGGGCGACCACGTGCTGAAAGAGCTCGCGCGGCTCGTGCAGGCGCGCATCCGGCGCGACGAGGTCTTCGCGCGCTACGGGGGCGAGGAGTTCGCCGTGCTGCTCCCGGAGACCACCCTCGAGGGCGCGACCCAGCTCGCCCACGACGTGCGGCAGCGCGTCGAGGACGCGCGCTTCGTCTTCCAGAACGAGACCATCCCGGTCACCGTCTCCATCGGGTTGGCCCGGCTCCGCGAGAGCCACAAGACCGGCCTCGACCTCATCAAGGAGGCCGACGAGCGCCTCTACGACGCGAAGCGGGGCGGTCGAAACCGCGTCGTCGTCGCTGCGCCGTGACACCCGAGCACGGGCCGCTCGTCCTCACGGCCATCCCCGGCCCACGCTCGCGCGAGCTCGGCGCGCGCCTCGCGTCGCGCGAGTGCCCCGCCTTCGACGCCCGCCGCGCGGCCCGCGGCGCCTCGAGCGGCGAGGAGCAGGCCCCCGTCGTCTTCGAGCGCGGCGAAGGCGAGCTCGTGTGGGACGTCGACGGCAACCGGTACGTCGACCTCGTCGGGGGCTTCGGGGCCCTCGTGCTCGGGCACGCGCCCGCGGCGCTCACCGCCGCCCTCGTCGGGCAGCTCGGGCGCCTCCCGCTCGCGCTCGGCGACGTGTTCCCGTCCGAGGCGAAGGTGCGCGTGTGCGAGGCCATCGCGGCGCTCTACCCGGCGGAGGGCGCGCGCGTGCTGCTCGGCCTCTCGGGCGCCGACGCGGTCACCGCGGCCATGAAGACCGCGGTGCTCGCCACGGGGCGACCGGGAGTGGTCGCGTTCGAGGGCGCCTACCACGGCCTCTCGCACGGGCCGCTCGCGGCCTGCGGGCTCTCGCCGGCGTTCCGGGCGCCCTTCGCGGGCCAGCTCGGCGAGCGCGTCACGTTCGCCCCGTACCCGCGCGCCGACGCGCGCGATCCCGCCCGCGCTCTCGACGCGAGCCTCTCGTCGGTGCGCGCGGCGCTCGCGGGCGGCGAGGTGGGCCTCGTCCTCGTCGAGCCGCTCCTCGGGCGGGGAGGGTGCCTCGAGCCTCCGCCGGGCTTCCTGCGTGAGCTGCGTGCACTCTGCACGGAATCGGGCGCGCTGCTCGCCGCCGACGAGATCTGGACCGGCCTCGGGCGCTCGGGGGCCCTACTCGCGTCGCTCGCCGAGTGCACCCCCGATCTCGTGTGCCTCGGAAAGGGCCTGGGCGCGGGCTACCCCATCTCCGCGTGCGTCGGCAGCGCGGGCGCGATGGAGGCCTGGGGCGCCCACGGCGGCGCGGCGATCCACACGGCGACGCACTTCGGCGCGCCGCCCGCGTGCGAGGCGGCCCTCGTGGCGCTCGGGGAGATCGAGCGGCTCGGCCTCGCCGCGCGCGCGCGCCAGGTCGGCGCGGCGCTCCAACGCGCCCTCCGCGCCGCCGGGTTCACCGTCACGGGTCGCGGGCTGATGCTCGGCGTGCACCTCGGCTCCGCCCCGCGGGCCTTGGCGGTCGCGCGCCGGCTCCTGCGCCGCGGGTGGCTCACGCTCACGGGCGGCACCTCGGGCGACGTCCTCACGCTGTCCCCGCCGCTCATCCTCTCCGAAGCGCGCGTCGCGCCCTTCGTCGCGGCGCTCCAGGCCTCCCACGAGGCCGCCCCCGGCGCGCGCGACGGGTGAGCGGCGCGGGCGGAAAATTTCGGCGGCGCGCGTGCAGGCTTTGCACTAGCTTTCCCCGCTTCGGGAGGTGGCCATGATCGGTGTGAGGCGCGTTGCGGGGCGTGTGTTCGTGGGGCTCTTCACCTCGTGCCTCCTCCTCGGGGTAGGGGTAGGCTGCTCGGCCGAGGCCCCCTCGAGCGGCGACGAGCCCGACGAGTCGGAGCTCACCGAGGAGCAGGCCCTCCTGAGCCCGGCCCCGGTGCAGGGCGCGGTGCCCTCCGGCCGCCCCGCGAAGCACGCGATCGTGCTCGCCCATGGCTTCATGGGCACCGACTCGGCGAGCCCGTCGTTCACCAACGTCTGGGCCTTTCACCGCGTGGCGGACGCGCTCCGCCGCGACGGTCACGTGGTGCACGAGGGCCGCGTCCAGCCGTTCAACTCGCCCGAGGTCCGCGCGAAGGAGCTCGCCAAGCACGTCGACGCCGCGATCGAGGAGTGCCGCGGCACAGCGGGCTGCGATCCGCGCCGCGTGAACCTCGTCGCCCACAGCATGGGCGGCCTCGACTGCCGCGTGCTCATCTCGCAGCTCGGCTACGGCGATCGCGTCGCGTCGCTCACCACGATCTCCACGCCTCACCGCGGCAGCAACATCGCCGACGTCGGCCTGAACGTGCTCGACGCGACCAAGTCCGACGACGCGCTGAACAAGCTGTTCAAGGCGTTCGGCATGACCTTCACGAGCGCCGATCTCGCGCGCGACTCGAACATTCGCGCGGCGCTGACGGCGCTCGCCGAGTCCAGCGCGGAGGGCTTCAACGCCCGCAACCGGGACGACGCGCGCGTGTACTACCAGTCGTGGGCTGGCGTGAGCAACGTGGGCGCCCTCCCGAACTGGAAGGACTACCCGGCCTGCGGCTACAAGGTCGAGACCTACCGCTACCGGCGAGACGTGATGGACCCGCTGCTCGTGCCCGTCGCGGCGATCGTCGCCCACGGCGGCAACATCGTCCCGAACGACGGAATGGCCACGGTCGAGAGCGCCAAGTACGGCAACTTCCGCGGCTGCATCCCCGCCGACCACCTCGACGAGGTGGGCCAAATCAAAGACGACGCGGCCGACCGGCGCACCGGCTTCGACCACGTGCGCTTCTACCGCAACGTGGCCTTCGATCTCGCCCGCCGGGGGTACTGAGTCGGGGCGCGGATGGGCTCGCTGGACCACGCGCTCGAGCTCGAGCTGGCCGACCCTGAGAGCGAGCGCTTGCACGCGCGCGCCCAGGCGTTCGTGCGCGCGTTCCTCGAGGGCCGCGCGCGCCCCGAGCCCTTCGACGCGCTCGCGGTGGACCTCGGGCGCTTTCAGGCGTCACGCGTGCCTGGGCTCGCGCGGCTCGGCCGGGCCCGCGGCGTGGACCTCGCCCGCGTGACCCGCGCCGACGAGCTGCCGGCGGTCCCGACCGACGCGTTCCGACACATGCATCTTGCAACCTTTCCGCGGGAGGCCGCGGCGGCGACGTTTCGCACGAGCGGCACCACGAGCGGAGCGCGCGGCGCGCACGCGATGCGGCACACCCGCACGTACGACGCGGGCGCGGTCGCCTTCGGTCGCCACGCGCTCTTCGCGGGCCTCGACGCGCCGCCGCACGCGATCGTGCTCGCGCCCCCACCGGCCGCGGCGCCCGACTCCTCGCTCGGCCACATGCTGGCCCGCTTCGTGGCCGAGCTCTGCGCCCCGCTCGGCGGCGAGGAGGCCTATTTCCTCGGCGCCCCGCGCGAGGGCGCGCCGGTGGAGGTGGCGGTCGACGCGCTCGAGGCCCGGGTGCCCATCGTCCCGGTAGCCCACGCGGGCGCCCACGAGACCCTGCGGGTGCTCACCGACGGCCACCGCTTCGCCCGCGCCGTGGGGCTTCAGCGCTTCGCCCGGGCAGAGATCTTCCCGGTGCACCTGTCGCTGCCGTGGGGTCTGGCCATCGGACCGTGGCCGCACATCCCTCTGCCCACCACCCTGCGCTACCGCTTCGGCGAG
>DAORJJ010000327.1:0-7668 GCA_035439005.1 Polyangiaceae bacterium | reverse complement strand
CCCCCGAGCCCGCGCCGGAGCTGCCCGGCCCCGCGCTGCTCGCGCTGCTCGCCTCCGATTCGCCCGACGGGCTCGCGGCGTTCACAGCGCGCGCGGCGCGCGTGGCGGCTCGGGTCCACGCGCCCCGCGAGGCGCGACGCGAGCGGCTCGAGGAGGCCGCGCGGCGGCTCGGCCTCCCTGGGAGGTTCGGGCGCGCCGTCCTCCAGCGCGAGGTGGTGCCGGGCGCGGTCCCCCCTGCGCCCGTCGCCGGCGCCGCCCCGCCGTCGCTGGTGGTGGCCGCGTCGGCCGACCTCATCGCGGTGCTCGCGGCGGAGCTCTCGCCCGCGCCCCGCGCGGCCCCCGACTCGGCCCTCCCCGGCGTGGGCGAGGCCGAGCTCCGGGCCGCCGCCGAGCGCGTCCTGCAGGCCACCGAGGTGCTCACCCGCGCGGTGGTGGGCCGCGCGCACAAGGCGCGGACCGGTCGCGCCGGCCTCTCGTCGTTCGACGCCCTCCGCGCGTCCCTCGGGCGAGACGGCGCTGGCGTCGACTGGCCCGCCAGGCTCACGCTCGAGTGGCTCCACGCCCGCTTCGCTGCGCTCGGCGGCGCGGCGCGCCCCTCCGCGCGCGTCCCTCGACCGCTGGGCGCGGGGAGCTTCCTCCTCGCGGCCGCGCGCTACGGTGAGGCGCTCCACCGCGAGGAGTGCCTCCGCTACGCGCCCTTCCCGCTGGCCCACGACCCCTATTTCGTCGACGCCCACCGCACCGGCGCGGCCCTCGCGCTGTGCGTCGCGTCGCCGCCGTTCCTCGCGCGCGAGCTCGGCGCCGGGCGGGGCGCGGCCGCCGACGCGTCGAAGGCCCTCGCGGTCAGCCTGCTCTTCGCGCTGCGTGCCCGCGCGACCGCGATGCTCGTGGCCCTCGATGGGCCGCGCTCGCCGGTCGCTCGCAGCGCCGACGACGCGGTCGGTGGCCCGCACGCGGCCGGCGCGCACCTCAGCCCGCGCGTGGCCGACGACGAGCCCGCTCGCTTCGTCGCCGCCCTCACCGCGCCCGAGCACCACGACGCGCTCGTGGCGGCCTTCGACGACGACTATTACCGCAACCCCCGGGCGGCCCGCGCCCTCCGCGCGCGCTTCGCGCTGCCGGCGCTCGCCACCACCTTCGTCGGGGCTCCGCTCGACGGGCCCGCGCTCGCCGCGCGCGCGTCCACCGTCGCATCGGCGCTCGAGCGGGAGCTCGGCTGATGGCTCCTCGCGCTCCCTTCGGCCGTGGCGTCGCCGCGGTCCTCGCGCTCGCGGCGGGGCTGGGGGCCGCGCGTGGGCACGCCGCCCCGCAGCGAGAGGCCGGCCCGCTGCCGTTCCTCCCCAGCGTCGCGCGCGTCCGCGTCGGGATCACGAAGGAGCGCATGGTGGTGACCCACGCGCTCACGCTGCCACGCGGCGAGTGGAAGGGCGGCGACCTCGACCTCTACTTCGCCTACGGCGGCCCGGGCGCGCCGGTCGCGCTCGACGCGCACCTCCACCACGTCGCGGACGGGGAGCTCGAGGCGCACGCCGGCGCGGGGGAGGCCGTGACCTACGACCGCGTCCCCCGTCGCCCGCCCAGCGCGCACGCGCTCATCGGCCGCCCCCAGATGGCGGGCGTCGTGCTGCACGTGAAAGAGGCCGCGTTCCGGGCGGCGGCGGCCGACGGCATGGCGGAGCTGCGAGTGCGTGCGCTCTACACGCTTCCCGTGGAAGGCCAAGACCACGAACGCGAGGCGCGCGTGCGCCTGGGCGCCTCGGGCGGGGCGCCGCTCACCCTGGCGCGCGTCCAGGTCGGCTCACTCGAGCGGGATCTCGTGGTCTCTCGTGCCGAGGCGCGGCTGTGCGGGCCCGACGCCGAGGGGCGCCCCCTCTCCGTGCTCGGCGCGCCCAAGGCCCTCGCGCCCGCGGGGAGCGTCCCCGCGCCGCCGCCCGTCGCCCCGATCGCCCCCGCGCTCGCCGTGCGCCACGCCTCCGACGATCTGTGCGTGCGCGTGTGGACGAGCGCGAGCGCGGAGCCCGGCCGCGCCGCCGAGCCTCCAAAAAAACCATAAGGAAAACGTATTCTTACGTTCGCTAGGGGACCTTGGTCCACTCCTCCTGCGCGCCTGGCGAGCGCGGGAACGTGAGGGTGAACACGGGCGCGCCGTTCACGACGGTGGACTGGAGCGAGCCGAGATCGGTCTCGCCCACGCGCCCCGGATCGCACATCTCCACGCGCGAGAACGAAGTGCCCGTGCCACGGAGCCACGACGTGCCCTGCACCTTGACGCCGACGTCGCCAGGGGCCGCGCGCTTGAACACGAGCGTGCGCATCATGAGGTCGCCGCCCGGCGTGGTGAACACCTCGGCGGAGCCGATGATGTAGGTCGACGTGCAGTAGAGCCCGCGGGTGGCGCCGGTGAGGTTGTAGACGCCGGGGACGATCGTGCCGCCCGGGCTCACGGCCGAGGGGTTCGCTTGGCACCGCGTCACGAAGGCGCTGGACGAGAGCGTGCCGGCGACGCAGGCGATGCTCGGGGCGGCGTCGCCCCCGGCGTCGACGGTCGCGTCTGGCGGCGTGGCGCCGTCGGTGGGAGGCGGTGTGGCGCCGTCGGTGGGAGGCGGTGTGGCGCCGTCGGTGGGAGGCGGTGTGGCGCCGTCGGTAGGGGGCGGGGCGGTCCCCGTCGACGTCGTCGTGCCGGTCGGGGTGGTCGTGGTCGTGGCCGAGGGAGCCGCGTCGGCGCCGGAGGACTGCGGATCGTCGCCCACGCAGGCCGCGGCCCCGCCAGCGAGGACCGCGCCGACGACCGCGAGAGTGAGGGCGAGTGCCTTCCGAGTGTTCATGCCGCACTCCCTTCGGTCGTTTGGCATAGGCACGCCGCTCGCCTGCGGCTCGCTTGCGTGCTCATGGCGAGACCTCGCCTTCGGCTCGGGCACGCCATCGACCTGCGTTCGCCCCTGCGGGCCTCACTCTGGTTCATGCGCCACACCGTACCAGACCGCGGCCGTCAGGCAATTCGCCGCCGTTGTCGCTGCGGGGCGCGCCGAGTAGCGTGGAGGGCATGCTCCTCTACTCCCTCCCACTCTCCCCGTACTCCGCGCGCGTGCGAGGGGCGATCTACTCGAAGGGGCTCAACGTCGACATCCAGCTCCCGCCGCCGGACTGGCGCACCTCGCCGGAGTTCCGCGCCATCAGCCCGTTCGCGCGTATCCCGGTGCTGCTGCTGGACGACGACACGCCCATCGTCGAGTCGGGCGTCATCGTCGAGTATCTGGACGAGGCGTATCCCGACACTCCGCTCCTCCCCGAGGGGCCCAAGGCGCGCGCGCAGGTCCGCTTCGTCACGCAGGCGATCGACGCCTACGTCATGACGCCGATGATGTCCCTCTTCTTCCTCCTCGACGCCCCCGTCCGCGACGAGGCCGCGCTCCAGACGGGCTTCGTGAAGCTGGAGGACGGGCTCACGCGGCTCGACGCCCTCATGGCGCATGGCCACCGCTTCGTCTGCGGCGAGCGCGTCACGATCGCCGACGTCTGGCTCACGCCGGTCCGCTTCTCGCTCGACGGGCTCATGGAGTTCGCGCAGCGCACCGATCTGCTCGACGGCCACCCACACGTCCGCCGCTACGTCGCGGCCGTCCAGTCGGACGGCGCCCTCGGGCGGGTGTGGCAAGAGATGGTCGACGGGCTCGCCGAGTTCTACGCCGCCCGCGCCGCCCCCTGACGCCGCGGTTCGGCGACCGCCCGGATCTCCGCGCGTCGCCGGGGCAAGCAGGCTAGGTTCTGCCCGCCATGATTGGGATCTCGCAGCTCGGCAAGTCGTTCGGTGGCCGCACCCTCTTCGAGGGCGTCACTCTCCAGCTCAACGCGGGCTCGCGCTACGGGCTGGTCGGCGCCAACGGCTCGGGGAAGACCACGCTGCTCCGCGTCGTGTCCGGCGACGAGCCGGCGAGCGAGGGCAGCGTCACGCTCCCGAGCGGCGCCCGCATCGGCGTGCTCCGCCAAGACCACTTCCTCGACGACGCCGAGCCCATCCTCAGCGTCGCCATGCGGGGTGACGCCGAGGTGTGGGCGCTCCTCGAGGAGCGCTCGCGCATCATCGACCACGGCGAGGGCGAGCCCGAGCGCCTCGCGGACCTCGAGATCGGCCTCGGCAGCCGCGACGGCTACACGCTCGAGGCGCGCGCCACGGCCATCCTCGTGGGGCTCGGCATCCCCGCGGCGTCCCACCCGCTCCCGCTCGCCACGCTGTCGGGCGGCTTCAAGCTCCGCGTGCTCCTCGCGCAGGTGCTCGTCGGCGGCCCCGACGCGCTCTTGCTCGACGAGCCCACGAACCACCTCGACATCTTGTCGATCCGCTGGCTCGAGAAGTTCCTCGCCGCCTACCGCGGGGCGGCGCTGGTCATCTCCCACGACCAGCGCTTCCTGGACAACGTGGCGACCCACATCCTCGACGTCGACTACCAGACCGTCACCTCGTACACGGGCAACTACAGCGCGTTCGTCGTCGAGAAGGCCGCGGCGCGCGCGCGCAAGGAAGAGGAGGTGGCGCGCGCGGAGAAGATCATCGCGGAGAAGCGGGCCTTCGTGGAGCGCTTCGGCGCCAAGGCCACCAAGGCGAAGCAGGCGCAGAGCCGCCTCAAGCAGATCGAGCGCATCGAGGTAGAAGAGCTCGCCCAGACCTCCCGCCGGGCGCCGGTGTTTCGCTTCACGCCCGAGCGCCCGAGCGGGCGCGACGTGCTCGAGGTCGAGGCGGTCTCGAAGAGCTACGGCGACAAGCGCGTGCTCACGGACGTCTCACGCTCCGCCGGGGCGAGCGCATCGCCGTGATCGGCCCGAACGGGCTCGGGAAATCGACGCTCCTCAAGATCATCATGCGCGAGCTCGAGGCGGACGCCGGCAAGGTGCGCTTCGGCCACGAGGTGCGCGCGGGGTACTTCGCGCAGGACCACCACGACGTGCTCCGCAACGCGTCGATGACGCCGCTCGACTTCATGTGGGAGGCGTGCCCGGCCGAGGCGACGAGCTACGTGCGAGGCCAGCTCGGGCGGGTCTTGTTCTCGGGCGACGACGCGAAGAAGCCCATCGGCTCGCTCTCGGGAGGCGAGGCGGCGCGGCTCGTGTTCGGGCGCATCGCGGTGGAGCGACCGAACCTGCTCGTGCTCGACGAGCCCACGAACCACCTCGACCTCGAGGCCATCGCGGCGCTCGTCGAGGCGCTGCGCGCGTACGAGGGCACGCTGCTCTTCGTGTCGCACGATCGGTGGTTCGTCTCGCAGGTCGCGACGCGCATCTTCGAGCTCACCCCCGACGGGCCGCGTGACTTCCCTGGCACCTACGACGAGTACCTCGAGCGCTGCGGTGACGACCACCTCGACGCGGACGCGGTCGTCTTGAAGGCCAAGGGCGCCGCCCGCGAGAGCTCGCCGCCTCGCCGCGCCTCGGGCGCCGAAGCGCCGCGCGCCGAGCCCACGCTCTCGTGGGAGGAGCAGAAGCGGCGCCGCAACCTGCGAAACGCGCTGCCCGCGCGCCGCGACAAGGTGCTCGCCGCGATCGAGCAGGCCGAGGCGCGCCGCCGCGCGATCGCCGAGCTCTACGCGGCGCCCTCGTTCTTCGAGGCGACGCTGGATGCAGGGAGGGCGGGCGAGGTGCAGAGGCTCGAGCGCGAGGACGCGGAGCTCGCCGCCAAGATCGACGGCTGGATGACCGAGTGGGAGGCGCTCGAGGCGGAGCTCACCGCGCTCGGCGCAGAGGCTGGCTCGACCTCCTGAGCCGAGGCTCGTCGTGCGCGCTGTCGCGGGGCCTTCTCCGTGCTATCCCTGACGGCGATGACCTCGGGCGCACCACCGACCCTCGTGGGCCGCACGATCGGTGGCAAGTACTCGATCGCAAAGCGAATTGCGGCGGGTAGCATGGGGGAGGTCTACGAGGGAATCGGCCCCGACGGCGCGCCGGTCGCGGTGAAGCTCATGTCGGCGGCGGCGAGCGATCTGATGGGCGAGGAGGCCCAGGTCCGGTTCAGCCGTGAGTGCTCCATCACCGCGGGTCTACGCCACCGGCACGTCGTGTCGGTCCTCGACGGCGGCGTCGACGAAGGCCTCGGCGTCGGCTACCTCGCGATGGCGCTCATGCGCGGCGAGGACCTCGAGAAGGCCCTCGCGCGCACCGGCGCGCTGCCGCCCGCGGTCGCGGCGCGCATCGTCGCCGACGCGGCCCGCGGCATGGCGGCGGCCCACGCGCTCGGCATCGTGCACCGCGACCTCAAGCCAGCCAACATCTTCCTCGACGGGGAGGGTGACGCGCTCGTCGCCAAGGTCTGCGACTTCGGCGTCTCGAAGCTCGTCGATTCGGGCGTCTCGGAGGTCACCTCCACGCGCTCCGCGCTCGGCTCGCCGCTCTACATGTCGCCGGAGCAGCTCCTGTCGCCGAAGCTCGTGGACC
This sequence comes from Polyangiaceae bacterium, assembly GCA_035439005.1. GTDB lineage: Bacteria > Myxococcota_A > Polyangia > Polyangiales > Polyangiaceae > JAAFHV01. The sequence goes on along the minus strand of DAORJJ010000327.1, from coordinate 1,245 downwards.
ACCGCGCCGACGTGTGGGGGCTCGGCATGGTGCTCTACTACGCGCTGAACGGGGCGCCCGCCTTCCCGCGGAACATCACCCTCCCCGCGCTGGCGATCGCGCTCACGAGCAACGGCGTCCCTCCGCTGCGCGACACGGCGCCCTGGGTGCCGGAGGCGCTCGCCGCGGTGGTCCACCGCGCGCTCGCGCGTGACCTGGGGGCGCGCTTCTCCGGAGCCGCCGAGCTCGCCGACGCGCTCGAGCCGTTCGCTGGCGCGGCGACGCTCCTCTCCACGCAGGTGGTCGGCCTGTCTGCGCGCGCGCGGGCCGCGATCTCCCGCGACGAAGAGGCCCCGCTGAGCGAGCACTCGCCCATGTCCATGGGCCACACCGGCCGCGCCGTCGCGGGGCGCTACCACCTCGGCGCGGAGCTGCGGGCGCTGCCCCGAGGCACGCTCTACGCGGCGCGCCGCGGGGCCACCCCGTGCGAGGTCGCGCTCTTCGACGAGGCGACGGGCCCTCGCGCGGAGGCGATCCTGGCGCGCGCGCGGGCCCTCAAAGACGCGCAGAGCTCGCTGTCGCTCGGCGTGCTGGAGGCCGGGGTCGACGCGGAGCAGGTCTTCGTCGCCACCGAGGCTAGCCATGACGCGACGCTCGCCGAGCGCCTCACGCAGGGGCCGCTCGAGCTCGACGCGGCGTGCAAGATCTTCGCGGCGGTCGCCGCCGCGCTCGCGCCGCTCCACGCCCGCGGGCTCGTGCACGGGCACGTGAGCCCCGAGGTCGTCTACCTCGGCGCGGGCGGGGCGGCGCGCCTCGGTGGGCTCTTCCACGCGGAGCCGGCGGTCATCGCCGGCGACGAGGCCGAGGGCGTGCAGCTCGCGGACGCCCCGCCGGAGCCCGCGGCCCGCTGCATGTCGCCCGAGCAGGCCCGACGGAGCGTGGACCTCACTCCCGCCAGCGACGTCTGGAGCTTCTCGGTGTCGCTGCTCGCGGCGCTCTCGGGGAAGCACCCGTACGCCAACGCGCCCACGCTCGGCACGCTCATCCTGATGCTCTGCACGCAGACCCTCCCCTCCACGGCGAAGCTCAAGCAGGCGCCGGCCGCGCTCCGCGAGGCGCTCGACCGGGGCCTCGCGCGGACGCCCGCCGAGCGCGCGCCCGACCTCCGGGCGCTCGCGCAGGTGCTCGAGCGGCTCGCCGCGGACGACGAAGATCCCTCCGACGTGGTCCGCGGCCCCTCCACCGTGCAAGCCCCGCGCCTCGAGG
>DAORJJ010000326.1:0-7706 GCA_035439005.1 Polyangiaceae bacterium | reverse complement strand
ATCACGCCCGCCGCCGTGAAGAAAAAGATCATGATCATCGGCGCCGGTCCGGCGGGCCTGGAGGCCGCCATTACGGCGCGGCGGCGCGGTCACGTCCGCCGAGGACGCGCCGAGCGTCTTCGACGGCGTCGTGGGGGGATCCACGAGGGTCGCCGGGTGCGCGAGCGTCTGGCTGTGCGCGAGCTCGGTCGCGCCGTGAGGCCGCGCGGCCACCGCACGACCCGAGGCCGGCAGGACGGCCCCGCCCGCGCCGGCGGAGCTCGACAGGGCGATCCCGCCTGCCCGCGCGAGCTCCTCGAGCGCCTGCGTGGCGAGCGCGGGACGCGACTCCTTGTCCTTCGCCATGGCGCGCGCGAACACGTCGTCGAACGCCTCGCCGAGCTCCGGCAGGCGCTCCGAGGCCCGCGGCACGGGCTCGTTCAGGTGCATCATCAACAGATCGAGCGCGCTCGCGCTCTCGAAAGGCAGCGTGCCCGTGAGCACCTCGAACGCCATGACCCCGAACGCGTACACGTCGGTGCGGCCGTCCACGTCGAGGCCGCGGCACTGCTCGGGAGACATGTAATAGGGCGTCCCCATCGCGGCGCCGGTCTTGGTCTTGTGGGTCGCCTCGCCGGGCTGGGTGAGCTTCGCGATGCCAAAGTCGAGCAGCTTCGGCTGCGGCGGGCCGTCGTCGTCGAGGACGAGGAAGACGTTCTCGGGCTTGAGATCGCGGTGAAAGATGCCCTTCGCGTGGGCGGCGTCGAGCGCGCGCGCGATGCCCCGCAGGATGGGGAGCGCGTCGGCCAGGGAGAGCCTGCCTCGCGCCTTCAAGTAGGCGTCGAAGGTCATGCCCTCGAGCAGCTCCATCGCGTAGTAGTGGCGGCCGTCGGGCACCACGCCGAAGCCGAAGACGTCGATGATGTTGCGGTGCCGGATCTGGTTGACGGCCCGCGCCTCGGCCACGAACCGCGAGACCATCTGCGGATCGTGGGACAGCGAGCGACCGATCACCTTGATGGCGGCGGCCTTGCCGATCATCGGGTGCACCGCGCGGTAGACGGCGCCGAAGGCGCCTTCGCCGAGCTTCCCCTCGATGCGGTACTCGCCGACGATCGTGCCCGGCGCGAGCTCGGAGTCGGCCTGGGCGAACACGCTGTCGGGGAGCAGCGCGTCGCCGTGCGTGGGACAGGTCTCGACCGAGTCGGCGTACTGGGTGTGGCAGGTGGGGCAGGTCGCCATGGCTCCTCTCAGTAGACGGCGCGGAGCGCAGGTGCGCAACTGCACAGTGGTGCGTCCTGGACCCAGCGAGGTCCACCTCCCTCGGGTGCGCGCGCGCGACACGGCATTCGAGACGGCCGGCGCCCGGCGCCCACGCGAGGCCCGCGCTCGCGACCCAGATAGAGGTCGCGTGGCCCGCGCGACCTACACGAGGTAGGTGCGGTCCCGGATCTTCTTCGGGATGTACTCCTCGGTGATGAACGAGATGCCCTTCGTGAGGAGGCCGTCGAGCTCCATCTTGAAGCCCGCGCGGAGGAGATCGTCGATCTCTTTTTGCCACTTCTTGTCGGCGAACCAGGGGTATTTCTTCATCTGGTTCGCGCGCGCAACGTCGTCCTTGGAGAGCTTGATTTCGACGGCCTTCGGGAGCGTGAAGTGCTTGTGGTCGACGGAGCTCATGCCGAGGAAGCGCACGTTCGGCACCGCCATGCGCATCGACTCGTACGCGAGGTTGATCGACCCCTGCTTGAGCACCGAGTAGATGTAGAGCCCCCACGGGTCGTTATCGACGAGCACGTAGATGGGGAGCTTCAGCTCGGTGGCCATGCGCTGGAGGAGGCGCCGGGCGCCGCGCGCCGCCTGCCCTTCGCTCGTCATGAGGATGCACTTGTGCTTCTCCCAGAGGCGGTCCTCGTTGAGCCGGTGGAAGATCGCCTGCTTCTCGACGAGGAGGATGAACTCGGCGTCGCAGCGGGTGAATTTCAGGTCCTTCTCCTCGCAGATGCTGGGGATGCCCCAGCCGCCGCGGCCCATGCGGCTGAGATCGATCTCGTCGCCCGCGTCGTTGACCACGAGCCGGCCCACCACGAGCCCGCGCCGGTTGGCGAAGAGGTGGAGCTCCTCACGGAGCGCGTCGATGCCGACCTCGAGGTCCTCGATGATCGGATCGCTCTCGCTCTGCTCGTCGAAGGTGTTCTCCTGGCTGCCGCGCAGCGTGTGCTTCGACAGGTAGAACATCTGACGAATGCTGACGGTCTTCTGCTCCTCGATGAGGCTCTTGCAGCCGCGCGCGACGAGGAAGGTCTGCATGAACTTCTTCGCCATCGACGTGTTGAAGAACTCGCGGGACTGGCGGCGATCGCCGAGCTCGATGATGCGTCGCTTGGGGTTGAACGACACGTTGGAGAGGGCGCGCGTGCGGATCGACAGGGCGGGGTTGTCCCCCTTCTCGACCGAGCGCAGCGCCACCTTGGCGAGGCCCTCAATCTTCCGCAGGGTCGCGGCGTCGACAGCGTCGAGCGCGGGCTTCGGTGCGTCCTTCGCGGGCGCGGCCTTCGGTGCGGCGGGGGCCTTCGGGGCTCTCTTCTTGGCGGCCATGGATCACCCCCGCCCTTTCTTCTTCGGCTTGGTGGGCTGGTTTGGCTTCGATGTGTTGCTGGTGGGCTTACTCGGCGCGGCCTTCGCGGGCGCGGCCTTCGCGGGCGCGGCCTTCGCGGGCGCGGCCTTCGCGGGCGGCGGCGGCCTCGCGCTGTCGCCGTCGTCCGCGGGCGGCAACATCGACGCGGCGCGCGGGGGCTCCTCCTCCTCCGTGGCCTCGACGAGGGCCACCTTCGCGAAGTTCGGCAGGGCGCGCAGGAACGCCCCCTCGACGCCCTCGGCGTCCACCGCGAGGATGTCGGCGATGGCCTGGGCCACCTCGGGGATGTACCGCTGGAAGATGCCGAGCCGCTTCTGGTCGCTCGCGGCGCGCTCGCGGGCCCGGAGGTACGAGCCGAGCTTTCGCCCGCACTCCTGCACCGCGAGGCGCATCTCGCGCAGCAGGTCGTCGTAGTGGGCGACCGCCTCCTTCGCCTCGCTCGTGAACGGCACCCACACGCTGGCCAGGTGCACGACGATCGCGAGCGGGCCGATGGGCAGCGAGCCCTTCGGCTGCGCGACCTCGTAGGACCGCCAGTTCGTGTCGTACACCGACTCGCTGATGGCGCAGGCCTTCGGCTGGTACTGGAGCGGCACGCGGTTGGCGAAGCGCATCACGTCGGCGGGCTCCTCGGCCGACATCGAGCCGCCGTAGGCGAGGCCCACCTCCACGACGAACGGGTTGCCCCGGTACACCGACGGCGGCCGCGTGCTCGAGGCCACGAACTCGGCGTCGGGGAAGCGACGGCGGAGGCCTGTGATGAGCAGCTCCTCGCCGATCGGGACGACGCACGACGCCGGCGGCGCCATGAGCTTCACCTCGCCCAGGGCCTTGTAGAGCCGGTCGAGGTCGTCGCCGCGCACCTCCCCCGCGGGGGTCTTCGGGGAGACGCCGGCGTCCTTGCAGATCTTCTCGGCGACGTTGCCGCTGACGCGCGAGAAGTCGGCCGCGAGCACCTCCTTCACGGTCTTGCCCTCCGCGTCGGAGAGCATCATCTGCAGCATGCCGAGCTCGACGCCGTGCGGGTGCGGCTTGATCTCCTGCGCCTCGCGGGGCAGCTCGTTCGACGCCCGCGGGTACACCACGCGCTCTCCGCGCGGCGGATCGTACGTGAGCCCGAGGTGCGGGTTCGCGACCACGGTCTGCTCGAGGTACGCGTCGACGCCGGTGCGGCCGCCGCGATACGCGGCGACGAGCTCGAGCTCGACCCGCGTGCCGTGCTCGCGGTCCCACGGGACGGTGGTCTCGCTCACCACGTCGGGCTGGTTTCGCTTCGTGTCGATGCGCAGCTCGATCTGCACGGCGGGGCGCCCCTTGCCGATCTTCGAGGTGATCGTGACCGCCTTGCCCGTCGTGAGCTGCGCGTAGAGGCCCGCGGCGCTGATGCCGATGCCCTGCTGCCCGCGCGACTGCTTCAGCCTGTGGAACTTGCTGCCGTAGAGCAGCTTGGCGAAGATCTTGGGCATCTGCGCCTTCACGATGCCGGGGCCGTTGTCCTCGATGACGACGCGGAAGCGGTCCTTCTGGACCTCCTTGATGTCGACGAGCAGCTCGGGGAGGATCCCGGCCTCTTCGCAGGCGTCGAGCGAGTTGTCGACCGCCTCCTTCACCGTGGTGAGCAGCGCCTTCGCGGGGTTGTCGAACCCGAGCAGGTGCCGGTTCTTCGTGAAGAACTCGCTCACCGAGATCTCGCGCTGCTTGGTCGCCATCGACTCGGCGGTGGCGCGGCGCGCGGGCTTCTTCGGGAGCTGGCTCGACGCGGGCGTCGAGTCGACGGAGGCTTGTGCAGGCTGCATGACGCCTCGGCAGCTACCGCGAGAGGTGAACAGGTGTCAAGCGGGCCGCGCCGCGCGCCGTCGCGGCGCGTGACGGCGCCCGACGTGGCGCGACTCGGCACGCATTTGCCCGCGGCCCCGCGCGACAACGCCGTAGTCTCGGCCGGGTGATTCGTCGCCCCGCCGCCGTCCTCGCGCTCCTGACCGCGCTGAACCTCCTGAACTTCGTCGACCGCTACGTGCTCGCCGCGGTGCTCCCGAAGGTCCGCGACGAGCTGCTCCTCTCGAACTTCGTGAGCGGCCTCATGGCCACCATCTTCCTGGTCGGGTACTTCACGTCGAGCCCAGTGTTCGGCTACCTCGCCGACCGCGGCCGCCGCACCCGGCTCATCACCTTCGGCATCGTCGTGTGGAGCATCGCGACGGTCGCCTCGGGCCTCGCCCGCACCGCGCCCACCCTGCTCTTCTGGCGCGCGGTCGTCGGCGTCGGCGAGGCGAGCTTCACGGCCATCGCGCCCACGCTCATCGACGACGTCTCGCCGCCAGCGCGAAAGGGTCGAAATCTCTCGATCTTTTACGTGGCGCAGCCCATCGGCGCGGCCCTCGGTTACCTCATCGGCGGCGCGATCGAGCACGCCTACGGGTGGCGCTACGCGTTCTACCTCGCGGGCGGGCCGGGTCTGCTCCTCGGGTTCGCCTGCCTCCTCGTGGCCGAGCCGGAGCGCGGCGAGCGCGAGAAGCCGAACATCCGCAACGCGCTCGGCGAGCTCCGCGCCTCGAAGCAGTACCGGCGCGCGCTGCTTGGGTACTGCGCGTACACCTTCGCGCTCGGGGGCTTCTCGTATTGGGCGCCCACCTTCCTCTCGGACACGTTCAAGGTCACGCTCGTGACGGCGAACTTCCGCTTCGGCCTGCTCACCGTGGTCGGCGGGGCGGTGGGCACGTTCCTCGGTGGAAACCTGGCCGACCGGCTGCAAGCGCGCGCCACCGCCCACCTCGGCCCCGCCAGCGAGGCGCCCACCGAGGCGGACACGCGGCGCCGGGTCGAGCTCGAGGTCGCCGCGCTGCTCAAGCTGTGCGCCGTGGGCAGCCTCATCGCGACGCCGATCGCGGCCTTCTGCTTCCTCGCGCCGTCGTCGAACGCCTTCTTCGGCGCGGCCTTCTTCTGCGAGGTGGCGCTCTTCCTCTCGATGTCGCCCATCAACGCCATCCTGCTGAAGAGCGTCCCGGCGCACGTGCGCGCCAGCGCGATGGCGCTCGCCATCTTCGCCATTCACCTCTTCGGCGATCTCTGGTCCCCGCCGCTCGTCGGGATCCTCGCCGACTTCATGCCCACCCGGGTGGCGATGCTCACGCTCGCCGTGGCGTTCGGCCTCTCCGGCTACCTCTGGTGGCCGCGCCCGCGCGACCTCTCGGACCCCGAGGGGGCGCTCGCCCCCGCCTGACCCCGTGAATCCGCTGCGCGCGCGCGCACCCGAGGGGAGGCGACCGGGGCGCGCGACGCCAAACACGCGTTGACCTCGCTCCCGGTAACGCGATAGGACCCGTCCGCGCCTGCGGGATTTCCGCCACGCAGCTCTGCTCGATGCCGACCCGCCCCTTCCTTGATCCGAGACGAAGCGCCCGGCTGCTCGCCGCCCTCGGGCTCGCGCTGGGGCTGCTTTTGTTCGTGCTTTCGGGCACTTCGAGCGCGCAGGCGGTGCCCGACGCGGGGGCCACGGCGGCCGACGCGGGCGCGCGGGCGCTTCCTCTGGCGGCCGACGCCGCCACCAGCGTGGCCGACGCCGGACCCGCGGGCGACGCCGGGCCCTCGACCGCGACGCCGCTCTCCGCCGCGCCCGTGGCGCCGGCCATCCGCCTGCCCTTGACCGAGGCCGAGAAGGCCGCGGGCGCGCCCATCCTCGCCATCGACGTGAGCGGCAACCGCCGCGTGGCGCGCGACGACGTGATGACCTACCTGCGCCTGCGCCCAGGCCAGGCGTTCCGCCCCGAGCTGCTCTCGTCCGACGTGCGCGCCCTGTGGGACTCCGGCTTCTTCGACGACATCGAGGTCGACCTCACGCGGTCCGATCGCGGCGTGTCGCTGCGCTTCCTCGTGCGCGAGCGGCCCAACGTGAAGTCCGTCGAGTTCGAGGGCAACTCCGAGATCGAGAACGACAAGCTGCAGGAGGCGGTCGAGGTCAAGGCCAACACCATCCTGAGCGTCCCGGCGGTGCGACGCAGCGTCCAGAAGATCAAAGACGCCTACGCGGAGAAGGGCTACTTCCTCGCCGACGTCGAGTCGACGGTCGACGCCGAGCGCGACAACGAGGTCGTCGTCCGCTTCAAGATCGCCGAGCACTCGCCGGTCACCGTGCGCCGCGTGACCTTCATCGGCAACTACACGGTGCCCGACGCCGAGCTCCGCGAGGGAATGCAGACCGGCAACGCCGGCTTCTTCTCGTTCGGCTCGGGCGGCCCCTACCGGCAAGACGTCTTCGAGCGCGACGTCCTCATGTTGAACGCCCTCTACTACGACAAGGGCTACATGAACGTGCAGGTGGGCACCCCGCGCGTCATGCTCACGCCCGACCGCGAGGGCATCGAGATCACGGTCACCATCCACGAGGGGCCGCGCTTCAAGATCCGGCAGCTCAAGGTGTTCGAGCGCGACGCGGACGGCAAGGAGGTCGAGCCCATCGGCGGGCGCAAGGCGCTGCGCCAGCTCGTGAAGGCCAAGAGCGGCGACTTTTTCAACCGCGCCGAGCTCGTGAAGGACCTCACGGCGGTGCGGCTCCTCTACCGCGACGCCGGCTACGCCAACGTCGAGGCCGACCCCGAGACCGAGCTCGACCCGGTGCACCGCGAGGTGGACATCGTCATCCCCATCCGCCGCGGACCCCTCGTCCACGTGGAGCGCATCGAGATCAAGGGCAACACGAAGACCCGCGACAAGGTGCTCCGCCGCGAGATGGAGATCGAAGAGGGCCAGCTCTTCTCCGAGACCAAAATGGAAGACTCGAAGCGGCGCATGACCGCCCTCGGGTACTTCGAGCGCGTCGACGTCAGCACGCAGCAGGGCAGCACCCCCGACAAGATCCAGATCACCTTCGAGGTCACCGAGCGGCCCACCGGCACCTTCCAGGTCGGCGCCGGGTTCAGCAGCGTCGAGAACTTCATCGCCACCGCGCAGGTGCAGCAGGCGAACCTCTTCGGCAACGGGCAGTCGCTCGCCCTCCAGGCGCAGATAAGCGGCCTGCGCCAGCTCATCAGCATTCGCTTCTTCGAGCCGTATTTCCTCGACTCCGACTGGTCCGCGAGCACCGAGCTCTACG
>DAORJJ010000325.1:0-7716 GCA_035439005.1 Polyangiaceae bacterium | reverse complement strand
CCGCGGCATCGCCCAAGGCGAGCGCGGCGAGGGGCAAGGGCGCTGGGCGAGCGGAGGCGGGGGCCGCGGGGGCGGCGGGGGCGAAGAGGGATGCAGACGCGCCCCCCCTCCCCGAGGGGTTCGTGCCCGCCGAGAACGGCTACGCGCTGGGCGTTCGCGGGGGCAAGCTCACGTGCCTGAACGCGAAGGGCCAGGCGCTCGCGAGCGTGCCGAAGGAGGTCCGCGACGGCGACGTGGCGGAGCGCCTCCTCGCCGTCCTCGACTTCCTGCGAGCCCACGAGCGCGAGGTCGCCCAGACCGTGGAGGGGTGGATGCTCCGCTCCATGCCCACCCCCACCGCGGTGCTCGCGGCGGTGTGGGCGGACGAGGCCTACCGCGCGGCGCTGGAGAACCTCGTCGTCGTGCCGGGAGCCCCCGGTGAGGGAGCGCCGAACGGCGCGGGCTTCCTCCGCGGCGTCGACGCGAGGAAGGGCCTCGGGCTCGTGGACGCGGACGGCGAGACCGTGTGGACGAAGGCCGACGTCTTCGTCGTGCCTCACCCCATCTTGCTGTCCGAGCTCGACGACCTGCGCGCGTTGGCCGCGGAGCTCGGGCTCACGCAGGGCCAGAAGCAGCTCTTTCGCGAGGTGTTCGCGAAGCCCGCCGACGTGACCCCCGAGCAAGACGAGATCGGCGCGTTCCGCGGCGGCAAATTCGAGCAGCTCTCCCACGCGCGCGGCGCGGCGAAATCGCTCGGCTACCGCACCTCGGGCGGGTGGGCGATCTGCCGCGTGTTCGAAGGCGGCGCGCCCCTCGAGGCCCGCTTCTGGCTGGGAGGCGACGACGCGATGGACGAGACCATGACCGAGGGCCTGATGTGGGTCGACGCCTCGGGCGACACGATCCTGGTGAAGGACGTGCCGCCGATCGCCTTCTCCGAGGGCATGCGCATGGCGAGCGCCATCTACGGGAAGCGCGCCGTCGAGAAGAAGGACGAGGAGGACGACGATGCCTAAGGCTACCCCCGACGACGCGCTCGTCCTCGCTGGCGGGATCGCGAGGAAGACCGCGAAGACCGACCCCTCGACCACCGGCGCGCTCGTCGCGCGGCCGTTCACGCACCCAGCGCTCTCTGGCCGCGTCGTGGTGCGCCTCGCGGAGGAGTCCCTCGGCGGGGCGGTCGAGGCCGAGATGTCGACCCTCGGCTTCGTCGACGCGGGCGAGGCGAGCGTGATCGGGCGGACCCGCAAGCGGGCCCTCGGGTTCCCTGCGTGGGCGCTCGTGAACCACCCCGCGAAGGCGCGGTTCGCGCTCGAGGTGATGCGCGAGTTCCGCAAGGCGAGCGCGCGCGTGAAGACCAAGCCGGGGCACGCGAAGGACGCCTTCATGGCGATCGCCAAGAAGCTCGAGCGGAGCGTGCCGGCCTTCATGCCCTCGTATTGGGAGGAGGTCGGGCGCGTCTTCCTGGGCGAGGACGCGACGACGTACGCCTCGCAGAGCTTCGAGAAGGCGCGCGCGGCCGAGCGCGAGTACAAGCTGCCCGTCGACGAGGACCGGCGCGCGGCGGCCTACCTCGAGTTCACCACCGTCGGCGCGGTGCCGGCCAAGTCCCTCGCCGGGTACGCCGACGACCTCGCGAAGGCGTTCGGCCCGCGCGAGGCCGAGGCGCGCTTCGTGGAGCTGAACGTCCAGCGGATCAAGGCCGGCGTGCCCCCGTGGACCGGGATGGCCAAGGAGCTCGCGAAGCTCGCCAAGGCCGCCAAGCGTGGCCCCGAGGCGACCGAGGAGTTCCTGCTCGCCGTGCTGGCGTCGCCGTCGCTCAAGAAGGCGCCGCCGGACTTCTGGGTCGCGTACGGGCCCACGCTCGCGAAGCTCGCGCGCGGCTCGGCGGAGGTGAAGCACCGCGCGCTGTGGCTCTTCCCGGAGCCGCGCGGCTTCGACAAGTTCCTGCCTTCGTGGCTCTCGCTGCTCTCGGACATCGGCGCCACCGCGGCCGTGCTCGCGAGCGGCGAGGCGCCGCGCTGGGTCTCGGCGCTCACGCGCTTCGTGACCTACTCGAGCGAGTGGGGCCACCGCGAGGCGCCGCTGCCAGACGCGTATTTCGCGTTCCTCCGCGCGCTCGGCCCGGCGCTCGCGGCGGCGGGCGAGCCCGTCGAGCTCGCGTCGTACCAGCGGTGGGGCGACGACGGCGCGTATTCGCCCGACGTGCTCGAGGCCGCGCTCGAGCTCGGGATCCCGCTCGCGCCCCCGAAGGGCGAGGCGCCGGAGATCGCGCTCGAGGACCACTTCGTGAAGGACCCCGTGCGGCTCGCGGTGCACCCCGTGTATGGCCAGCTCCTCGAGGTCGCCGTCGGCGGGCAGTTCGGCGACGCCGAGTTCGAGGCGCGCGCCAAGGGGAAGGCGGGCCTCGTCGCCGCCCGCCGGGCCCACCTCATGCGCCTGATGGAGCGCCTCGCGAGCGCCGCGCTGCCCGACCTGCAGGCCGGCCTCGAGACCCTCACGGAGAGCACCAGCGGCGCGGTGTTCGTCGAGTTCCCGGAGGCCGCGGCCGCGCTCGAGCGGATCGACGTCGGGCGCGCCTTCGCGAGGACGCTGCGCGGAGGCCTCTTCGACGAGCTCACCTGGCCGGACTTCGAGGCTGCCCTCGCCGAGCTCAAGGGCCCCAAGGACGAGATCGAGCTGCACGGCACGCGCCAGCACCCGATCCTCCGCGCGGGCCGCAAGGTCGTCGTGTTCGACGGCAAGAGGCGCTGGAAGACCCTCGACCTCCCGACGGTCGCGAAGGACCCGCGGAGCCTCCTGTTCCTCGACGGCGACCTGCTCGCGACCTACCACGACAGCAAGGCGGAGGAGCACCGGGCCGTCTGGGCGAGCCGCGCCAAGACCCCCTTCCCGCTCGGCGGCCACCGGCGCGGCGTCGCGGAGGCGGTGGCGCTCCCCGGGGGTGGAGTCACCCTGGGAGGCGCGGCCATCCACGCCGGCGACACGCCCGCGAAGCTCGCCGTGTTGCCCTTCGCGACCGACGGGACCACGTTCTGGCAGGGGCGACTGAACTGGCATGAACGATTGAAGCTCACCGAATACGACCCCCGCACCGGGAAGACCGGGCGGACCTCGTGGCCCGCCTTCGTGCGGGAGGCCTCCGAAGCGACCGACGGCACCGCGCTGTTCAGCGTCGAGCTCATGCCGCTCCCCGGGGCGGCGGGCTCGCTCCTTGGAGAGCAAGACGGCCTCGTGGGGCACTGCGTGCGCCGCGACGCGAAGGAGGAGACCTTCCACTACACGGGAGTCGACGGCCGCTCCTGGACTGGCAAGTTCAAGCCGGACGCAGTGCTCGATTGGCCTGGTGCCGGCGCGCGCGCCGTCGTGGTCTCGAGGGCATGGTCGAGCTCCGAGGGTGACGAGATCTCGATCTACGCGACCTCCGAGGACGCGCCTCCGACCGGCACCTTCGGCGGCGACGAGTGGCCGACGGCGGGCTTCGCCCTCGTCCCGCGGGAGCCCTGGCTCCACTACCTCGGCGTCCGCGATCTCGCCTCGAGCCTCGCGCTGCGCGACGTGACCGACGACGCCGCGCGCGCGATCGTGGAGGCCGCCGCGGAGGACGAAGGCGACGACGCGTCAATCGCGCACGCGCTCGCGGCCGTGAAGAAGCACCTCCCCGCCGTCAAGAACGACGTCCTCCAGCGAGGGATCGCGCTCGTCGCGAAGGTGGCCGCCGAGCGCGTGACGGAGCTCGCGGGCGTGCGGGGACGCGGAGGCGTCGAGGGCGTGCTCGACGACGCGCTCGAGGCCGCGCTCCCGCTGCTGCCCACCGAGGGCTACGAGGACGGGGCGTGCCTCACCGACATGAGCGCGGTCGCCGGCGCCTTCTTCGACGGCAAGCGGGGCAAGGTCACGGGCTCGCGCATCTTGTGGGAGAGGGCGATCGAGCACCTCGCGAAGCTCGCCTGCTTCACCGCGAGCCGAGGCGCGACGAGCGAGGAGCACCGCGAGGCGCTGCGCGCCCTCTTGGCCGGACTCGCCGAGTCGCGCCTCCTCGGCGCGACGGTGACGCGCGCCGAGCTCTCGGTGAAGACCGGCTCGCCCTTCCTGGCCCGGCCGAAGGGCGCCGACGTCTGGCTCGCGAGCGAGGGAGGCGCCCTCCTCTTCGCGCGCTTGATCGACGAGGACGAGGACGAGCCCACGCAGAAGGTCTTCGTGCTCGGGCTCGGCGCAGAGCTGCCGGTCCCGGCGGACGCGACCCTCACCTCGCGCGAGACCGTGACGATCCCGGACGACGCGGCGTTCATCCGCGACTTTCTCACGGAGCTCGAGGCGCGCGGCGCGGCCGCGTACGACCCGAGCGCCGCCGCGCTCGTCCTCGAGGCGACGAGCCTCACGCCGGCCGAGGCCAAGCTCGTGGTCGCGGGGCTGCCCCAGTTCAAGGAGTACAAGGCGGATTTTCTGGGCAAGGAGCTCCGCGCCACGCTCGACCTGAAGACCACCGACGCCTCGCGGGCGAAGGACAAGCTCCAGGAGCTCCCCGACGCGCAGCTCTTCGCGCTCCTCGCGGGGACGTCGAAGGTCGGCACCCCAGCGGGGTATTGGGCCGGCGCGGGCGACGACGGGAGCGTCCCGCTGGCGCTCATCCGGACGGCGAAGGCCCTGTTCGGAGAGAGCGTCGTGCTGCGCGAAGAGCTCGTGACGCGCGTCGACAAGGAGTGCCGCGTCGAGATCGGCACGCGCAAGGCGCTGACGCTGCTTCTCCGCGCGGAGGCCGACCCGCCGCCGCCCATGCTCACGCCTCGGAAGGGGCCGGTGCCGTGGGACGACATCGGGGACTCCGGCGACTTCTTCTCGGCGGAGGTCGTGGCCTCGGTCGCTCAGCTCATTCCCTATTTGAACCTGAGCCTGCCCGTGGGCGATCCGTATCGGCAGGCCCTCCCCGCCCTCTACGCGGCCGTGATGGAGCGGCTCTCGCGTCCGGACTTCCTCCTCCCGCTCGGGAGCCATGACGAGGAGAACGCCGGCAAGCGGGCCGCGCTGCTCGACCAGCTCGGGGGCAAGAAGGTCACCCTCGACGTGGACGGCAAGGAGCAGCGCGTGGGCCGGGACAACGGGCTCTTGCTCGCCGTCGAGGGGGGCTACGACGACGTCGCGTACGCGGTCCGCGCGGCGAGCCTCGGGACCCGGCGCGCGGAGCTCGCGACGCAGCTCGGGGCCGCCCACGAAGACGACCGCTACGGCCTCGAGGGCGCGCGCGCGGCGTATTGGCTCTTCTCCAAAGAGTGCGTGGAGCTCGTGCAGCGCGTCGCGAAGAGCCCCGTCCCCGAGGGCGCCTACGAGGCCAACCCGCTGCTGTCCGCCAAGGCGACGGTCGCGGAGCTGCGAGAGGCTCTCGGCGAGAGCGAGGAGGCGGCCGCGCTCTATCTGCAGATGCTGGCGCTGCCGAACCCCACGAAGAAGCACATTCTGCTCTTCAACGGCTGGAAGCCGGGCCAATACGACGCGGCGGCCTCGGCGCTCGTGAAGAAGAAGCTCCTCATCGAGGGCAAGCGCGAGCGCGCGGGGCGCGACGTGTTCCTGCCGGGCGGGTGGGAGAAGAAGAGCCAGGGCCTCTCGATGGAGACCTACAAGCTCGCCACGATGGACACAGTCTCGTTCGACGCGCCCACCGTGTCGGTCGCGCTCCACACGCTCTATGCGAGGGCGTTCGCGCGGTGGTCCTCCGGCGACCGGCCGGGCTTCGAAGACGTGACGAAGCGAAAGAAGTAGCGGGCCCTCGGCGGCGAACGGCGACGCTCCGCGACCCGTCGGCGTATCCTCGGGCGATGCAAGCGCCGCCGCCCGAGGTCCTCTTCGAAGACGAGCTCCGCTTCCTGGAGGCGTGGGATCCCGGGCGGAAGCCCAAGGGGTTCCGCATGACCGCAGGGGCCGTCGTCACGTTCGTGATGGGCTCCGCGGGGGAGGCGCTGAAGCTCCCGAAGGCGGCCAGCGCACGGAGAAAGAGCGGCGCGCCGCTGCCGGCGAGCCTCGTCATCTCGCCGAAGCTCGTCGGCGCGCGCGCGCTCGTGGAGCGCTGCGTGGTGACGCTCGCGGGCGAGCGCGGCCTGCTCTTGGTCGGCGAGCCCGGCACCGCGAAGTCCATGCTCTCCGAGCTGCTCGCCGCCGCGATCTCCGGCACGTCGGCGCTGACGGTGCAGGGCACCGCGGGCACCACCGAGGACCAGCTCCGCTACGGCTGGAACTACGCGCTCCTGCTGGCGAAGGGCCCGCACAAGGAGGCGATCGTGCCGTCCCCCGTGCTGACCGCCATGCGCAAGGGGGCGCTGGCGCGCGTCGAGGAGGTCACGCGGTGTCTGCCCGAGGTGCAAGACGCGCTCGTCTCGATCCTGAGCGACCGGAGGCTGGCCGTGCCGGAGCTCTCGGGGGACGATCCCCACGTCGAGCACGCCGAGGAGGGCTTCAACGTGATCGCCACCGCGAACCTCCGCGACCGCGGCGTGTCCGAGATGAGCGCGGCGCTGAAGCGGCGCTTCAACTTCGAGACCGTGCCGCCCATCGCCGACGCCAAGGCCGAGGTCGCCCTCGTGAAGGCGCGCGCGTCGCGCCTCTTGGAGCGCGCCGACACGAAGCTCGAGGTCGACGACGCCGTGCTCGAGGCGATCGTCACGGTCTTCCGGGACCTGCGCCTCGGACGCACCGAGGAGGGCTACGCGGTGGAGAAGCCGAGCGCCGTCATGAGCACCGCCGAGGCGGTCAGCGTCGCCTCGTCGATCGGGCTCTCGGCGGCGTTCTTGCCGAGCGATCGCGACCTGCTCGGCCTCGTGCCGGGCTATCTCTTCGGCGTCGTCACCAAGGACGACGCCAAGGACCAGGGGCGCCTGCTGGCCTATTGGGACGGCGCCGTGAAGAAGCGCGCGGAGGGCAAGCAGAGAGTCTGGCAAGCGCTCTTCGAGCTCCGCGGTCTGCTCGAGGGATGAGCCGCCGGAGCCGCAGAGCGGCCGAGCTCGACGCGCTCGCCGAGCTCGACGTGACCGAGGCGCCGACGGCGCTCGCCGCCTCCCGCGCGCCCTTCCTGATCGGCGTGCGGCACCACTCCGCGGCCCTCGCGGCCGCGATGCCGCGGCTCCTCGAGTCGTTCGCGCCCACGGTCGTGCTCCTCGAGCTGCCGGCCGATCTCGGGCCGTGGCTCGAGTGGCTCGGCGCGCCGGACCTCGTCGCCCCCGTGGCGCTCTCGGCAACGGGACCCGACGGTTCGCTGAGCTTCTACCCCTTCGCCGATTTCTCCCCGGAGCTCGCGGCGGTGCGCTGGGCGCGAGGCGCCGGCGTGCCCGTGCGGGCCATCGATCGCCCCGTCTCGGCGCGCGAGCTCCACGACGGCGAGCCCCCCCGCGCGGGCGCGCTGCTCGCGCGGCTCGAGGGCGGCGACGACACGGAGGCGCTGTGGGACACCCTCGTGGAGGCGCGCGCCCCCAGCGAGCCGGAGGACCTCCGGCGCGCCGCGCTCTCGTTCGGCTGGCTCCTCCGCGCCGACACGCAGCACGGCGGCGGGGTCGCGCCGGAGGACCGCGCCCGCGAGGCGAACATGCGCGCGGCGACGCGGCGCGCGCTCGAGGAGCCGGGCGCCCGGGTCTGCGCCGTCGTGGGGGCGTTCCACGCGAACGCGCTGCTCGAGCGCCCCGTGGGCGAGGTCGCCGCCGCCGAGCCCGCGCGCCGTGTCCATGCAGACTACACGCAGCTCGTCGGCGCGCT
>DAORJJ010000324.1:0-7783 GCA_035439005.1 Polyangiaceae bacterium | reverse complement strand
GTTCGCGAAGCGGCGGGCGCGGCGCGCCCTCGCGCGCGCTCCCGATCGCCGCTGCCCCGCCCCATGACCCGGTGGCCGCGCTCGCTTCGCTCGCGGAGGAGAGGCGCGGGGGCCGAGCCGCCCGCATATCCAGGGCGGCGGTTCGACGCTACGCTTCGGCAATGACTCGCCTCGCACGACCTCGGTCCCGTGGCGTCGTGTTCGTCGCGGCGCTCGCGATCGCCGCGGCGCTCCTCTCCAGCAGCACGCGAGCGGACGCCGCCGAAGAGCTGCGCGTCGGCACGCTCGCGCCCCGCACCTCGGTGTGGGGGCGCACGCTCGGCGCGTGGAGCGCCGCCGTCCAGCAAGAGAGCGGGGGGCAGCTCAAGGTGAGCCTCTACTACGGGGGCTCGCAGGGTGACGAGGCGGAGCTCGCCACGAAGATCAAAGACCACACCCTCGACGGCGCCGCCCTCGGCGGGACCGGCCTCGCGGCGTTCGCGCCCGACGTCGCCGCGCTGGAGCTGCCGCTCGTCTTCGACGGCTGGCCCAAGCTCGATCGCGCGCGCAACGCGGTGCGACCGCTGCTCGCCGAGAGCTTCGCCAAGGCCGGCGTGCGCTTGCTCGCCGAGGGCGAGACCGGCGTCATGCGGGTCTTCTCGCGCGGCGCCCCGGTGCGCTCTCCGCGCGACCTCGCGGCCCTCCACCCGTTCGTCCGCGCCGACGACGCGATCGGCCGCGCGCTCTTCGCGGGCGCGGGGCTGCGCCCCCCGTCGCTCACCGTGTCGCAGGTCTTCGCGGCGCTGCTCCCGCCCTCGGCCGCGCCAGACGCGGGCGCCCCGCAGCGCGTCGACGTCGTGTTCGCGTCGGCGCTCGTGGTCACCGAGCTCCGCTGGGCCGATCTCGTCGACCACGTGACGCCCGACCTCACCGCGTACGGGGTCGGGGGCATCGTGCTGGGCGCCGCCCGGTTCGAGGGGCTGCCTCCGGAGGCGCGCGCCATCCTGCGCCGCACGGCGGAGGGCACGACCGCGCTCCTCGCCCAGCGGGTGCGCTCCGCCGACGCCCGGGCGCTCGCGGCCCTCCGCGCGAGCAAGAAGGTCGTCGATCTCACGGCGGCGGAGCGCGCCGAGTGGCAGACCCTCGCGCGCGCGTCGCGTGCGCGCCTCCGCGCCGGCGCGATCCGCCCCGAGGTTCTGGATCGCGTGCTCGCGGCCGCGGGGCCGTGAGCCGCGCGTCGCGCAGCGCGTCGTTCGTCGCGTTCGTCGCGCTCGTCGCGTGCTCGTCCACCTCGTCGGAGCCCACGGTCCCCGCGGACGCGCCCGGCCCGTCCGCGGGGCTCTGCGGCGGCTGCGCCGAGTACGCCGACGCGGAGATCGCGGGCACGCTCGCCTCCAAGGAGCTCGTCGAGCTCTCTGGGCTCGCGGCCAGCCTGCGGCACGACGGTGTATTCTACACGCACAACGACTCCGGCGATCGCGCGCGCTTCTTCGCCCTCGACGAGCGCGCTGGGCTCCGCGCCACGTACGAGCTCGCGGCCGTGACCGCGACCGACATCGAGGACATCGCCGTGGGCCCGTGCCCGGCCGGGGCGTGCGTGTTCCTCGGCGACATCGGCGACAACGACGCGCGCCGCGCCGAGGTGCAGGTCTACCGCGTCCCCGAGCCCGAGCTCGCCGACGGGCGCCTCACGCCCGAGGTCCTCACGCTCACGTACCCCGACGGTCCGCACAACGCCGAGACGCTGCTCGTCTCACCCGACTCGGGCGACCTCGTGATCGTGACCAAGACCCCCACGGGGCGCAGCGGGGTGTACACCGCCCCGGCGAACGCGGTGCCGGGCCGCGCCGTGCTGCGCAAGGTGGGCGAGGTCGTCGTCCCCCCGGTGGGCGGTGGGCTCGTCACCGGAGGCGCGCTCCACCCGTGCGAGAAGCGCGTCGTGCTGCGCACCTACACCGTGATGCTCGAGTACCGGTTCACCGGCGGGCTCGAGACGCTGTTCGAGGGCGCGCCGACGGTCATCGCCGCCGGTCGCGAGCCGCAGGGCGAGGCGGTCACGTACTCGGCAAACGGCCGCTCGATCTTCACGATCAGCGAGGGCAAGAGCGCCCCGCTCCACCGGAGCGACTGCGCGCGCTGAGGGCCCGTTGATCCGCGGGCCGAGCCCTCGCGTCGCGCTCCGCGCGCTGCGGCGGGTGACAAGGACGGGTGGTGGCCAGTCTGTGCCACTGAAGTCGTGATTCGGCGGTTTTGCCTGCGATGATCGCAGTGCCAAGGTTGGCGCAGTCGTTGCGTAGGGAGTGCTCATGAGCCACACCCCCTTCGCCTCGATCGGTCTCTCGGTTGTTCTCTTGGTCGGCTGCGCGGCCCCCGTCGAAGAGACGGGCAACGCGGGGGGCGCGCTCGGTCCCGAGCGGGTCGTCACGGTCTCACCGTTCCCCGTCATTCGCCCAGCGGGGGGCTTCGGCCCGGACGTCGTCAGCACCGAGGGGCACTACCTCGAGGGGTACACGCACACCTACTTCTGCGAGGCGCGGGTCACGCTCCGCACCGAACCGAACCCGATCTGCACCGACGGCATGCAGGACTGCGGCAAGACCGTCGAGCGCGTCGTGAAGAGCGAGACGGGGCGCTGCGCCGCGGCCGGCGAGCGGTTCGAGCTCGCGATGACGATCCTCGGCGAAGGCGCCATCGGCGGAAAGAACGGCTACCGGGAAGATCCCCTCACGGGCTCCTGCGCTGCGGGCTTCGTGCTCGGCCGTCGCTCGTCGCACCCGCTCACGGTGGAGTTCGCGGACGCCGCCGCGTGCACGACCCTCGAGGCCACTCTCCGCACCGGGGGGCCGCTCACCCTCGACCTCGCCGTGAAGACGCCCTCCGTGGTCACGCTCGTCGGGACGCGCAGCTGACGCCGCGCTCCGAGCTCAACGCGCGCGGCGCGACGTCGCGACGGCGAGGAACGCGAGCGCCAGCACGACGAGCAACACCGAGCTCACGCGCGGCGCCAGGTGCGCCGCGAGCGGGCCGCCCATGAGCGCGCGGAGGTGGCCGCGTGGGGTGAGCAGCGAGCCTGCCCCGAGGCTCCCTGCGAGGAAGTCCACGACGAACAGGACGCCCCCGCCGGCTCGACCCAAGTACGCGGAACCCATCATGAAATAGCTCGCGTAGGCCGCGGCCCCGAGGGCCGAGACGCCCGCGGTCGACACCAGATCGCCGAGGAGCGGCGCGTCCGCCGGGCCGTGCGCGATGGCCACGACGAGCGCGCCGAGCACCCCCGCGCTCGCGGCGGCGAGCCCCATGGCGGTGAGGCCAAGCGCCAGCGCGGCGCGTCGTCGCGGCGCGCCCAACAAGACGAGCGCGCGCGCGCCCTCGTCGAGCCTCGCCTCCGGGCAGATCAGGCCAACGCACGCGAGGGCGAGGAGCGGCAGGAGGAGCGGCCCGAAGGTGCCTCTCACCGCGTGATCGACGGCGTGAGCGGAGGCCCCGCGGGCGGCCGCGGCTCCGCCGAGCGCGAGGAGCGCCCACCCGAGCGCGGGGAGCAGGCGCAACCTCGCGGAGCGGAGCCGCGCGAGCGGGTGCCGGAGCAGCGCGAGCATCATGGCGAGGTCTCCTCGGGGGCCGGCGACGGCGCGGAAGGAGGCTCGGCGCCCTCGCCCGGCGGCGGCGGCACGAGCGACGGCAGCCGCTGCGCGGCCTCGGCGAGCACCCGCGAGGGCTCGTCGCCTCGTCGGAACATCGCCACGACCGACAGGGCCTCGGCGACGGCGACGCGCGCCACGGTCTCGGCGGCGCCGTCGAGGTCAGGGGTCTCGAGCATCACGCTCTGCCGATCGGCGTGCAGCGTGACGGCGGCGCCCGCGGCGGCGAGGGCGGCGGCGAGGCGCATGGGGTCGTCCACGACGATCTCGAGGGTGGCGTTGCCCGAAGCGACGCCGCTACGGGGCACGAGGCGCTCGCCGCGCAGCGCCCAGGCCGTCGCGCCCGCGAGATCGGCGTCGCGCCGGGACGCGGTGGTGAGCACGACGCACACGCCGCCCTTCGCCACCAGCGCGCGGAGCGCGGGCGCGACGAGCGGCGCGGCCCGGCCCTCCACGTGGGTGAGCGGCTCCTCCAGGAGCAGCAGCGTGGCCCCGGAGGTCAGCGCGAGCGCGAGCGCGACCGACCGGCGCTCCGCGGGGGAGAGCGAGTGCACGCGCCGGCCGCCGAGCCACTCGGCGTCGAGCCGCGCGAGGCGCGCCTTGGGCTCGGGGGCGCCGAGGCCACGCACCGTGGCCTCGAGGGCCGCGACGTCGAGCACTGTGAGGCCGTCGGGCAGGACCACGTCGAGCGGCACGAACGCCGTGCGCGCCGCCACTCCGCGGTCGCCCGGCGCCCCGTCGAGCGCCCGCACTCGCCCTCGCCGCGCGCGCGCGTGGCCGGCCGCGAGGTCGAGCAGCAGCCTTCCCTCCGCGGGGGTCGCTCCGACGATCGCGTGGCAGCCGGCGCCGAGCGCGAGCGACAAGTCCGTGTAGATTGCACCGTTTTGGGTGCCCCTCGGCAGAGCCTTGGCGCGCACGCCCTCGAAGGCGATCATCGCGCTCCTTCGTGCTCGAGGCGCACGAGCTCGGCGCGGACGAGGCCGCCGAGGCCGAGCGCGCACACGAGCAGCGTGGCGGCCGCCCGCAGCGAGAGCCCGGGCTCGAACGTGGCGGGCGAGAGCCCCTCGCGGAACGCGGCGAGCGCGCCCGGGAGCGACACGAGGCGGGCCCACGCGGCGGGCACGAGGTGCGAGGTCCACGGCGAGAGCAGCTCGGGGACGACGAAGAGGCCGACGAGCACGACGTAGCCCCCGGCGCGGGAGCGCGCGCCGAGCGCGGCGAGGGCGACGAGCGCGAGGAGCAGCGACGTGATCGCGGCCGACGCGAGCGCCACGACCGAGGCGCGGAGCGTGGCCCCGGCCGCGGCGAGGCGGCCCGCGGCGACGGTGGCCGCGATGGCGGTGGCGAGGGTGCCGCCGACCGTGCCCGCGCCGACCACGACCGCGAGTCCGAGGGCGCGCGCGACGAGGTACTCGCCCGTCGAGACCCCGCGCGCGTGGAGGAGCGCGCGGATCCCCTCGTCGCGGTCCCGGCGGAGCGCCTGCGTGGCGCCGCCGAACGCGACCAGGATCCCCGAGCCGTACGCGAGCGCGCTCGAGGCCACGAGCACCACCGCGGGGAGGGCGGCGTTGTCGCCCGTGCGCCCGAGGTGCGCCGCGACCGCGACCGCCGAGAGCGTGACCAGCGCCGCGAAGGCGGTGCCCAGCCGCACGACCAAGGGCCGCCTGGCCAGGTGGACGGCGAGCGCCATGGTCGCGGCGCGCGGGAGCCCGCGGAGGAGACGCTGCTGGGGCATCGGACCGTGGAGCCTACTCCGGGCGGCCCCCGCCGTCACCCGCCGTCACTCGCTCGCCCGCGCTCACCCGCGCATGAGCAGGAAGACCACGATCCCGAGCAGGATGCGGTAGTAGCCGAACGGCTCGAGGCCGTTCTTTTGGAGGTACTTGATGAAGACCGAGATCACGGCCCACGCCACGAGGAAGCTCACGACGAGCCCCACGACGAAGCTCGACAGCCCGATGCCCTGGGCGAGGACGTGCCGTGACTTGATGCCCTCGTAGACGCAGGCGGCGCCGAGCGTGGGCAGGCCGAGCAAGAACGAGAACTCCGCGGCCGTCGCGGTGGAGAGCCCCACGGCCTGGCCGGTGAGGATCGTGCACATCGAGCGCGAGGAGCCGGGCCACATCGAGATGCACTGCCCGAGGCCGATGACCAGCGCGCGCTTCGGCGTCACGTGCTCGAGGCCCACGAGCCCCTCGACGTTCTTCGCCTTCCGCACGCGCTCGACGACGATCATCACCACGCCGCCCACGACGAGGGCCGCGGCCACGGGCATCGGGCCGAAGAGCAGCGCCTTGATCTTCTTGTGGAGGAGGAGCCCCACGATGGCTGTGGGGATGAAGCCGAGCGCGAGGGCGTAGAGCAGCGCGAAGCTCTCCTTCTTGCGCGAGAAGAGGCCCGAGAACCGCTCCCAGAGGAGCGCGCGGTAGTGCACGAGCACCGCCAAGATCGCACCGAACTGGATGACCACGTCGAAGGCGTCCTCGGCGGGGCTCGACTTGGCGAAGATCTCGAGGCCCGGGAAGTGGCGCGCGGCGACCTCGCTGAGGTGCGGCACGAGGATGAGGTGACCCGTCGACGAGACGGGGAGGTACTCGGTGAGGCCCTCGACGACCCCGAGGAACGCGGCTTTTGCCCAGTGCATGCGGGTGTGTGCTCGGAATGGGGCGCCGACGGCGCCGACGTCTGCGTGTCGAGGGGCCGGCGAGGCCTCCCGCTCCGACACCTATCACGGAGCGCGCGCGCCGCGCCGCCTTGACACGCGCCGCGCCCGGGTGGCATGCGGCGGCATGATCCTGGTGACCGGGGCGAGCGGCTTCCTTGGGCCCTGGGTCGCGCGCGAGCTCTCGACGCGCGGCCTGTCGCACCTGGCGTGGCGCGGCGCGCGAGGGGGTCCCGCAGGCACGGCGTACCCATCGGTCAACCTGCTTGACGAATGGGCCACGCGCGCAGCCTTCGACCAGGTCGCGCCCTCGTGCGTGATCCACTGCGCCGCGGAGGCGGGCCTCGGGCCCTGCGCCGCCGATCCGGCGCGCGCGCGGGCGCTGAACGCCGAGGTGCCCGAGCGCCTCGCGACCCTCGCCCACGCGCGCGGCGCGCGCTTCCTGCACGTGTCGACCGACATGGTGTTCGACGGAGAACATGCACCCTACACGGAGCGCGACGAGGCGCGGCCGACCACCGCCTACGGCCGCTCGAAGCTCGAGGGCGAGGCGCGCGCGCTCGCGGCGTGCCCGGGGGCGCTGGTCGTGCGGCTGCCTACGCTCTACGGCGAGGGGCTCACCGAGCGGGTCTCGTTCACGACGGCCGCGCGCCTCGCGCTGCTGGCTGGGCGCGAGGTCCGCCTCTTCGACGACGAGTTTCGCACGCCGCTCGAGGTGGGCGAGGCGGCGCGGCGCCTCGCCTCGCTCGCGGCCTCGGACCTCACCGGGGTGGTCCACGCGCCCGGCCCCGCCCGCCTCTCGCGGCTCGAGCTCGGGCGCGCGCTCTGCCGCGAGCTCGGCGCGAGCGAGGCGCTGCTCGTCCCCGTGTCGCGCCTGAGCCTCCCCGGCGAGCCGCGGCCACGCGACCTGTCGCTCGCGAGCGTGCGCGCCGCTGCCGTCCGCGGCGCGTGAGCGGGCTCAGCCCTCCACGCAGCGGACGCTGATCGCGAACGACGCGGTGGGGTTCGTGAACCGAAAGATCGTGGGCGCGGCCGCGGTGACGCGCCGGCGCCACACCTCCTGGCCTCGCCGCGTGGAGGTCCAGAAGTACGCGCGGTCGCCCGCGGCCTCGTAGGTCGCGCCCGTGCGGAAGCCGGCCATCCTGGTCCCGAGCGGGCCGCTCTTCAGCTGAGCCCCCTCGTCGGTGCCGCGGGCGACGTCGTAGCCCTCGCGCTCGGTCTCCGTCGGCGCCATCCCGAGCGCGCGCTCCAGCCCCTTCCACTCCTCGTCCGAGGGGAGGTGCCAGCCCGCGGGGCACGCCGTGGTCGCCGCCGCGAACGTGTAGAGCCGCCCGTCGCGCTCGCAGCTCGCGGGGGCGTCGCCGTAGCAGTACGAGCCGCTCGCGGCGTACGCGAGGTTCGTGCCGAGCCACCGCGCGCCGCCCACGGCGACCACGGGGTAGCGCTGGCCGTCGCGCGCGTCGACGAGCTCGCGCTGCAGCGCTGGCGCGGCGAGCAGATCGTC
>DAORJJ010000323.1:0-7823 GCA_035439005.1 Polyangiaceae bacterium | reverse complement strand
ACCCGAACGAGGCGATCCAGGTGCTGACCCAGGGCGTCGAGCACGTGCCCGGCCCGCCCCCGCCGCCCATGACCCCCGACCCGCCCAAGCCCGGCAAGAACCCCGAGAAGCCCGCGAAGCCAGGAACGCCCGCGCCAGGAGCCAAGAAGCCATGAGCCGCCTCGCCGTCTATGCCGGCAGCTTCGACCCGGTCACGAACGGGCACCGCGATCTCATCGAGCGCGCCTCCGCCCTCTTCGACCGCGTCATCGTCGCCATTGGCATCCACGCCACGCGCAAGCCGCTCTTCACGGCCGACGAGCGCCTCGGGCTCCTGCGCGAGGTCTCTTCCGACCTGCCCAACGTGACGGTCGAGTCGTTCGACGGCCTGCTCATCGAGTTCTGCCGGCAGAACGGCGCGCGCATCATCGTGCGCGGCCTGCGCGCCGCCACCGACTTCGAATACGAGCTCCAGATCGCCCACGCGAACGCCGATCTGCAGCCAAACATCGACACCATCTTCCTGCCCACGCGCACCAACTACGGCTTCGTGTCGGCCTCGCTCGTGCGCGAGATCGCGAGCCACCACGGCGACGTGTCGCGCTACGCGCCGCCCGTCGTGTGCGCCGCGCTCGCGAAGAAGTTCGCGTAGCGGCGCCCAGCGGCCGCGCGCCGCTGGAGCCATTTGTGTGCAGAGTGCACGATCATGCCCGGGCCGCGCACGCACCGCGCGAGGCGGTGCGGCGGGTCACCTCACGAGCACGTCGCGTTACTTCGACTCTTTCGGCGGCTCGACCACGATCTCGACGCGGCGGTTCAGCGCGCGCCCCTCGACGCTCGTGTTGTCGGCGACGGGCTTCGACGAGCCGCGCCCCACCGCCGTCACGCGGTCGGCGGCGATGCCGCGCCCCTTCAGGTAGGTCGCGACCGACTCGGCGCGCTGCTTCGAGAGCTCGTCGTTGCGGGCGGCCTGGCCCTGGTTGTCTGTGTGGCCCTCGACCTGGATGCGCGCGTCGGGGTTGTTTCGCACGAGCGCCTCGGCGACCTGGTTTAGCTGCACCATGGCGGGCGGCAGGAGATCGGCCTTGTCGGTGCGGAAGAGCACGCCGCCCGAGAGGGTGATGACCATGCCGCGGTCGTCCTTCTTCACGGCCGCGATCTTCTGGAGATCGGCGAGCGCCATCGCGGCGCGCTTCTCGGCCTCGGCGCGGGCGGCGGCCTCGCGCTCGAGCGCCTCCTTCGTCTTGGTGAGGTCGGTGCGCGTCGCCGAGAGATCGTTCTTCGCGTTCGCGAGCTCGGCCTGGGTCTTCTTGAGCGCGTCGATCTGCGCGCGCTGCGCCTCGTCCTCGGCCTCTTTCTTCTCGCGCGCCGCCACCGCGGTGCGGGCCGCGGCCGACGCGAACTCGGCCTTTCGCACCGCGATGTACGAGCGATCGACGGTCTCTTGGCCGTCGCCCTTCTCGAGGAACGCGAGCTCGGCCGAGTCGAGCGCCTGCTTGGCGCCGTGCAGCTCGACGAGGCTCTCCTTCGCGGCGGGGCCCTCGGTGGCGGTCTTGTACGCGGAGCGCGCGTCGAGCAGCTCCTTCGGGGGCAGCGCCGCGCCGCACCCGGCGACGAAGAGCGCGGCGGAGCCGAGGAGACCGAGGACGAGTGACTTCGTGAGTGTGCGCATGGTGGGCTCCGTCACTTCCCGGCCCGCAGGGCCTTGAGCTTGTCGAGGGCCTCTTTGGCCGCGGCGCGCATGCTCTGCTCCTTCGCGAGCTGGAGCGCGAGCTCGGCGTCGGCGCTGGCGCGCGAGAGGATCTCGTCGGCGCGGCGGTTCTCGCCGACCGCGATGAGGGCCTTCGACTGGTCGATCTGCTCGTTGGCGTACTTCAGGTAGAGGGCCGCCTTCGGGTCCTTCTCGGCCCCCATCTCGCGCGCGCTGCGCGAGGCGGCCTCCGCCGACGAGAGGCGCTCCGACGGCGGCGGGAAGTTTCCGGCGCACGCCACCTGTGCCACAGAGACGCCCAACAACGCGAACCGCAAGAACAATTTGGTCATGGTGCTCCTCTGCCCAGGCACGAAGGTACCACCTCGGGGTGACCCGGAGAAGACACGCCGTGTGCGGCGCGGCCCCTGGGCGAGGCGCGCTCGGGCACACGTCGCGCTCACCCGAGGATGAGCGCCGCGTCCTCCTCGGGGAGGCCGTCGTCCACGAGGTCGATCGCCGAGCGCGCGAAGCGCCTCGCCACCGCGGAGAGCCGGGGCGTGCCGGCCCGCTCGGCGTGCGCGGCCTCGTCGACGAGCAGCGCGAGCTCCGTCGCGCGCCCGAGCGTGAGCGCGAAGCGGCGGGCGCCGGCCTCCAGCGCCGCGGGCCCTCGCGGCAGCGCGCCCAAGAGCCAGGCCTCCGCGTGCGCGAACGCCTCGCGCGCCACGCGCGCCGGCCCCTCGAGGCCCGAGGGGGCGCCCGAGGTCGCGCGCTCGATCTCCTCGCGGAGCGGCGCGAGCGTGGCCCCGCGCGCGAGGGCCCGCAAGACGTCGAGCGAGAGCACGTTCGTCGTGCCCTCCCAAATGGGGAGCACCTGCGCGTCGCGGAGGAGCTGCGGCAAGCCTGTATCTTCCACGTATCCGGCGCCGCCGAAGGTCTCGAGCGCCTCGCTCGTGACGGCCACGGCCTGCTTGCCCGTGGTGAGCTTCACGATGGGCGTGAGCAGGCGCAAGAGCTCGCGCTCCGCGTCGGTCGCCACCGACACCTCCTCGCGACCGAGGAGCTCCACCACGCGAAACGCCAGGCAGAAAGCGGCCTGGGTCTCGGCGACCATCCACGCCAGCGTGTCGGCGTGCAGCGGCTTCTGCGCGAGCGGCGCCCCGAACGCGACGCGCTTTCGGGCGTAGTCGCGCGCGAGCCCGACGGCCTTCTGCATGCCCGCGACCGCGCACACCGAGTTCCACGTGCGCGTCACCGCCAGCATCGGCGTGATGTTCTTGATGCCGTCGCGGAGGCCCAGCACCGGCGTCGCCAGCGTGCCCTCCAAGAGCAGCTCCGCCGTCGGCACCATGCGGGTTCCGAGCTTGTCCTTCAGCCGGTTGATCTGCAGGCCGTTCAGCCGGCCCTCCGCGTCGCGGGTCTCCACGTAGAAGAGCGCGAGCCCGCTGCCGCCAGGCGGCCCTCCCTCCGGGCGGGCCAGGGTGAGCGCCATCTCCGACGTGGTGGCGGAGGTGAACCACTTCGTGCCGTGGAGCGTGAACGCGGCGGGGGCGCTCGCGGTCGGATCGCGTCGGCGCGCGACCGTCTCGGTGATGGCCACGTCGGAGCCGCCGGTGCGCTCGGTCATCCACTGGCCGCTCGTCCACGCCCGCGCGGGATCACGCGAGAGCAGGCGCGGCAGCGCGCGCTCGGCGAGGGCCGCGTTGCCCGACGCGAGGAGCGTCTTGGCGGCGCCGTCGGTCATGGCGAGCGGGCACGAGTACACGTGCCACGAGGGCTCGAGCACGTACGCGAGCATGAACTGGTGCACCCGCGAGTGCTCGGCGGTCTTGCGCTCGTACGCGGTGGCGACGACGCCGCGCTCGGCGGCCACGCGCTGGGCCTTCTTCCAGAGCGAGGTGAGCTCGATGTGGTCTACACGCTTTCCCCAGGCGTCCCACGAGGTGAGGCGCGGCTCCTCCTTGGGGTCGACGAGCGACGCCGCGTAGAGCGCGCGCGCGTCCGCGTGCGCCTCGCGGAGCTCGGGCTCGACCACCGCGAGCGCGTCGCCCGGCACGTGCCGCCGGAGCCAGTGGAGCAGGAGCGAGTCGTCGTCGAGCGAGGGGGCGAGCTCGGGCGGGGTCTGGAAGAACGCCATGCCGCGATCTTTACCCGTTTCGCGGCTCGGGCCAGGAAAAGCGTCACGCCCGCCGCGGGAGGCGCCGCTCGGAACGCGGTCGACCCGCAGAGCGCGCCGCCCCCGCCCGCGAGCGGCGAGAGCGACAGGCCGCCCGCCACGGGGTGCTCGGCGAGCCACGCGTCGAGCCGCCTCTCATCGAGTCCTGTCGAAGCCCTCTGCGACGACTGCGGAAGAATCGACGCAGGTAACTGTACTTCTTGGGCGCGCTTCCTTTTTATTACCTTTGCCGCCAGTACATTCCACGGCGGCAGGATCGATGTCCCGAACCCCGTCCCCCGGAGGTCCCCATGAGCGCAGTCCTTGACCGTAACGCCCTCGCTGCCCACGTCCTCGTCGCGCTCGCCGGTGCCGCCCGCGACGGACGTACGCCGACGCTGCTGGACCTCGCCGAGACCGTCAAGGTCCGGCGCGGCGACGTCCGCGCGGTCGTCTCGCAGCTTCACGCCGAAGGCCACGTCGACGCGCTCCACATGCGGCTCACGCTGTCGGGGCTCGCCCTCGCGCGCGCCTTCGCCAAGTCGACTCTGAAGAGCGTACGCAAAGCGCGCGTCGCCGCGGCGGCGATCGTCGCGGCGTGACGATCCGGCGCGACTGCGGGTGACGGAGAGCCGCACTCCACCCGCAGCTCCCACGAGCGCTCGTGCTGCAGCTCGCAGCCGACATCGCACGCTACGGCGGCCCGTCAGAACGTCGACGACCAGCCCAGCGCGCCGCCCCCGCCGGCGAGCGGCGACACCGACAGGCGGCTCGCCACCGGGTGCTCAGCCATCCACGCGTTGTAGTTCGAGCGCTTCACGAGCCCCACGATCATCAGCGGAATCCCCACCGCCGCGAGGGACGCGCCGAAGATGTACCCGAAGCGCTCGCAGCCCGCCGTCGACTTGCCGGTGGTGGCGCTCCCCGTCCCGGTCTTGCAGATGGAAGGCGTCCCGATCACCGTCACGGCGCCAATCCCGGTGAGGATCGTTCCGGCGATGAGGAAGCCCGTGCCCTTGGAGGGGCGCTCGCTCGGCGCGGTTGCGAGCGGCTGGCTCGACGGCTCTGCGCGCGCCGGGCGACTGGCGGACAGGAGCGAGGCGCAGGCGACCAAGGCGATGGCGGCTCTCATGAGCTCAGCCTACAGGCTCCGGGCTGGCGCGCTCGGCGGGCGCGGAGAAAGTCACGCGAAGCGCACTCGGCGGGGTCCGCAGGCGGTCCGGACGGCCGACCTGCACAACCATGACAAGACGCCGCGCGCCCGCCCGCTCAGCGGTACATGCGGTCGACGCGCTCCTCGGGATCGCGCGGATCGAAGAGCAAGAGCGCGACGGCGAA
The DNA here is from genome assembly GCA_035439005.1 of Polyangiaceae bacterium. Classification (GTDB taxonomy): domain Bacteria; phylum Myxococcota_A; class Polyangia; order Polyangiales; family Polyangiaceae; genus JAAFHV01. Next base: position 2,661 of record DAORJJ010000323.1, on the reverse strand, counting down.
CACGAGCTCCGCGGGCTTCATGGCGACATACAGCGCGTTCGCCATCCAGCGGCGCGTGAGGTGCTGCGAGATGGGAAAAGCCAGGGCGTCGTACACGCGGCGCGCGAGCCGACCAAACGCGGGCCAGCGCTCGTGGAGGAGGTCCTCGAAGGCGTTGGCGAGGGCGAGCTGACGATTGACCACGATGGGCCGCCCGCGGCGCACGCCCCAGCGCAGCGGGCGCACGAGCCCGGGGCTCCCTTGCGCGGCGATCGTGCAGAGATAGTGGCAGTCCTTGGGGGGCGGAGTGGCCAGCTGCGAGAGAGGGTATCCGCAGGTGTGAAGGAAGGTGTCGACCCCACCGGTGGGGCTCGCGAAGATCGCCGCGTTCAGCACGGCGTGCGCGCCGAGGAGCACGGGGAGCCCGAGCAAGCCGTGGAGAGGCTTCGACGGCGCGTGCGCCACCGCCTCGACCGGAGCGTCGGCCTCCGCGGGGCGACGGTACACGGGGGCGTCTGCAGCGGCGGCCTTCGCGGCCTCCTCGGCCGCGCGGGCGGCTTGGGCGGCGAGCGCGGCGGCGGTCTCCACGCCGCGCTCGCGCAGTCGGGCGAGGAACGCGCCAGCGAAGAGGAACACGCTCACGTAGGGAGTGAGCACCGGCGCGGTGATCACGAAGACGATGAGCGGGAGGGCGGGCGCGAACTGGATCGCGAGCACGAGCTGGAGCACAACGCCGGCGAGCAGCGAGGCGGCCACGGCGGCCTCCGCGCGCGGGCCGAGCGACTCGCGCCTTCTCGCGTGGACGAAATAGGCCACGACCGAGGCCACGTGGAGGGGCAGGAGGCCGTAGACCTCGGGCGAGCTCAGCGGCCGAAAGTTCGGATCGCACTGGCCCGGCGAGCACGGATCCGCGGCGGCGTTGAGCAGCAGGCCGAAGACCGGGAGCGCGACCAGGAACAGCGCGCCCAGCACGAGCTGGCGAGCGTAGCGCGCGCCGCGGAGCCCCGCGCGGCGCGTGAGCAGCACGGCGCCCGTCACGCTCCCTGCGAGGACGAGGAGGCCGAGGACGCTCAAGAAGGCGCCGAGCATCCCGCCGAGGCCCGCGCCCACGAACGCGAAGGGCGCGGGGGTGAGCCCGAGCGCCACGGCGATGACGTACGTGAGCGCGCGCGTGGGCAGCGGGGACTCGGCGAGCGGCGTGTCGGAGGCGGGCGGCGCGTTCACCCCCCTAGCGTCGCGCCGAAGAGGCGTGAGCACAACGTGGGCCTCGCCGAGGGGCCCCGAGCCCCGCGCGAGCCGTCGATGGACCGGGCTGGGCGGCGCGTGCGCGCGCCGTAGCGGAGCTCACGGGGTCGCGAGCAGCGCGTCGAGGTCCATGGTGAGCGACTGCTCGTGCGCGGCCGCCTCCACCGACAGTGGCGCGGCCAAAAGGTTGTCGAGCTCTTGGGGATCGACCCGCAGGTCGTAGAGCTCGGTGTCGCCCGCGTCGAAGCGAATGAGCTTGTAAGAGGCGTCCCGGATGGCCTTTCCGGTGCGGCCGAAGCCCGCGGTGTTGCCGAACTGCTCGGTCATGATCCACGAGCGGAGGGGCGCCTGGCTGGGGTTCTTCAGGTACGGCACCATGCTGACCGAGTCGACCGTGGCGCTGCCCGCCGGGAGCGCGAGGGCGGGATCGACGCTCGCGAGCTCGAGGATGGTCTTGAAGAGATCGACCGTGCTCACGAGCGCCGTGACGCGGCGGCCGGGGCTCACCACGCCGGGCCCCGAGATCGTGAGCGGCACGTGGGTGCCGCCCTGGTAGAGCGTGCCCTTCGCGTGGCCGGTGGGGATCTCGGGCTGGGCCACCTCCGCGGGAGTGCCATTGTCCCCGACGAAGATGACCCACGTGCGCGCGCGCGCGACCGGGTCGAGGCCGTCGAGCATGCGCCCGAGCTCCATGTCCATGGCCTCGAGCATCGCGTGGTAGTGGGTGTACGGGCGCGCCGGCGGCGGGACGCCGACGATCTCCGGGTAGGTGTGCAGCCCGGCCGGCGGCGTGTGGAACGGCGAGTGCGCCGAGTTGAACGCGAGCCACATGAACCACGGCGTGGTCTGCGCGTTGATCCAGCCGCTCGCGTCGTCCACCGCCACCGTGGTGGCGTAGCCGCTCTCCGGCGCGTTCACGCCGTTCACGGTGCGTGTCCAGTTCGAGTAGTTCGCGACCGCGCCCTGGAGGTTGCCCATGTACGTGGGGAAGCCCACGAGGTTCGGGTGGTTGGCCCCGCCGTTGAGCGGGCCCCCGAGGTGCCACTTGCCCACCGCGCCGACCGCGTAGGCGGGGTTCCCGTCGGTGAGCGCCTGCGGCAGCGCGCGCTCGCCGGGCGGGAGCGGGTGCCCCGCGAAGCCCACGTTGGTGCGGAACCCATGCCGCCCGGTGAGGATGGTGGCGCGCGTGGGCGAGCACGAGGGCGCGGCCCACGCGTTGTCGAAGGTCACGCCGCCGGCGCACAGCGCCGCGATCCGTGGCGCGCGCCCGGGGTCAGCGGCCACGGTGTAGCAGACGCTCGAGTCGGTCCCCATGTCGTCACCGATGACGAGCAGGATGTTGGGCGGGATGGTCGGCCCCGCGTCGACCGCCGCGTCGCCGCCGTCGGCCGCCGCGTCCACGGGCGCGGCGTCGGGGGGCGGCGCGGCGTCCACGGG
>DAORJJ010000322.1:0-7858 GCA_035439005.1 Polyangiaceae bacterium | reverse complement strand
CAACCATGACCCTGAACCCACACTTGTTACAGGAACCACGCTTCCAGGGGACTAGACGACGCGAGCGTCGGGCTGGTCGGCGCGCGGCACGGCGTTGCCCCGCCGAGGTCCTACGTCTGGTCGGGCAGGGATCGCGGGGGTCGAGGCGCACGCGTCCGACGCGCGCGAGCCTCCGGCGCACGCACTCCGCGTCCAAGGCGGCGATGCTGGCCGCTGCGGCCACGTCGCCCCGTCGGCGCCACCCCCTCGCGCTTGGAGCGTACACTCGCCTCGTGGGCTCTCCCGTCCCCAACGCGGTCGACGACGTGCCTGCTCCGGTGAGCCGCCTCGCGAGGAGCCTCGACCGCGCCGCCCGCGCGCTCGGCGCGATCGCCCTGGTCGTGCTCGCCTGCGCCCTGCTCGGGGCCGCGGCGTACCTCGCTCGTCCGCGCCCAGCGCCTGCCCGCGAGGCCCTGTTCCGTGGCGTCGTGTACACGCGTGAGGTGCGCGAAGGGCCGCCGCCATCCATCGTCCACACGGTGACGGTCGATCTCGACGCGCCCGGCGTCGCGCTCCTCGTGACCCCCGGAGATCCCGCCCGGTCACTCCCGCTCGACGCGCGGACCACGAGCGCGTTTCTCCTGGAGTCCCACGCTCAGATCGCGGTGAACGGCGACTTCTTCACGCCCTGGTACTCGAACCACGCGCTCGACTTCTATCCGCACGTCGGCGATCCGGTCGAGGTCGACGGGTACGCCGCCGCCGGCGGCGTGGTCTATTCGCGCAAGACCTCGCCCGCCACCCGGACGCTCCGCGTCTCGCGCGCAGGGAGGCCCAGCCTCACGCTCCCGCTCGAGCAGGCGGTCCACGCGATCTCGGGAGAGGCGCTGCTCGACGCGGGTGTGGTCGCCGTCGCGGGCTCGCGGCGCGACCCGGACGCCCCCCTTCCTCGGACCGCGGTCGGGCTCGACCGTGAGGAGCGGCGGCTCTTCCTCTTCGTCGTCGACGGACGCCAGGCGGGCTACAGCGAGGGCGTCGGGCTGCGCGCCCTCGCGGCGATCGCGCTCGCGGCGGGCGCGTGGAACGCCATCAACCTCGACGGGGGCGGCTCCTCCACGCTCGTGGCCGAGGCCGGCCCTGGCCGCGCCCGGCAGCTGAGCTCGCCCGCCCACACACGCATCCCGCACCGCGAGCGCCCGGTAGCGAACCACCTCGGCGTCCAGGCCAGCCCGCTCTGATCCGCACCCGTCGGTGCGCGCGCCCGTTCGCCGAGGCCGCGCAGGCCCAGGCTAGCTCGAGGTGAGCTTCTGCTCGCGCTCGATGCTCTCGAAGAGCGCGCGGAAGTTGCCGTAGCCGAAGCCCTCGTCGCCTGCGCGCTGGATGATCTCGTAGAAGAACGGGCCCGCGCGGCCCTCGTCGTACATGGCCGCCGCCTCGCGCATGAAGATCTGCAGCATGTACTTGTCGTGCGCGCCGTCGACGAGGATCTGCAGGCGCTCGAGCTCGGCCAGCTCCGCCGCGACGTTCGTGATGCCGAGCTTGGCGAGGCGCTCCGGCAGGTGCGTGTAGTATGCAGGGTGGGTCGGCATGAACTCCACCTCGCGGCGCTTCAGCTCCTCGACCGACCAGAGGATGTTGGTGACCGCGAAGGCGATGTGCTGCACCCCGTTGCCGCCGTTGTCCTCGACGAACTTCGCGATCTGCGAGGCGCGGAAGAACGGCCGCAGGGGCTCGTTGGTGGCGAACTTCACGCCGCTGCCGGGGTCCCACATCACGATCGACTTGAGGCCCGAGCCCGACGCCCGCTCGGCCGCCACGTCTTTGGTGTGGAAGCTCACGTCCCAGAAGGGCTGGAAGCCGAGCACCTCGCGGTACCACGCGATGATGGGCTGCATGGTGAGGCCGTTCGAGGTCACGTGGTCGATGCCGCGGATGCCGTAGATGTTCGCCGGCTCGCTCGCGTTCCCCGGGCCCACGTCGACGAAGCCCGGCGCGAAGCCCGCGTAGGCGTCGCGCTGCACGAAGCGGAACGCGACGTCACCGAGGGGCGTCGCGATCTCGACCGAGCGGTACCGGCCGCCTGCCGCGTCGGTCGCCTCGATGGGATCGGCGAGGAAGGTGCCGCCGACCTCGTCGAGCGCGGCGATGGTGTGGTCGAGATCCTTCACGCGGAAGCTGAGGCTCATGACCCCCGCGGGGTGCCGCTTCAGGAAGCGCGCGGCCTTCGAGCTCTGCGACAGCGGGGTCGACACGCACACGCGCGCGCCGCCGGCGCCGAACACGACCGACTGCTGCCCGCTGCGCGCCACGAGCTCGTCGCCCGCGCGCGCCACCTCCTTGAAGTCGAGGCGATCGGCGTAAAATTGCCGCGAGCGCTCCATGTTCTCCACGACGAAGTGGAAGGAGTCGTACCCGATGATCCCAAGGCGGCTCGGCCGCGCCTCCGCGCTCTGTTCCATGGCGCGGACCATGCCACAACGGCGCCGCGAACGCAGCAGCGCTCGCGCTCGCCCGGGCGCCGTCGCCAGGGAGCCGCGGGGCTAGTTGCGCACCTGGCAGCGCTCGATGCAGCTCGCGAGCGCCGAGCACCCGGCGTTGCCCGCGCAGGCCTGGGCCTGGGCGCAGCAGGAGCGCGACAGGCAGCGATCGCGCTCGACCAGCCCGTAGGTGATCTGCCCGGCGCCCGCGCCGATGGCGGCGCAGGCCTTGGTGGTGGGGTCGTCGTCGGCCTCGTCGCCGTAGCACTGCTCGACGTTGCAGTCGTCGAGGTCTTGAAGGAGCTGCGCGGCCGGTCCGGTCGCCGCGAAGTCGACGGCGCACTGCGAGGCGCACACCTCGTCGGCGTTGTACGGGGCCTGCTCCTCCGGCGAGATGGGGATGACCGGCTCGCCCTCGTTCGGCACGGTGGAGGTGGGCGAGGCGGTCGGGGCCGGAGCGGCGCCCAGCGCGCCGCCCGTGGGCTCGGCGGACGAGCACGCGAACGCGGCGGCCGCGAGCGCGGCGGCGAGGGAGGCGGCCACCAAGGCGCGCTTCATGCGGAGGATCGAGGCTGGCTGGTTCATCGGCATTGCGGCACCGCCCCCTGCAGGGTCGCCTGGCGGCTCTGCCCGGAGAACACACACTTCTTCCCGGTCGCGCACTGGTAGCCGCCCGAGATGTTCTGGTCCTTGCAGCTGAAGGCGCTAAAGTCTTTGATCTCGCTGCAATACCAGCCGTCGGCGCGGCCCGCGCAACTGTCCTTCGAGCACCCGCTGCCGGGCTCGCTGCCGGCGCGCACGGGGATGAAGACGTCGGGGATGCCGCACTTGCGCGAGGTCTTCACGCGGCCGCAGAAGTCGCTGCACGCGCGGCCGCCGTCGTCGATGACGACCTCGATGTGGCCGTGCGACTTGCTGTAGCCGCACTCGCCGCGACCCCACACGATGATCGCGCCCTTCGGCGGCGCCTCGCCGAGCTTGAGCTTCACCTCGGCGAACCCGAGCCTGCGCAAGGCCGCGGGGTTCTTCCGGGCCCAGGTCGTGAACATGTAGGCGCTGCCCGCGTACCGCCCGCCCGAGGCGACGTCGGCTGGCACGTCGTAGCCGGCGCCCGCGAGGTGCTTCTTCACGTACGAGTAGCATCGCTTCTGCGAGCGCTGCCCGTCGCGCTTGGCGCCGGCCGCGGCCATGCGCCCCGCCGCGGTGGAGTCGTAGCCCTCGCAGGCGAGCTCCGCGGGCGTGAGGTCGGCCGACACTTCGCCGACGACGGAGAGGTCGCGCGCGTCGGGCGCGGCCGCGCACGCGACGAGCGTGGCGCCCACCAGGAGCGTCGCGACGACGCCGGCGGGGCGGAGGGGAACGTCTCGCATATCGTCATAGAAACGCTTGGCTTTCCCGGGCGCAAGCGCCATCGCGTCGCGCGCGCCGGTTCGGTGCGCGGATGTGCGCGGCGCGAGGGCGGGCCGCGCGGCGCGGCGGACGCGCGGGCCGCGCCGCGGCGCAAGGATTGCGCCGTGAATGCGGCTCTTTTGGCTACTTGACCCGCGGAGCGCTGCGGTACGCTCCTCGCCATGAAGAAGCTCCTCGCTCGCGTCGCCGTCGCCTCGCTCTTCGCTGGCATCGTCGCGCTCGGCCCGTCGACCGCCCACGCGCAGAACTCGGACCGAGGCCCCGGCTTCGTGCAGGGCAACGTGCTCGGCTTCGTCACGTCGCTGAACAGCGGCGGCGGCGGCTCGGCCTACCCCATCGAGTTCTCCGGCGGCTACCACCTCGGCACGAACGCCCACGAAGGCGGCGTCATCGGCGGCGCCCAGAAGTTCGTGTTCGGGTACGGGGCCCTCCTCGCGGCCACGGTGTTCCGCGGCGGCTACGACATCGCCATCCCCATCCAGGAGATGGAGCTCACCATCGCTCCGTACGGCTACGCGGGCTTCGCGTACGGCGACGCCGTCCGCACCATGCGAGCGCATTTCGGGTTCGGCGCCGAGGGCCGCTTCTTCCCGCTGAAGCAGGGCCCCGGGAAGGGCTTCTTCGCGGTCGGCCGGCCCTTCGACGTGGGGTTCATTCCCGCCACGGGCGGGACGCTCGTGCTCTACACGTTCTCGCTGGGCGCAGGCTTCGCGTTCTGAGGGCGCGCCGCCCGCACGCGGCGTCGATCTGCCGAGGTTCCTCGCAACGCCGCGCGGGGTATGGTATCCGGCGCTTCCGAAGGACGTCGGCCGCGCGCGCCTTTTCGGCACGGGCCCCGGCGATGGACCCATGGACCGCGCACCGCTGAGCCGAAAGCCCACGAAGTACGTGTTCGTCACCGGGGGGGTCGTGTCCTCGATCGGGAAGGGCCTCGCGTCCGCCTCCGTGGGCGCGCTGCTCGAGGCCCGCGGGCTCCGGGTCACCCACGTGAAGCTCGACCCGTACATCAACGTCGACCCGGGCACGATGAGCCCCACGCAGCACGGCGAGGTGTTCGTCACCGACGACGGCGCCGAGACCGATCTCGACCTCGGCCACTACGAGCGGTTCACCACCGCCCGCATGACCCGGAAGAACAACTTCACCACCGGGCGCATCTACGAGGCGGTCATCCAGAAGGAGCGCCGCGGCGAGTACCTCGGCGGCACCGTGCAGGTCATCCCGCACATCACCGACGAGATCAAGGCGCGCGTCCGCGAGGCCACCGAAGACGTGGACGTCGCCATCGTGGAGATCGGCGGCACCGTGGGCGACATCGAGTCGCTCCCGTTCCTCGAGGCCATCCGGCAGCTCAAGCTCGAGGCGGGCCCGCAGAACGCGCTGAGCCTCCACGTCACGCTGCTGCCGTACATCGAGACCGCCGGCGAGATCAAGACGAAGCCCACGCAGCACTCGGTGAAAGAGATGCGCGAGATCGGCATCCAGCCCGACATCCTCTTGTGCCGCACGAAGACCCCGATCTCGCGGTCGACGCGCGAGAAGATCGCCCTCTTCACGAACGTCCCCGTGCAGGCCGTCATCACCGGAATCGATGTAGGCTGCATCTATGAGCTGCCCCTCGCGCTGCACGCCGAGGGCCTCGACGAGCTCGTGGTCGAGCGCCTCAACATCTGGACACGCCAGCCCGACGTGAGCCCGTGGCGGCGCATCGTCGAGCGCTTCGTCCGCCCCACGCGCGGCCTCGTCCGCGTGGGCGTCGTGGGCAAATACGTGAACCTCCGCGACGCCTACAAGTCGCTCCACGAGGCGCTCGTCCATGGCGGCCTCGAGAACGACTGCAAGCTCGACCTCGAGTACATCGACTCCGAGGAGATCGAGCGCGAGGGCACCACCGGCCGGCTCGATCACCTCGACGCCGTGCTCGTGCCCGGCGGCTTCGGCGACCGCGGGATCGAGGGGAAAATCCAGGCGATCCGCTACGCGCGGGAGAACAAGATCCCGTTCTTCGGCATCTGCCTCGGCATGCAGCTCGCCGTCGTGGAGTACGCGCGCAACGTCGCCGATCTCCAGGGCGCGAACTCGAGCGAGTTCGACCAAGACTGCGCGCACGCCGTGGTCGACCTCATGCCCGACCAGCGCGACAAGCGCGACAAGGGCGCCACCATGCGGCTCGGCGCCTTCCCGTGCAAGCTCACGCCCGGGTCGGTGGCCGCGCAGGCCTACGGCGCCACCGAGATCTCCGAGCGGCACCGGCACCGCTACGAGTTCGCGAACGAGTACCGCGACCACCTCGTCGCCGCGGGGCTCATCCTCTCCGGCACCTCGCCCGACGGGAAGCTCGTCGAGGTCGTCGAGCTGAAGGACCACCCGTACTTCCTCGGGTGCCAGTTCCACCCCGAGTTCAAGAGCCGCCCGGCGGCGGCCCACCCGCTCTTCGCGCGCTTCGTGCGGGCGGCCCTGCAGCGCAAAGAGGCGCGGGCGCGGGGCGAGCTGCGCCCGAGCGAGGCGCGGCTGCCGACGGTCAACTGAGGGCTCGCGCTCCCGCTACGCCTTCCGTTCGACCGCGTGGGCGGCCTGCTCGGCGGGCGTCGCGGGGCGGAAGGTCGAGTAGGGGTACCACCACCCCTCTTGCCAATCCCAGTCGTCGGGCATGTACGGGCTGCCGCCGTACTCGGGAAAGAGCCGGAGCTCGGCGAGGGGCGTGTCGGGCAGCGCCGCGATCCATTCTTTGTCGCCGAAGAGCTCGCGATCGGGGTTCGGTCGCACCACGTACAAAGTGTAGAGGTTGCCCACGCCGACGATGCCCAGCTCGGCTTGGAGGCGACCGAGGCGCTCGCGCGCGTGCTCCGAGCGAGGCGCCGTCGCTGGGTGCCACTCGGTGTGGGCGTCGTCGAGCTCACTCCGCCCGCCGGCGCCTGCCCACACGGTGGTGAGCAAGGGCGCGACGTCCCCGCCGGGCGGGTCCCCGGGCGCGCGCGCCCCCTCGGGGCCACGCGCGACGCGGCACGCGAGCTTGCCGTCTTCGGCGACGAAGAGCGCCCCGAGGAGGGCCACGGGGAGGCCCTCCGGGGCGTCTGCGGGGAGAGCGGGCGGGGCGGGCGGCGCGGGCGGGGCGGGCGCGTCCTCCGGCGCGCAGCGGCGGATCGACTCCGAGACGTCCGGCAGGGTGACGCCCGCCGTCTCGATCTCGCACGCGTAGAACTGCTCGTAGCGCGTGCCGCAGAGCGGACAGCGCAGAGAGCGTCGAACGAAGTCGGTCTTTCCCTCGCTGGAGCGCTCCTCGCGCGCCACGTCGAGCCAGGCGAGCGACGCCGGCTGGCCGCTCCATCGGTCACCGGGTCGGATCTCGTCCGGGTAGCGCGTGCAGACGTCGCAGTCGCTCGGCGACAGCAACGTCCCCTCCGTGGGCCTCCGCAGCGGGCGTCCAAGGACTCCGCGCTCGACCAGCGCGTACGCGGCGCCGGCGCAGCGCACCATCGCGAGCGTGAGCGCGGTCTCTCCGCGGGGCCCGGCGACGTCGAGCCGCGCGCCGCGCTCGATCAAGAGCTCAGCGACCGCGTAGCGGCCCTCGCTGCAGGCGATCATGAGCGGCGTGAAGCCTCGGTAGTCGGGCTTGTCGAGCTTCGCCCCCTTGTCGAGGGCGGCGAGCACTTGCTTGAGCTTGCCCTCACGGACGAGATCGGTGAACCCCATCGAACGAACTCTACGCGCTCCCTCGGCCTCGTCGACACGACCTCGGCCCCGACGTGCTCACGGGCGTCGCGGTGAGAACTGCGGCGGCGCGCCCGCCGCGCGGGCCCTGCGCGGCGGAGCGAAACCACGTATCCTACCGCGCATGAGCCCACCCGTCTCGCTCGGCCGCCGCGGCCCGCTGCTCGCGCTCACGCTGCTCGCGACCCTCGCCGCCACCGCCGCTCCGCGCGTCGCCGCGGCCGACGAGCCCGCGCAGAACGAGCCGCCCGCGCTCGTCCCCGCGCCGCCGTCCGCGCCCG
>DAORJJ010000321.1:0-7865 GCA_035439005.1 Polyangiaceae bacterium | reverse complement strand
CAGAAGAGCTCGTCGCCCCCGTCGCCCGTAAGCGCGACGGTCGCGTGCTCGCGCGTGAGCCCGCTCACGATGCTGGTGGGGATCGCCGACGAGTCGCCGAACGGCCCGTCGTGGGCGCGAACGAGGGCCTCCACGAGCTCGAACGCCGCGGGCTTCACCTTGAACTCCGTGTGGGTCGTGCCGACGTGCTCCGCGACCTTGCGCGCGTAGGCCGTCTCGTCGAACCCGTGGTCCCCTTCGAACCCGATGGAGAACGTGCGCACCTTGGCCGGATCGCCGAGCTGCCGGGCCATGACCGCGACGACGATGCTGGAGTCCACGCCGCCCGACAGGAACGCGCCGACGGGCACGTCGGCCTCGAGGCGGCGCGCCACGGCGCGCTCGACGAGCTCGCGCACGCGGCCGCGCGCCTCGGCCTCCCCGACCCGCGCCTTCTTCTCGAAGGGCGGCGTCCAGTAGCGGCGCAGCTTGGGTCGGCCCCCCTCTCTCAGCAGCAGGGTGGTCGCTGGGGGCAGCTCGCGCACGTGGCGGTTCATCGAGCGCGGCGCGCGCGCCTGGCCGAACGCGAAGAGCGGCACGAAGGCGTCCAAGTCGATGTCAAAGGGGACGCCGGCGGCGGTGAGCGCCTTCGGCTCCGAGCCGAACGCGAAGCCGAGGGGGCCGTCGGCGTAGAACAGCGGCTTCTTTCCGGGTCGATCGCGGGCCAGCAGCAGGGTGCGCTCGGTGTCGTCCCACACCGCGAGCGCGAACATGCCGTCGAGCCGCTCGACGACCCGCGGCCCCCACGCCGAGTAGCCGTGGACGATGGCCTCGGTGTCGCTCCGCGAGCGGAACGTGTACCCGAGGCCCGCGAGCTCACGCCGAAGCTCGTGGTGGTTGTAGATCTCCCCGTTGAAGACGAGCGTGTAGCGCCCGTCGGGAGAGCTCATCGGCTGACGGCCGGCGTCGGTGAGGTCGAGAATCTTGAGGCGCGTGAAGCCGAAGACGGCGCCCTCTCGGCGGACCACGGAGGTGTCGTCCGGGCCGCGGTGGCGAATGGCGACGAGCCCGGCGTCGACGTCGAACGACGCGCCGCGGGGCAAGAACGCAGCGCCTACGAAGCCGCACATGGGGCGAGCTCGGGCGCGTAGAGCCGGGGCGAGCGGGGCGAGCGGGGCGAGCGGGGCGCGTGGCGCCCGCAAAAGGCGCTATTGTTCCGAGGGGGCATCACCGGGCGCGAGGTCTCTCACACCTCGCACGCGAAGGGAAGCCCGCTCCACGCCGCCCCACGCCGCCCCACGCCGCCCCACGCGCCCCGCCTGGTCGCACCATTGGATCTCTTCACCCACGTCCTCGCCGCCGGGCTCGTCGCCGAGGGCGTCGCGCGCGTCCCACGCGAGCGACACGCCCCGCTCCCCGCCAGCGTCGCGCTCGCTCCCCTCACCTTCTTCCTCGCCAGCCTCTCCCACCTCGCGCTCGACCGCGTCCCCCACTTTGGATTCGTGCCCCACCTCACGAGCGTCTGGTCGGACCTTCCCCACGCGTGGCTCGTGCGGCCCGTCGTGGGCGGCCTCCTCGCGCTCGGCTTCCTGCTCGCGCTCGCCGAGGGCAACCGGGCGCTCGTGCTCGTCGGGGCGGCCGGCGCGATCTACCCCGACGTCGAGAAGATGGCGCACGCGATGTGGGGGCTCCCCTTTCGGCTCTTCGATGGGCACGCCGCGGCGACGGCGAGCTACTCCGGTGGGTACGACCATCGGCTCCTCGCGGCCGCCGAGATCGCCTTCAGCCTCGCGCTGGCGGTCGCGTACCGCGCGCTCGCTGCGCGACGGGCCGCGAGCCACGTCCCGCCACCCCCGGGGTGAGGGCGCTTTCCGCGTGCGCACGAGCCGGCCTTGGTCGTAGTCTCGGCCGTGTGGAGCACGTCCGCAAGCTGCCCGCGCCCCCGCCGATCGGGCTCGTCGACGTGAGCCACAGGCCCCCAGGCGGCCGCGAGTTCCTCGGGATGGAGCGCGTGCGCGCGCGCTGCGCCTACCCCGACGGCTCGACGAGCGAGCCCTTCGTCTACGACATCGTGACCCGGACGGCGCTCGACGCGGTCGTCGTCGTCCCTACGTTTCTCCGCGACGGCGAGCGCTTCGTCGTCCTGCGCTCGGCGCACCGCGTGCCGCTCACGCGGCGCGATCCGGGGCTCGCGAACCTGTGGGAGCTGCCTGCGGGGCTCATCGAGTCGGGCGAGACCGCAGAGGAGGCGGGCGCGCGCGAGCTCGTCGAGGAGATCGGCGCCTCCCTCGCCGCGAGCGCCCTCACCCCCCTCGGGCCGCCCGTCGTCCCCGCGCCGGGCGCGCTCGCCGAGGTGCAGTACTTCCTCCGCGCCGAGATCGACCCGCTCGCCCAGCGGGCGCCCGAGGAGGACGGCTCGCCCCGCGAGCGTCGTCGCCGTCCCGCTCGGCGACGCGCTCCGCGAGCTCGCGCGGTACGGGCTCGTCGACAGCAAGACCGAGCTCGGGCTCCGCCGGCTCGCCGAGGCCACCCCGTGAGCTTCACCCGCGCGCTCGTCCTGACAAAGAAGACCACCTACCGGCGGTTCGTCGTCGAGTCGAGCGATCCCCGCATCGCCGCGCTGCTGGCGCAGGGCGATCCGTCGGTGCGAAAGCTCCGCCGCTCGCACGACGACCACGAGGCCACCATCGACGAGGTGGTCGCGGCCCTCTCGGGGCTCGGGGTGCCCATCCGGCGCGTCGACATCCGGGGGTTGCGCGACGCGAAGCGCTCCGACCTGGTCATCACCGTGGGCGGCGACGGCACGCTGCTCCGCGCCTCGCACGAGCTCGGCGAGGGGATCGAGGTCCTCGGCATCAACAGCGCCCCCAAGACGTCCGTCGGGTTCTTCTGCGTCGGGAAGAAGGGCGCCGCCGAGCGGGCGATCCGTCGCGCGCTCGAGGGGAAGCTGCCCCGCGCGCGGCTGACGCGCATGCACGTCGCGCTGAACGGCCAGACCATCTCCGCCCGTGTGCTGAACGAGGCGCTCTTCTGCCACGCGTCACCGGCGGCGACCTCCCGGTACATCCTGCAGGTCGCCACGCGCTCGACCGATCTCGAGGAAGAGCAGCGCTCCAGCGGCCTGTGGATCGGTCCCGCCGCCGGCTCGACGGCGGCCCAGCGCAGCGCGGGCGGGCGCGTGCTGCCGCTCCAGTCGCGCAAGCTCCAGGTCGTGGTGCGCGAGCCCTACACGCCGGTCGGCAAGACGCTGCGCTACAGGCGCGGGCTCGTCGGGCCGGACGGCCGCGTGCGGCTCGTGAGCAAGATGCGCGAGGCGAAGCTCTTCCTGGACGGCCACGATCGCTCGTTCGACGTGACCATCGGCGACGTCGTGGAGATGCGGCGCGCGGAGGAGCGCCTCACCGTGCTGGGCCTGTCGCGGTAGCGCGCGAGGCGCGCGGGAGCCCGGTCTACGAAGAATCAAGTTCCCCTCACGCCGACAATTCACTACACGCGGGGCATGGGGTACGAGATCATCGGCACAGGTCACTTCGTGCCGGGCGCGCCGGTCACGAACGACGACCTGTCGCGCGTCATGGACACATCCGACGCCTGGATCGCGCAGCGCTCCGGCATCCGCCAGCGCCATTTCGCGGGCGAGGGCGTCGGGGCGAGCGACCTCGCCTACGAGGCGTCGAAGCGGGCGATCGAGGCGGCGGGCATCGACGCCAAGGAGATCGACTACATCCTCTTCGCGACGATGACGCCGGAGTACATCTTCCCCGGCTCCGGGGGTCTCTTGGGCGCGAAGCTCGGCCTCGAGGGCGTCCCCGCGCTCGACATCCGCCAGCAGTGCGCGGCCATGATCTACGGCATCCAGCTCATCGACGGCCTGATGAAGAGCGGCGCCGCGCGCACCATCCTCTTCGTGGGCGCCGAGGCCCACGCCGGGTTCATGCCGTGGGAAGACTGGGACATCCTCACGGGCGAGCGCCAGGGAGAGGTGAGCCCCGAGGCCCGCGAGCGCGCCAACGCGCACCGGGCCCTGGCGGTCCTGTTCGGCGACGGCGCGGGCGCCCTCCTCTTCCGGCGCACCGAGCGCGACGCGGGCCTCGTCGCCATGAAGGTCCACACCGACGGCCGCTTCGCGGAGACCATCTTCGTGCCGGGCGGCGGGTTTCGCACCCGCCCGTACTGGAAGGCCAGCATGTTCGCCGAGCAGGCCTACATCCCCCGCATGGACGGGCGGGAGCTCTTCAAGTTCGCGGTCACCAAGCTGCCGCGCACGGCCCGTCAGCTCTGCGAGGAGAGCGGGACCGCGATCGCCGACATCGACTGGTTCCTCGCCCACCAGGCGAACCTGCGCATCAACGAGTACATCCGCGAGCAGCTGGGCGTCCCGGCGGAGAAGATGCCCATGAACATCGCGCGGTTCGGCAACACGAGCGCGGGCACCCTCCCGATCCTCATCGACGAGAACACCCGCGCGGGGAACTTGAAGAAGGGCGAGCTCAACATGTTGCTCGCGCTCGGCGCCGGAATCCACTGGGGCTGCGCCCTCGTACGCTGGTGAGATCCCTGCTATCTTGGTCGCCATGAGGTCTCTCCGGGCACCCCTCCTCGCGCTCTCTCTCGCCCTCGCCGCGACCGTGAGCGTCCCCCCCGCGGCGCGCGCCTCCGTCTCCTTCGCGGTCGCCTACGACGACATGGTCTCGGACTCCGACGCGGTGGCCGTGGTCACGGCGCTGGAGCACCAGAGCGTGTGGGAGGACAACCGCATCGTCACCTACACCCACCTCCGCGTGGAGGAGGGCATCGCGGGCAGCCTCGCCACCGGCGCCGAGACCTGGGTCCGCACGCTCGGCGGGTCGGTCGGGAAGATTGGCCAGCAGGTCGGCGGCGAGCCCGTGTTCGTGACGGGCAAGTCGTCGCTCATCTTCGCCCGGGCCACCAAGCCGGGCACGTTCTCGGTGGTCGCTCGCGCGCAAGGCCAGTTCCCCGTGCTGGTCGATCCGGCGACCAAGCGCCGCTCGGTCATGAAGAACGCGAACTGCGGCCTGCTCGTGCCGCGCGTCGAGCCCACCTCGTCGAGCGCCTCCACCGCGCCGGCCCCTGCGGGCGTGGCGCCGCGCGCGCTCGCCCCCGCCACCGTGGGCGCCGCCCGCGTCGTGGCGGTGGACGCCCTCCACGGCCGCTCCCTCGAGGACGTCGCCCGCGACATCTCGACCCAGTGGAAGCGCCTGCACAAGTGAGCCGCCGCGTGGCGCCTCGGGCGCTCGGTTGCGCGCGGGCGAGGGTCGCCGCGGCGGTCGTGGGGCTGTCGCTCCTCGGCGCGCCGTCGAGCGCGAGCGCGTTCTGCCGGTCGCGCACGGTGTCGATCGATCCGTCGTTCAACCCCAGCGAGTCCGGGCGCTGCTTCGAGGAGGGCCAGCCGCTCTTCTGGCGAAACGCGTGCGTGGGGTACAGCATCGACAACCGCGTCTCGCGGAAGCTCGCGTTCGAGGTCGTCGCCAACGTCGTGGCGCGCTCGTTCACCCGCTGGACCGGCGCGAGCTGCGCGGGCGAGGCCACCGCGTCCTCCCGCGTGAGCATCGACGTCCGCGACGTGGGCCCGGCGCTCTGCCAGAAGGTCGAGACCGCCCTCGATCGCCCGAACGTGAACGTCATCATGTTCCGCGACAACGACTGGAAGACCGCCGACGGCGCGGCCCGCTCGCCCGACACCATCGGCCTCACCACGGTGAAGTTCAACACCGAGACCGGCGAGATCTTCGGCGCCGACATGGAGCTCAACACCTACAACCACACCATGTCGGGGGGCGAGCCCACCGCGAACGAGTACGACCTCACGAGCGTCGTCACCCACGAGGCCGGGCACTTCCTGGGCATGGCGCACTCCGAGCAGCAGCAGGCGGTCATGTACGCGACCTACGACAAGGGCCGCTCGAGCGCCCGGGAGCTCTTCGGCGACGACGTGCGCGGCATCTGCTCGGTCTACCGACCGGACGGCACGCGCCCCGTCCTCGGCGGCAAGGTCACGAGCGGCGGCGCGTGCGACCCGACCCCGTACGGAGGCCTCCAACGCGACTGCGAGACGGAGCCCGCGAGCACCGGGTGCGCGACCGCGCCGGATCCCCGCGCGGGGGCAGCGGCCACGCTCGTCCTCGCGGTCGCGGGCCTCGCGTTGGCGCGGCGCAGGCGCGCCTAGGTCCGTGGTGCCGCGCCTCGAGCCGCCGCTCGCGCCCTCCGCGCCCTCCGCCCCCCGCGTGCACCTCGCCGAGGACACGGCGTCGCTCCGTGCGTGGTGCGCCCGGCTCCGGGACGAGCCCATCCTCGCGCTCGACGTCGAGTCGAACGGGCTCTTCGCGTTCGAGCCGGCGCTCTGCGTCGTGCAGCTCGCCACGCGCGAGGACGTCATCGTCGTCGACACGCTGGTCGCCGATCCGGCGTGCCTCGCGGAGCTCGTCGGCCCCCAAGGGCCCCTCGTGGTGGTGCACGACCTCGGCTTCGACGCCCGCATGCTGAGCCGCGCCGGCGCGCCGCTCCACCGCGTCGCCGACACGGCGCTGGCGGCGGCGTTCCTCGGGCGCACCAGCACGGGCCTCGGGGCGGTGCTGGCCGCGGAGCTCGGCGTGACGCACGACAAGAGCCTGCAGCACCACGACTGGCGCGCGCGGCCCCTCGACGCGCGCGCGATGCGCTATCTGTCGGGTGACGTCGCACACCTGCTGTCGCTTTGGGACAGGCTCTCGGCCGAGGTCTCCGAGAAGGGCATCGCGCGCGAGCTCGCCGAGGAGACCCGCCACCGGCTCGCGGAGGCGCAGGCCCCCGCGGAGGACGCCCGCCCGCCCCTCCTCCGGGTAAAGGGCGTCGACCGCCTCGACGCGGCCGATCTGCCCCTGCTGCGCGCGCTGGTCGAGGCGCGCGACGCCCTCGCCCGAGAGCTCGACGTCCCGCCCTTCAAGGTGCTCGCCAACGACGCGCTCGTCGCGACGGCCCAGCGGCGTCCTCGCTCGCTCGGCGAGCTGTCCCGCATCGACGGCGCGCATCGCGGCAGGGCGAAGGCGCTCTCTCGCCGCATGCTCGAGCTCGTCGGCGAAGAGCACCCGCCGCTGACCCCCGAGGAGCGCGCAGGCCTCCACCCCGCGCGCCCGTCGCCCGCCCACCTGAAGGCGCGCAAGCGGTGCGAGGGGGCGCTCCTCGCCTGGCGCAAGGCCGAGGCGGCGCGGCGCGAGGTGAACGCCCAGGTCGTGCTCCCAGGCCACGTGCTCCGAGGCCTCGCGGAGCGCGGCGCCGTGTCGACGGGCGACCTCACCTCCGTGCCCGGCTTCGGCGACTTTCGCGTGGAGCGCTATGGCGGCGCGCTGCTGGCGCTGCTCTCGGAGCCCGACCCGTGAGCCGCGCTCCGCTGCTCGTCGTCGCCGGCGAGGCGTCAGGCGACCGCGCCGCGAGCGCCGTGCTGCGCCACACCCAGCGCGCCGCGTTCGGCTTCGGCGGCCAGGCGCTGCGCGCCGCGGGCGCCGAGCTCGTCGGCGATCTGCGCCAGACGACCGGCATGGGGCTCACGCTGCCCCTCGCCCGCGCGGCCCGGCTCGTGCGCGTGTTCCAGCGCCTCGTGTCGCTCGCCCGCGAGCGGCGCCCGCCCGTCGCTTTACTTGTAAACTACACAGAATTCAACCTCCGGCTCGCGCGCTCGCTGCGGCCCCTCGGCGTCCGCGTCGTCTGGTACGGCGCACCGCAGATCTGGGCGTGGCGCGCGAGCCGCGCGCGCGTGCTCCGCGGCCTCGTCGACAGGCTGTGCACCATGCTCCCGTTCGAGGAGGCCCTGTGGCAGGCGAGGGGCGTCGACGCGAGCTACGTCGGCCACCCCGCGTGCGAGGTCGCCGCCCTCTCCCGCCGGGGGGCCC
>DAORJJ010000320.1:0-7867 GCA_035439005.1 Polyangiaceae bacterium | reverse complement strand
GGGGACTCGCGGCTCGGCGGGGGGCGGCGCGGCGCGATTCGGCTCTTGTGAGGGCCTCACACACGACGCCCGAGACGCACAGGGGGGAGCGTGAGGGGGGAACGCCCTCACACACGACGCACGAGGCGCCCCGCCCCGACAAAATGGGAAAAGGCCCCACCACACCCTTCCGCGCTACCGTTGCTCCCTCTCAGGCCTGGCGGGTTCACGTTTCCGAGTCGGTGAGACCGTGACCCTCCCTGTGTAGCCCGGGGCCTCGCCGCCGTCGAGCGAAATGCGCGCGCCACGCGAGCGTCGATCGAGGCCCGCCCGCCGCTTGATCTCTCGGCGCAAGGTGCCACCATGCCCGCCTCGCCCCGCCTCGCCGGCACCCCGCCGACGCGCGAGAAGGAACCGCCCCATGCGCTCTGCCGTCGTCTATTCCGCCCTCGCGTCCCTCGCCGCCCTCAGCGCCCTCGCGACCCCCGCGCGCGCCGAGGCTGCGGCCGCCGGCGGCGCGCTCGTCTTCGAGGGCGGCCACGCGCGGCTCTTTGCCGGCACCCCGGCGCGGCTCGACGCCCGCTCACGCGCGCTCCGCGGCGACGCGAAGGCCCGCGCGGTGCTGAAGGCGCTCGCGCCCGCGTCGCAGGCCACGCCTGGCCTGTCGCTCGTGCGCACCTCCCACGAGCGCTTCGGCGACGGCGACGAGATCCTCTCGTACGGGCACGTCTACCGCGGGCTGCCCGTCGTGGGGTACGGCGCCACGGTGCGGCTCGATCGGCGGGGCGAGGCGGTGTTCACCTCGGTCGACCTCCCCGGCGCGCTCCCCGCCAGCACCTCCCCGCACCTCTCGCGCGCCCAGGCGGCCGACGTGGTGGCGCGCACGTACCGCGTGGCCGTGCGCGACGCCGACGCGTACCTGCTCGTCGCCAACACGTGGGAGGGGCCGCGCCTCGCCTACGCCGTGCTCCCCTCGACGCCGCTCGCCTCGGGCGCGCGCCCGCGCTTCCTGGTCGACGCGACCGACGGCGTGGTGCTCGAGGCGCGCGACACGCGCACCTTCGTGGACGCGCAGGTGCACGCGACCAACCCGGAGAAGAGCAAGGCCCTGCAGCTCCTCCCGTTCGCGATGGACCCGGTCGAGGGCAAGCTCCAGAACCCCTTCCTGGCGACCTACAACTGCGTCGACCGCAAGGAGGTGAAAGACCTCTCGTTCAGCGGCTTCAAGCTCAAGGTGCACGTGTGCAGCCTCGAGCAGCGCGCCACGCCGAACGAGGCCGGCGCCTTCGTGTACGCCCCCAAAGACGTGCCCGATCCGGGCGCCGCCGAGGACGAATACTCGGAAGTTTCCATGTATTACCACGCGACCCGCGCGTACGACTTCTTCCGCAAGCTGCAGGGCGTAGCCGACGCGCAGGTGGTCGCCGACAAGCCGCTCCGCACCATCTCGAACCTTCGCCTCGCCGCCGGCGTGCAGACCGGCGACTTCGCGAGCGCTGGCGACCCCAACAAGCCGCTCGACCCCTTCCAGAACGCGTTCTTCTCCCCGAAGAGCGGCGGCCTGGGCGACATCTTCGCGCAGATCTACGGCTTCTCCGACGGCGCCATGTGGTTCGGCCAGGGCCCGCGCCGCGACTACGCTTACGACGGCGACGTGGTCTACCACGAGTTCGGCCACGCGGTCGTCGACCACTCCCTCAAGCTCGAGGCGTGGACCATCGACGCGCGGGGCGCGAGCGCGGCCCCCGGCTCCATGAACGAGGGCCTCGCCGACTACTTCTCCTCGGCCATCGCGGGCGATCCCGACGTGGGCGAATACGCCTCGAAGGACTTCTCCGCGACCGCGACCGTCATCCGCACGCTCGACAACAAAGACACCTGCGACTCGGCGATCGTGGGCGAGGTGCACTACGACTCGACCCTGTTCTCGGGCGCGATGTGGGAGGCGCGCTCGAAGCTCCCCGAGGGCGACCGGGCCAAGCTCGACGCCGCGTTCTACAAGAGCATGCGCACGAACGCGGGGCGTGGGCGTGTATCCTACATGGATCTCGCCAAGATGTTCCTCGCGACCGTGGGCGTCGATCTGCCGGCGGCCAAGCCGGTGCTCGAGGCGGCGTTCACCGCGCGCGGCGTGCTCCCGCTCTGCGGGCGCGTGCGCACCTTCGAGGGCAAGCCGGTCGAGGCGCCGCAGGGCCCGAGCTCGCCCGGCGCGTACATCGCGCCAGGCAAGGCCACGGTGGGCCAGCGAGACCTCGCGCCGGGCATCGTGCAGCTGAAGGCCACCATCCCGGCTGGCGCGCTCCGCGCCACCTACTCTTTCTCGGTGGTCGACCGCGGCGGCGGCGGGAGCCCGTTCGGCGGCGGCGGCACGGCCTTCACGCCCGTGGTGCTCGTGAAGTTCGACGCCCCCATCACGTGGACCACGACGGGCAAGATCGCGAGCGACGCCGATCTCACCCTGCCGCTCGAGGCGAAGGCCTCGTCGACCACGTTCGACCTCCCGGAGGGCGCGAAGGAGGTCTACGTCCAGATCGCGAACAAGGGCGATCAAGACGGCTACTACCAGGCGCAGACCTTCCGCTTCGAGCTGCCCCCGGCGCCGCCCGCGGCCGCCCCGACGCCGACCACCGAGCCCACGCCGACCGCCGCCACCACCGAGTCCTCCGGCTGCGCCGTGCGCGCCCCGGCAGGGGACGCGGGCTCGCCCAGCGGCCACGCGGGCGCCGCGCTGCTCTTCGCGACCGCCCTCGGCCTCGGGCTCGGCGCTCGTCGACGCCGCGGGTGACGTCTTTCGGGCGTGCGCGACGGGCGGGGCGCGGCTATGACCACGGAGTGCGGTCCCCCTCCCTCGGCACGCTTCGCTCCCTCGTGGTCGCCGGCGCCCTCGCGGCCGCCGGGGCGCTCGGTCTCGGCTGCTCGGCCGCCGACGAGTCCCCCGCCACCGAAGACTTCGAGAGCGATCTCAGCACGTTCCGCGCCACGGCCGACGCCCTCGGGGACGGCGACTTCGGGGACGCGCTCGACCGGCGCTTCATCCGCGCCACGAACGCGAACCTCGACGAGGCCACGTTCGGCAAAAAATGGGACGCGTCGCTCGCGAGCTCGGTGCTCTTCATGCGGGCCTATCCCGCCGCCTACCACGCGGATTTGCTCCAGATCCCGACCAAGCGAATCCTCGGCGCCGAGGGGCTCTGCTTCGGCGATCCGCACCCCGACAACTTCGGCTTCCTGCGCGTCGGCGACGCCACGGTGTTCTCGTTCAACGACCTCGACGACGCCGGCTACTGCCCGATCGCGTTCGACGCCGCCCGCTATTTCGCGGTGCTCCGGCTCTACTTCGACGACAAAGACCTCACCGCCGAGGTGCTCGAGCAGTACGTCGACACGGTGAAGGACCCGCTGCGCGCGGTGTGGCTGAAGAGCTCGCTCGCGCCCGACTGGGCCGCCGTGAGCGCCTCGGTCCTCTCCGAGGCGGCGCGGGGGGACGCGCTCGCCCTCGGCGGCGAGCTGTCGGCGGTCGCGGGGGCCGAGCGCGACGCCGTGCTGCGCGTCGCCGCCACCGACCCCACCCTCTCGACGTACCGCGTGCTCGACGTCGGCGCGGTCGCCCGCGAGGCCGGCGGCAGCGGCGGCCTGCGGCGCTACTGGCTGCTCGTCGAGAAGGGCAGCGGCGCGACCAAGCGGCGCACGATCCTCGAGCTCAAAGAGACCACCACGCCCGGCGCCGCCTTCGGCCGCCACTCGAAGGAGCTGCCGGTCGCGACGCGCCTCGCCACGCTGAAATCGACCTTCTGGGGCGGCTCGTCCAGCGGCGACTACTTCTACGTGACCCTCTCCGGCGCGCGCTTTCTCGTGCGCGACCGCGCCACGAAGAAGAGCGTGAAGCTCGACCCCAAGGGCGGCAAGGCCACGACCGACGTGCTGCTGGCGCAGGCGAGCGTGATGGCGCGGCTCCAGGCGAAATACTGGCGCGCGGTCAAGAAGGACGACCTCCGCGCGTGGCTCCACGACTCGAGCAAGACCCTCGCCCACAGGTGGGCCGACACGTACGAAGCGTCGAGGTGACGCCGCTCGGCGACCGCCCGCGGCCCGCCCAGGCGACTCGACGCACGGCCCCGGTGGACGGCGCGCCGCCACCGCCAGGCCGGCGCGAAGAGGCGAACCCTTTGCGCTTTTCTGAAAGCCCACTACCGTAACGCCCCGCGCGATGCCCGCGCGCCCTTCAAGGGGGAGCCGCCCGTGAATCCGTTGAAAGAAGTCCAGCTGATCCTTCTGCGAGAGCTCCGCAAGAACTTCCGGAGCGTGAAGGGCATCGTCCTCTTGCTCATCTCGCTCATCGGCAGCTTCGGGGCGGCGCTCCTCCTCGTGAAGTTCCAGGCGTTCAAGCGCGGGCAGATCGACGAGGCCGCCCGCACCACGCAGGGCTCGGTGGAGGTCACCGCCAGCGCGGTGAAGGAGTTCATCCACGACGGCCGCATCAAGGCGCTCACGCCGGTCTACGGCGAGACCACGGCCAAGTACATCGCCGACTCGCCCGAGGTGCTCTACGCCGGCCTGATGATCACCATCTGGCTGACGCCGATGCTCATCGCGCTGCTCGGCTTCGACTCGTTCTCGGGCGACATGCAGCACAAGAGCGTGCGCTACTGGACGCTCCGCACGCGCCGCGGCTCGTATTTCGCGGGCAAATTCTTCGGTTTGTGGACCACGGTCTCGGCCGTGACGCTCGCCATCCACGCCCTCATCTGGGCGGTGTGCATCTTCCGCGGGGAGGCGACCGCCGCCGAGACCCTGTCGTGGGGCGTGCGCTTCTGGGTGGTGTCCCTGCCGATGAGCGCGGCGTGGTGCGGCATCGCCGTGCTCGTGAGCTCGTTCTTCCGCATGCCGATGGTCGCGCTGCTGACCACGTTCGCCGCGAACTTCGCGCTGTGGCTCGTGTGGGTCATCGGGGTCGCCTCCGACACCAACGCGCTGCTCTATTTCTACCCGAACTTCTACGACAAGCTCCTGCTGTCACCGCAGCTGTGGACCGCGGCGAGCGGCTTCGGCGCTTGCGCGCTCATGGCCACGCTCTGCGTGGGCGGCGGCACCCTCATCTTCGCCAAGCGGGACGTCTGATGAGCACCACCGAAGAGACCACGACCGCCAAGGACGACGCGCCGCCGCCGCCCGCCGACGCGCCCGCCGAGGCGAAGGACAGCGACGCGCCCGCCGAGGCGTCGAACGGCGACGCCAAGAAGGACAACGGCGAAGCCAAGAAGGACAGCGCGAAAGACGCTCCGAAGGCGACGGTCGCGGAGGCCGCCTCGTACGAGGACAAAGAGTTCGTCGCGCCCGCGCCCAAGAAGAAGGGCAAGAAGACCGCCGAGGTCGCCGTGCGCCTCAGCAAGGTCACGAAGCGCTTCGGCGTGAAGACCGCGGTCGACGGCATCTCGCTGAAGATCAAGGCCGGGTCGGTGTACGGCCTCATCGGCCCCAACGGCGCGGGCAAGACCACCACGTTCTCGATGATGGCGGGCTTCCTCCAGCCCACGGAGGGCGCGGTCGAGGTCCTCGGCTTCACGCCCTCGCACGTCGACGAGCTCCGTGGCCGCCTCGGCGTGCTCCCGCAGGACGCGCTGCTCCCCAACACCGACACGGTGGGCGAGTTTCTCTCGCACATGGCGGCGCTCCAGGACATCCCGGCCGACAAGATCCGGACGGAGGTCGAGTCGGTGCTCGCCGAGGTCGACGGCCGCGACTGGATGAAGCTGCGCTGCAGCCAGCTCTCGCACGGCATGGCGAAGCGCGTCCAGCTCGCGCAGGCGCTGCTCGGCGAGCCCGAGGTCGTGCTGCTCGACGAGCCAACGGCGGGCCTCGACCCGCGCGTCGCCTACGAGGTCCGGCAGATCATCAAGTCGCGCAAGGGGCGCTGCACGCTCATCGTGTCGAGCCACAACCTGCAAGAGCTCGAGGAGGTGTGCGACGGCGCGGCCATCCTCGATCGCGGCCGCGTAGTCGCGCACGGGTCCATCGCGGAGCTTACGGCCTCGTCGCAGGAGGTGCACATCAAGCTCGCCCCGGGGCCTGTCCCGCTGCAAGAGCTGCGCGCGCTCCCGATGATCAAGCGGGTCGAGTTCGACGACGAGAAGAGCGAGATCTCGGTCTACTTCGAGCGCGGCAGCGTCGACGCCGAGACCGTCATCGGTCAGGTGCTCTGGGTGCTCCTGAACAACCAGGCCCGCATCAGCGGCGTGACCAAGGGCAAGGGCCTCGAGCAGCGGGTCATGGAGCTTACGTAAATCAGCAGTCGCTCTGCGACCTGCTGATTTACGTCCCTTGTCATCGGAGGACTCCGTCCTCCGCCCCACGGGCAAAGCCCGCTGGGGCCCCACCTCCTGGTTTTGGGTCCCAAGCCCAAAACAGGCGGAGGCGCGCGGCGCTCGGGGCGGGGTCGCCTGCGGCTCCCCGCTCCTTGGGACTCGGGCGCGGCCAGGCTCGGCGCGGGGCGAGCGGCGGGGTCGGGCCACCCGGCCTCGCCACGCGTCTGAGAATCAGAGCCTGCTCGTGTCCACCACGAACACCTCCAAATCCGTGCCGTTGCTCTCCTGGCTTTCACGGCTCGGTGGCCCCGCGCCAATGACCAGATATTCGTCGATGGCCCGCATGCCCAGTTGAAGCGCGAACTTCGGGTTCGGAACGGGGAGTCTCCGCTTCACCTCGACGCCCGCTTCCGTCACGCGCGCGAGCACGATCTCGGTGTGACCACGATCATCGAAAATGTCCACGTCGCACCTGTACCGCGCGTCCTGCTCTTGCCTGCTCGGGTATACAATCCTTCTGTCCACCTCGGCCTGCACCCACGCGAGCCACAAAACGCCTGACGCTGTGGCGAGCTTGGCAGCGCTCGCTCGAACACCCACGTCGTGGCACTCGGGAGCCCCGTTACCAAACTTGCCAAACTCGAGCCCCTCGTACCCGCATACGTGGCATGGATCTCCGTAAACACCCTCCGCAGGAGACCTTATCTGGATATATCCGGACGCCGTCGGATACGCGACGAGCCAAGGGCGCGATGCAACGAGCGCCGGCAGTGAGACGCCTGGAACGCGCGCCGCGTTCAGGCCATTGTCGCCGACAATCGAGCCGATTCGAACCGTTGGTTCGTCTGGGAGCGATGAATAGAGCAGCCCTCCATCCACCATGAGCGCGACACCGCGCGCATCGAGGATGGTCGCCCTGGGCTCGGAGTTGTAGTTGTTGCCAACTGGATTGCGGAGCCTCACGACCTCGGCCCCGTCGCGCCTAAGAAATCCACCGCCCACGTCAACGAGCATGACTCGGCCGACCCCCGGCCAGAGCGCGCAAGACGCGGCCTGTGAAGCTTCGTGGCTTTCCTCCACCCACGAGCCTCCGCGGTACTCACGGTAGATAATCCTTCGTTCGCCGCCGCCGAATGGAACCACACAGGAGTGCAGGCCGCCTTCGTCGTCCGTGGCAAACTGGTTGTGTCCGGCGTTCGAGGGCGAACTGTTCGTTGGCACCTTCATCGGCGTCGAGAGGGCGCCCTCAATGCGAAATAGCTCACGGCCAGTTCCCTTGAGAAAGGCATAGGCCACGCCCTTGCCGCCCGCTCCCACCGTGATGTCCATCGGGACATCGCAAGCGATGTGGGTCTGGCTCACGACCGGCGCAGCCGCGCCCGTGAACGGAATCGCGTTCCCTTCCGCCGCAGTCGCGACACATCGGGTGGGAAGCGGGGTGCTGGCGGACGAGCAGCCCGACAGGAGGGCACACAGAGCGAAGCTCGCGAACAGGGCGCGGCGGGTTGCGTGACGCATGGCGCCTAACGATAGGGTGGAGATCTTACTGTGACGCGTGATTCCTGGGAATTTTCGCGATCTACGGT
>DAORJJ010000319.1:0-7919 GCA_035439005.1 Polyangiaceae bacterium | reverse complement strand
CGCCGAGCCCCGGAGCCGCGCCGCCGCGCCCCCCGCCGCCCTCGCCGCGCTCGCGGCCGGGGAGCCCGCGGGGACGCTCGCGGAGGCCCTCCGCGCCGCGCGCGAGGCGGTGGGGCCGCGCGGCGTGGTGCTCGTGTGTGGCTCGGTGTCCCTCGTGGGCGAGGCCCGCGCGCGCCTCCTGGGCGAGGCGATGGATCCGCCGGTCGGGATGTAGCGCCGCTGGGATCTCCAGCCCGCGATTTTCACGCTGCGAGGCGGGCCCGTGAGCGCGTAAGCTCGCCCCGTCGGAGGAGAAGACGATGCCGAGTTTCGATGTGGTCTCGAAGGTCGCGTGGCACGAGGTCGACAACGCGCTGAACCAGGCCCAGAAGGAGCTGTCCCAGCGCTTCGATTTCAAGGGCACGGACGCCACGGTGGAGAAGACCAACGAGGGGCTCCTCGTGAAGTCGTCGAGCGAAGACCGCGTGAAGGCCGCGGTCGTCGTGCTCGAGGAGAAGCTCATCAAGCGCAAGGTGAGCCTGAAATACTTCGATGTCGGCAAGCCCGAGTCCACGGGGAAGGGCGGCGCGCGTATCCTCGTGAAGGTGAAAGAGGGTATCGAGCCCGAGCCCGCGAAGAAGCTCGTAGTGGCCATCAAGGAGAGCAAGCTCAAGGTGCAGACCGCCATCCTCGACGCGCAGCTCCGCGTCACCGGGAAGAACAAAGACGACCTGCAGAAGGCGATGGCCCTGCTCCGCGACACCGACGTGGGCCTCGAGCTCCAGTTTACGAACTTCCGCGACTGACACTTTCGCGACCGAACTTGCGACCGACGTCCGCGCTGGGCGTCTCTCGCGCTCTGCCCGCTCCGGCGGGCCGCATGAAGTCCGCGCGGTGTCGCGGCGCTTGGAGGGTGTGACATGGCACGAACGAATCCATCGAAGGAAGCACCGCGGCCCCGCAAGAAGGCAGAGAAGGCGAACGAGCGTCGCTACTTCGGTACGGACGGCATCCGCGGGCTCGCGAACGAGGGCCTCATCACCCCCGAGCTCGCGCTGCAGCTCGGCCGCGCGATCACGTTCGTGGCCGGCCGCGGCAAGCCGCACACGCCCCGCATCCTCATCGGGAAGGACACGCGCCTCTCCGGGTACATGATCGAGCAGGCCATCTCCGCGGGCATCTGCAGCATGGGCGGGCGCGTCATCCTCTGCGGGCCGGTGCCCACGCCGTGCATCGCGCAGCTCACGCGCAGCATGCGCGCCGACGCGGGCATCGTCATCAGCGCGAGCCACAACCCCTACGCCGACAACGGCATCAAGATCTTCGGCGAGGACGGCTTCAAGCTCCCCGACGAGGTCGAGCTCGAGCTCGAGCGCCTCATCGACGACGACTCCCTGCTCGGCCGACGGCCCACCGGCCCGGGCATCGGGCGCGCGGAGAAGCTCGAGGACTCGCGCGGGCGCTACGTGGTGTTCGCCAAGACCACCTTCCCGAACGATCTCTCGCTCGACGGCGTGCGCGTGGTGGTCGACGCCGCGCACGGCGCCGCCTACCGCGTGGCGCCCTTGGTGTTCTCCGAGCTCGGCGCGACGGTGACGGCCATCGGCGTGAAGCCGAACGGCGTCAACATCAACCTGAACGCCGGCGCGCTCCACCCCGACAAGCTCCGCGCCGAGGTGGTCAAGCGCGGCGCGCACATCGGCGTCGGCCTCGACGGTGACGCCGATCGCCTGATCGTGGTCGACGAGAAGGGGCAGATCGTCGACGGCGACGTCGTCATGGCGATGTGCGCTCACAAGATGCTCGACGAGGGCTCGCTGAAGAAGAACACGCTCGTCGCGACGGTCATGTCGAACCTCGGGCTCGAGCGCGCGATGGAGCGCCGTGGCGGGCGGCTCGTGCGCACGAACGTGGGCGATCGCTACGTCGTCGAGGCGATGCGGAGCGGCGGCTACAACGTCGGCGGTGAGCAGTCGGGGCACCTCATCTTCCTCGACCACGCGTCGACGGGCGACGGCGTCGTGGCGGCGCTCCAGGTGCTCGCGATCGCCGTCCGCACGGGCAAGCCCCTCTCCGAGCTCGCGAAAGACGCGATGGACCGCGTTCCACAAGTACTTGAAAATGTGACGCTTTCCGCCCGCATGCGCCTCGAGGACATGGCCCACCTCGCCCGCGCCACGGCCAAGGTGAAGGACGCGCTCGGCGGCGAGGGGCGGGTGCTCGTGCGCTGGAGCGGCACCGAGCCGAAGCTCCGCATCATGCTCGAGGGGCCGAACGAGTCGAAGCTGCGCACGTGGGCCAAGGAGCTCGCGGCGGAGGCGCGGCGAGACGTGGGCTAGCGGCGCCCGCGCGAGAGGCCGCGCCCCGTCCTCGGGGGGCGCGCGCGCCTAGGCGAGGTGCTTGTGGAAGAACGCCACCATGCGCTCCCACGCGAGGGTGGCGCTCGGCGCGTGGTAGGCGTCCGGGCGCGTGTCGTTCACGAAGGCGTGGCCCGCGTCGTACTCGCAGAGGTCCATCTCCCGGCCGCGCTCGCGGAGCTCGTCCCGAATGGCGGCGGCCTTCGCCACGCTCGCCCACTCGTCGTTCTTGGCGAAATGCGCCTGGATGGGCGCGGTCACCTTCGTGTAGTCGACCTTGTCGCGGTTCGGGACGCCGTAGAACGGCACGACCGCCGCGAGGCCTGGCACGTGACACGCGGCGGCGAACGACATCGCGCCGCCCATGCAGAAGCCGGTCACGCCGACCTTCCCGTTCGAGCGGGCGTGCGCGCGCAGCCACGCCGCGGCGCCCGCCACCCGATCGACCGCGTCGTGGGTGTCGAGGGCCGTCATGAGCTTCGCCGCTTCGTCCGGATCCGCGGTCGCGCGGCCGTCGTAGAGGTCGACCGCGAGCACGAGGAAGCCCGCCTTGGCGAGGCGGCCGGACAGGTCGCGCGTGTGGTCGTTCAGCCCCCACCACTCGTGGATGAGCACGACGGCGCCCACGGCGGCGGAGCCCTCCGGGATCGCGAGGTAGCCGGAGGTCGGGCGGCCCTTGGGGCTCGTGAAAGATGCGGCGTTCGTCATGCGCCGATTATCGACGGCGCGGCGGCGAACGGGAAGGGGCAGGAAGGGTCCGCGCCGCGCGCCGCGCACGCGCGAAGGCCGCCGCACGGTCTCCCGCGCGACGGCCTCCTCGCGAGTCACCCCCGGGCGCGCGGCCCGAGCGGCGCGTGCTTCAGTAGCGGTAGTTCTCGGGCTTGAACGGCCCCTCGGTGCTCACGCCGAGGTAGCTGCTCTGCTCCGCGGTGAGCTTCGTCAGCCGGACGCCGAGCTTGCCGAGGTGGAGCGCGGCGACCTTCTCGTCGAGCTTCTTCGGGAGCGTGTAGACCTGGCCGGTCTTGTACTGCGCGCCGTTCTGCCAGAGCTCGATCTGCGCGAGGGTCTGGTTCGAGAACGACGACGACATGACGAACGAGGGGTGCCCCGTCGCGCAGCCGAGGTTCACGAGGCGACCGCGCGCGAGGAGCGTGATGCGCTTGCCGTCGGGGAACACGAACTGGTCCACCTGCGGCTTGATGTTGATCTCCTTGATCTCGGGGTTGTTCTCGAGCCAAGCGACCTCGATCTCGGTGTCGAAGTGGCCGATGTTGCACACGATCGCCTGGTCCTTCATGGCGCGGAGGTGCTCGGAGCGGATGACGCCGTTGCAGCCCGTCGCGGTCACGAAGATGTCGGCCTGCGGCGCCGCGTCTTCCATCGTGACGACCTGGTAGCCCTCCATCGCCGCCTGGAGCGCGCAGATGGGGTCGACCTCGGTGATCATGACGCGCGCGCCGAGCGCGCGGAGGGCCTGGGCCGAGCCCTTGCCCACGTCGCCGTAGCCGGCCACGCACGCGGTCTTGCCGGCGAACATGACGCCGGTGGCGCGCTTGAGGCCGTCGCCGAGCGACTCGCGGCAGCCGTAGAGGTTGTCGAACTTCGACTTGGTGACCGAGTCGTTGACGTTGATGGCGGGCACCTTCAGCGTGCCGGCCTTGCTCATCTCGTAGAGGCGGTGCACGCCCGTGGTGGTCTCCTCCGAGAGGCCGCGGATGGGGTCGTCACCCGCGAAGAGCCCCGCGTGGCGCTGGTGGATCCACACGGTGAGGTCGCCGCCGTCGTCGAGGATGAGGTTCGGGCCCTTGCCGCCCTTGAAGGCGTAGATCTGCGCCTCGAGGCACTCCTCGTACTCCTTCTCGGTCATGCCCTTCCAGGCGAACACGGGGACGCCGGTCGCGGCGATCGCGGCGGCGGCCTGGTCGACCGTGGAGAAGATGTTGCAGGAGGTCCAGGTGACCTCGGCGCCGAGCGCGGTGAGGGTCTCGATGAGCACCGCGGTCTGGGTGGTCATGTGGAGGCAGCCGGCGACGCGCGCGCCCTTCAGGGGCTGCGAGGGGCCGTACTCCTTGCGGATGGCCATGAGGCCCGGCATCTCGCTCTCGGCGATCTCGATCTCTTTGCGGCCCCACTCGGCGAGTGAGATGTCCTTGACCTTGAAGTTCTTGTCGTTGCTCATGTTCGATTCTCCTCTGGCGGCCGCGTCTTCGCGGTCCGTACGGTCGCGTGGTCTCAGTGCTTGGGCGTCGCGGCGCGCGCGCCCTTCTTCTTCTTCGTGTCGCTGAGCGCGGGGGCCGCGCTCGTCGCTTGGCGGGGGATTCGCGCCGCGGCAGCGCTCGGGACGCCCCGGCGCGCGACGAGGACCTGCCACGCGAGGTGGGCGTCCTTCCCGTGGCCGCGCAGGGCCGCCGGGACCGGCGAGACCCGCGCGCCCTCGAGGCCGGCGGCGCGCGCGAACGAGACGAGCTCGTGCGCCTCGAATCCGAGCCACACGTCGGCCTCGTCGCGCATGGCCTCGTCGTCGTGCGCGGCGTAGTCGAGGATCAGGAGCGCCCCGCCCAGGGCGTCGCCGGCGGGCCGGCACAGCTCCGCGAGCCGGCGCACGAGATCGCCGGGGCGCGGCGCGTGGTGCAAGATGCGCGCGGCGAACACCACGTCGGCCTTGCCCGCGAGGCGCTCGCTCACGGCCGGATCGCCGAGCTCGCCCGCGAGCAGCTCGACGTTCCGGAAGCCGCGCTGGGCCACGCGGGCGCGGGCGGCCTCGAGCTGCGCGGGCGAGCGGTCGATCGCTACCACCCGGTCGAACGAGGGCGCGAGCACGTCGAGGAGCCCGCCGTCGCCGGTGCCCGCGTCGACGGCGAGGCCGCGCGCGGGCAGCAGGGTGGAGAGCGTGGCCACGTACGCGAGCACGGTCTCGTCGACGCCGTCGACGCGCTCGCGCTCCCGCGGGCGCGAGAAGAACTCGCGGGCCGACGCCTCGCGCTCGCGCACCACGCCGGCCACCCGCGCGAGGCTGCCGTCGGCCCGCACGAGCGCCCGGCCGCTCTCGAGGGCGTCGCCCACCACCGCGTCGGCGAGGGCGGTGCCCGAGACGCGCACGAACGCGCGGGTGCCCTCGCGCCGCACGGTGAGCAGGCCGAGCCCCTTCAGCGTGGCCGCGTGCCGGGAGACGTTGGGCTGGCTCTCGCCGAGCAGCTCCGCGAGCTCGCCGATGCCGAGCTCTTCCTCGGCGGCGAGCGCGAGCAGGCGCAGGCGGGCGGGCTCCGACAGCACCCGATAGAGCTCCCACCGCTGGGAGCCCCCGAGGGTCGCGGGGGTGAGCTCGATCGCCATGGGAGAGTCTATATTCCACGATACGCATGGATGCAAGTTGAGCCGTACGATCCCTCGGGGGCCTCGTGCGCCTTGAGAGTTGCCGACAAAACGCTATAAGCCGGCCCAATGTCCCGCCCCGCGAGCGCCGAGACGGGCCCCGTCGCGGGCTCCGATGACCGCCTCCCCCCCGAGGCGGCCCCCGAGTCCGAGGCGAGCGCGCCCGCGGACCCCGCGCGCGACTACGCCCGCGCCCGCGGCCGCTGGCTCACGCTGAGGCGCAGCGTCGTGCTCCGCCGGTGGACCGCCCGCGCGCTGCTCGTCGTGCCCACGCTCCTCATCGTGGGGACCGACCTCGCGCGCAGGCACGAGCGCATCACGCACTTCGACTCGCGCGAGAAGGTCTTTTACCTGCTCAGCGTGCTCGCCAGCTTCTGGATCTGGGGCGGGCTGCTCGCCGCCGCGGCGCGGCACCGGGGGTTCTCGCGCTACCCCGCGCGCGTGCTCGTGTTCGCCGCCGGCGTGCTCGCGTTCGGCGCGCAGCTCTACACGTTCGACCGCTACATGGCGTACATGAACCACCGGGCGGTCCTGGTGGGCACGCAGATGATGCCGAGCATCGGCCAGCAGCTGTGGTTCGACCGGATCACGTTCGCGAAGGCGCTGCTGCCGCCGGTGCTGCTGGCGCTCGCCCTGCCGCTCCTCGCGCGCAAGCTCGCGCCCACGTCGAAGGGGAACGGCCGGGCGTCGCTCGACTTCGCGTGCGTCGCCCTGCTCGTGGTGCTCTTCGTGGATCCCGAGCGCGGGGGCGAGCAGGGCGCCACGCCGGACACCCTCTACGTCTCGGCGATGGGGCAGCTCGCGCGGGCGCGGTGGGACCACAACGAGACCGTGGACCGCGTGCACCCGGGGCCGCGCTCGCCCCTCCCCGTCCCCGCGCTCGTGGCCGCGCCGAGCGCGCGGCGCAACGTGATGTTCATCGTCACCGAGTCGGTGCGCTCGCACAGCACGTGTGTAGAATACACACAAGACTGCAAGTTCACGCCGTTCTCCAACGAGGCGGTGCCCGAGCGCCTCCCCTTCCTGCAGATGCGCGCGCTCGACTCCACCACGGCCATCTCGCTCGGCATCATGTGGACCGGCCTCTCCCCCGCCGAGTCGCGCGCCGACCTGCACGCCGCGCCGCTCCTCTGGGAGTACCTGAGCGCGGCGAAGCTCGCGGGCACCTACTTCACGTCGCAGAACCTGCTCTTCGGCAACTCGGGCACGTGGCTCGAGGGCGTGCCCATCACGCGCCGCGTGAGCGCCACCGAGATCGACCCGAACGCCACCTACGAGACCGGCGCGGACGACGGCATCCTCGTCGACTACGTGGCGACCCACCTCGACGGCCTGCCGGAGCCGCGGGTCGACGTGGTGCACCTGTCGAACACGCACTTTCCGTACAAGGTCGATCCTCGCTACTCGCCCTTCCTGCCGCAGGAGGAGGCCACCGGGCCCGGCTACGAGAAGGAGATCCTGAACCGCTATCAGGACTCGATCTACCTCCAAGACATGGCCGTCGGGCGCTTCCTGAAGGCCTTCAAGAAGCGGCCGGAGGCGGCGCACACGGTCATCATCTACGTGTCCGACCACGGCGAGCAGATGCGCGAGAAGGGCGCCGTGGGGCACACCGGCACGCTCTACGATCCGGAGATCCGCATCCCCTTCTGGATCGACGCGCCCGAGGGCACGCTCACCGCGGCCGAGCGGGAGAGCCTCGTCCGGCTGCGCACCGCGCCGCTCCTCTCGATCGACATCTTGCCCACGCTGCTCGACCTCATGGGCCTGTGGGACGCGCAGGGCCTCGCCCCGTTCCGCGCGCGCATGCCCGGCGCGAGCCTGCTGCGCGGCGGGACGCCCACGAACACGCCCACGGTGCTCACGAACTGCACCGAGCTGTGGGCCTGCGCCTTCAAGAACTGGGGCGCGATGAAGGGCACGCGCAAGCTCATCGCGAACCAGGCCGATCACGCGTGGTTGTGCTTCGACGTCGCCACGGATCCCAGCGAGAGCAAAGACCTCGGCGTCGAGGCCTGCCGCGACCTCGTCCCGCTGGCCGAGGGCAAGGGCAAGGGCCGGCCGTTCTAGTGAGCGGTCTCTGACCGCCGGCTAGAACGGACTTGTCATCGGAGGACCTCGGTCCTCCGCCCCACCGGCGGAGCCGGCTGGGGCCGCCTTGTCATCGGAGGACTCCGTCCTCCGCCCCACCGGCGGAGCCGGCTGGGGCCC